>JANLOW010000235.1:0-27961 GCA_031366785.1 Bacteroidota bacterium | reverse complement strand
TCCGATTACAAACCAAAACTTGAAAAAGTAATTAATGCTCAGGAGATTCTCTTTTTTCAGGATCTTATCAGAAGAATTCCTATTCCTGATAATGTATTGCAATACGCCGTTTCACTTGCTACAAAAACTCGCCCGAATACTACTTCAGCAACAAAAGACGTAAATGCTTATTTATCATGGGGTGCAGGTCCACGTGCTTCGCAATATCTTGTTGTAGGAGCTAAATGCCATGCTGTTTTAAATGGGAAATATTCTCCCGATATTGAAGATGTAAAAGCAGTAGCAATGCCGATTCTTCGACATCGTCTGGTTAGAAATTATCGCGCAGAAGCAGATGGCGTTTCGGTCGAAAAGATTGTGAATGATTTATTGGGATAAATTTCGTTTTACTCTAAGAAAAGTTGGAAACAAAATTCCGATAATTATCTAATCGATATTATCTGCCAATTCCAAATTCTCTAAACCTACTTTCGCTTTCATATTTCCGAAATTTACATAGACAATATCTTTTCGGATTTCTTCTACGGTACCAATTTGTTTTCCTTTTAACATTCTTACTTGGGAACCTACTTGTATTTCTTTTCTTAGTTTTTCCAGCAAAACTTGTTTCCTGGTAGCCAGCTTCTGTGGTGAGTTTTCTGCAGCTCGTTTCTTTTTTTCTGCAGTCATTGCACCGACAAATTTTTTAATTATCTCTTTTTTATCTTTTGCTTTCTCCCATTCCTGAGAAAAAGCATTGAATTTTCTTCCTAAGTCTGCAAGCTTTACTAATTCTTCTCTTTTTTCCTTATCCTTTTCCATCTTTTCGGCCAGTTTTTGGGATAGTTGTGAAAATCTGCCTCCGGCTTCTTCAGTTTTATTCTGCTTTTCTTTTAGGTCACGCAATTCATCTTCAATTTTATTCTTTTGTTGATGAAGAGAAGCAAGCATCGTATTCAGATTGAGTTTTTCTTTCTGTACTTTTTTCTTGGCACGCTCAATTACATGTTGTGGTAATCCTATTTTTTCCGCAACTTCAAAAGTATATGAACTTCCCGGTTGACCCATGATAAGCTGATATTTAGGCTGCAACGATTCAGGATCAAAAAGCATGGAACCATTCCCAACACCAATTAGCTGATCAGCCAAAAGTTTTATATTCGTATAATGCGTTGTAAATATTCCAAATGCTTTTCTTTTATTTAATTCTTCAAGTACAACTTCAGCAATGGCTCCACCTAATTCGGGATCAGTACCGGTACCGAATTCATCTATAAGAATCAAGGAACGGTTATTAGCGGTTTCCAGAAACATTTTCATACTGAGTAAGCGTGAACTGTAAGTGCTTAAAGCGTATTCGATCGATTGGCTGTCGCCGATATCTGCCAGGAAATGATTGAAGAAACACATTTGCGATTTCTCATCGGCTGATATCAGCAATCCACTCTGTAACATAAGCTGAAGTAGCCCGACTGTTTTTAAGGTAATCGATTTACCACCGGCATTTGGTCCGCTTATTATTAAAATTCTTTTTTCAGAATCAAGTGAAATATTTAATGGAACTATTTTTTTCTGCTGTGCTTTATTATGAAGATAGAGAAGAGGATGTACGGCATTAAATAAATTAATTACACTGTTTTTATTAATTAGCGGGAGAACACCGTTTATATCAATTGCAAATAATGCCTTAGCTCGAATGAAATCGAGATTACTAAGGAATACATGGTAAGCAGCAATTAATATTGAATGAATCCGAAGTTGATCTGTTAATTCACGGAGCAATCTTCTTATTTCATTTTTCTCATCCTGATCAAGTTCAGCAATTTCATTGTTTAATCCAACCAGAATTTCAGGCTCAATAAAGGTTGTTTTACCACTTTCACTTTTACCGTGAATCAATCCTCGAATATCTCTTTTAAATTCAGAGGGAACAGCAAGTACACGCCTGTTGTTATAAAAATTTTCTTCGTTTTCTCTCAGCCATCCTTTTTTTTTAAGATCAGCAATGTATGATCGAAAACGGCGATCAGCTTCCCGCCGTTTTGAAGTTAAGGCTGAACGAATATCACTTAATACATCTGATGCGGAATTTTTAACCTGAGAATGTGCGTCAATTATCTCATCAATTTTTTCAATAATTTCTTTCGTCTCTTGTAAGCCTTTAGTAAGTTTTATTAAATTGGGGTATGAGCTTTCTCTTTCTTTCAGAAATTTTATTACACTGTTAACAGTAATGGAAGCCGATCTGATCAGACTGAATTGAATTTCTGTCAACACAGAACCTGACTTTGCTATTAATCTAGCTTCGGATTCAAAATCATCGAAAAAGATATCAGGAAAATATCCGCGCGTTTTTAATGATTGATAAAATTCATCGGTTTGGTGAAGAGTTAGTAATAGGATGTCACGGTTAATTATCGGACTCAGGTTTTCTGCTCTTAGTCGCGACGAATTACAACGGCAATAAAATGCGATCTTCTCGCATATCTTGTCGAATTCAAAAAGTTTGAATGTATCATTACCACTGATATTCACAGAAAAAATATTTTATAATTAAGTCTTCAAAGAAAGGTAAAAAAAAGAGTAAAACACTGTTTTTAAAGTTCATTTTTTAACCTGTCATAAAAATAACAGTGAATTTTTTTTTGAATCATGCCGAATATATATTCTTGATTTAAAGGATAGATTAATTTTATTTCAATTGAGAAAATGTAATACACCACATACCTTTTTAATATTTTTTTGATTTTCTTTGTTGCTTATAATTTTTTTTAATTCATTTTTGATTTTTAACCATAAACAAATAACGTTTTTAATTTCATTAAAGCTTCACATTTATCTTTATAATCATTGTTATGTGTAAGAAAAAAAACCGCCTTTACCTCGGTAAATCAGCTTAAAAGCAAGATTCACACTATTGTCAAACTAGCAGAAAATTGTCCAATTTATATTGAAGTTTAGTATTTTCTTAACTACAACACAGTTATCTTTACAACCGTAAACCCAAACCTATGAAAATTAAAGTCATTAAAATGTTTCACAAAATTATTTTTACTCTGGTACTAATAACTTCATCATTAATTACCAATGCCCAATCGCAAGGAACACAAGGCAATTTCGATCGTGCTTTGCAAATAATTAAAAGCGTTTATGTAGATACGGTCAATGAAAAAAGGCTTTCTGATGCAGCTTTAAAAGCTATGATCAAGGAACTTGATCCACACTCCGTTTATATACCTGCAGAAGAAATGAAGGAGACTAATGAACCCCTTGTCGGAAAATTTGAGGGTATTGGAATCCAGTTTAATATTCATGAAGATACTATTCTGGTAACTCAAACAATTTCCGGAGGCCCATCAGAAAAACTTGGAATAAGAGCGGGTGACCGAATTGTAAAGATTGATACTGTCAATGTCACAAATATTAAAATAACCAATAACGATGTATTAAAGAAATTGCGCGGCGATAAAGGCACAAAAGTAACGGTCAGTATTTTTCGCCGTGATCAGGTTGATTTATTAGATTATGTTATTACACGCGATCAGATCCCTCTTTTTAGTGTTGACGCTGCTTACGTTGTCGCTCCACAAATCGGATACATTAAAATAAGCCGTTTCGCTGACTCGACAGTTGATGAATTTATTCGTGCTTTGGATAAACTGAAAGCCAAAGGAATTACAAGCCTGATTCTGGATTTACAAAGCAATGGCGGAGGATATTTGAATCGTGCCGTCGGATTGGCTGATGAATTTTTAGAGGCTGGGAAGAAATCTGTTTTCACGCGAGGCAGAGTGAGTCCTCCCGAAGAATTTATTGCAACAGCAAAAGGTGGTTGGGAAAAAGGAAAACTAGCTATCCTTATCGATGAATCTTCAGCATCAGCCAGCGAAATTGTTACCGGTGCAGTTCAGGATTGGGATCGTGGGCTTGTCGTTGGCCGACGTTCATTCGGCAAAGGATTGGTTCAAAAAACATATCTTCTTAATGATGGAGGAGGGTTAAGGCTAACTATCGCTCATTATTATACTCCATCCGGTCGTTGTATTCAAAAGCCTTATATATTGGGGGATGATGAAGATTATGATCTTGATTTTAGCAACCGTTTAAAACATGGCGAATTATTTTATAAGGATAGCATTCACTTTGCTGATACTACAAATTATTATACCAATGCCAAACGTATTGTAAGAGGCGGTGGCGGAATTATGCCAGATGTTTTTGTTCCTCTGGATACATCATCCAACAGCCAATTTTATACTGATCTTTTAAGAAAAAATGTTCTTAATGATTTTACTATTACTTATACGGATTTACATCGAAATGAATTAAAGAGCAAATTTGCAGACGTAACTGCATTTAAATCGGGATTTATTTTGGATGATAATATTATGAATGACTTCCTTTCAGCAGGAGAAAAAGCAGGAGTTAAATCCGATAGTACAGGATTAAAGACCTCAAACGCCCAATTAAGATTACAGCTCAAAGCATTAATTGCAAGAAATTTATGGGATACAGGTGCGTATATGCAGGTTATAAACGACATCAATCATGCTTTGCAAAAAGCAATTGTAGTTATTCAGGATAAAACATTTGAAAAAATGAAAATTGCTTCCAAATAAATGGTAAAAAGAAATTTTATTTTTTATTGGAATATTCTTACCATTGAAATCTTCAGCGCAATTAAATGATGGAGTAAAGATAATGTCTTGGAATGTACTCAACTGGCCTTCTATATCCAATTATATAGCTGATACAACGCAACGCTGTCCGGCATACAGAGCTGTTATTAAGTATACCCAACCGGATTATTAATTACTTCAGAAATTACCTCCATCAATAGCATACCCATATTTTTAAATCAGGTAATGAATACGGGTTCTTATCATTATCAGGCCGGAACTATTCACTTCAATAGAGATATTAATTACGGTACAAATTTTAATGTACCTTCTACTGCTGAAATCCATGTTTTCCCTAACCCGGTAGCCGATGAATCAAAAATTAGTATTACATTAAAAGAAAAGAGTGAAGTGGATTGTTATATTAGTGACGCTTTAGGTCGATCAATTTTTAAAAGCGAGACATTACATTATGGCCCAGGTCAATATTTTCTGCCTTTGGATTTAAGCAAATTAGAAAATCCGGGTTTTTATTTACTTTCGATTAAAATAGATAACTATTTGATTAATAAAAAGATAATAGTTATTAACTAGATTTTTAATTATGACCATTAATTTTTTTCTTACTGTTTGGCCAAGGCTGGAACATTTTTTCGTTCTTGAGAGTATTAATAATCAAATCACTCTTCCGGATGAAGAAAAAAGCGAGCTCACTGCCGAAGCCTCGCGTCGGTGCTCTATTAATTTCTGAACCATTTAATCCTGAGCCTACTTTTAAACGTTCGGTAGTTCTTATTAGTCAGCATAATTCAAAGGGTACTATTGGCTTCATTGTAAACAAACCCACGCAATTAAAAGTACATGAGGCTTTGGATGATTTTCCTGAAATAGATGCTGTTGTTTATTGGGGTGGAGCCATCAGACTCGATTCTATTTATTACATACATTCAATCGAAAATTTAAAAGGCGCACATAAAATCGCAGAAGGAATTTATTGGGGCGGAGATTATTCTCAGTTGAAAGTAATGATTGAAGCCGGAGAGATCAATTCAGATCAAATTAAATTCCTTGCAGGATATTCAGGCTGGCAGGGCAAGCAATTAGAGAAAGAAATAAATTCCGATAACTGGTGGGTCACCGGTGCCGATAAATATTCGATACTAATCGAAGAACCAACAATCATGTGGGGTAAAGTGCTTACCAGTATGGGGCATGTTTATGGTATACTAAATGATTTTCCCGAAGATCCGGGACTAAATTAATCTCAGCATTTCATCTAAATTATTCTATTAATTTATAGACAAAAAGTGTTTTTTTAAAAGCACTTTGAATTGTTTAATGCAAAATGATATCTTATATTTTTTTATTGAAAAAACGCTGAATTGTTGAAGTATTGTTTCAACGATTCAGCGTTTTTAATTTGGTCATTTATTATAACTAAAAATATGATTGTTGATTTTTTTAAAACCTCAAATGAATGGTTCGAGTCATTCCATTTTTTGTAACCGTAGCAATATCATCACAAGTACCATCACCAAAATCGATTGTACGGGCGGGTTTTCCTGAAGGAGTAATTTCCATAGTTCCGCTTGTTATGAAATGGCAGGTATGATCGCGACGTATATTTGTAAGTGTACAAGAAACACTTTCACCCCCGCTATTTGAACCTGATGAAGTTCCATTTATCAGATATACGTCATTAGCCCAGGAATGATCGCCATAGCCTCCAATCATTTCTCTTGTGCGTTGGCTATTCCATGATCTCCAGGAGCCATCAGCACGGGTAATTCGCATGTTTTGAGCATTGATTGTCCAAGTCATATTTCCGGCAGTATTTAGTCCGTTATTGATAACACTTCTCACACCTTCCACATGACGATTGTTTACATAAAAGTTATCGAATGTAACAACCCACGAAGTTCCGGCATCAAAGTAACCGGTTCCGGTATATGTGACGATTACCTTTCCTGATCTGCTTTTACCATCGTTTCCTGTACAACCTGTACCGAAATCAAAAGTTATAATATGATTGATGGAGTCATTTGTAACGGTAGCACACGAATGAGAATGAAAATTAAATTGATCCATGGATGAATTCTGTGCTTCATCGTGGCTAAAAGTCCCCATTCGGGCTACTTCGCTGGTCATATTATCGACATCTGAAGAAACGCTTTCAGCTTGTCCGATATCTTCGGCAACAGCTTGAAAATTGTCGTTACCGGTTTCCGTGTCTTTTTTGCAACCTGTATTCAATGAGAATAGTGTTAGCATTGCGCCAATCATTAGTGATGGCAATAAAAGCTTTTTAGTTTCCATATTTTTTTTGTTTATATGTTCTTCAGACAGGAGATGGAAGGAAGGGTTTAATGGGAATCAATCAAGAGCCAAGATTAAAAGTAATTTGGATTAAGAGATATGAAAATATTGTAGGATAATTCCTTTAAGTTTGATTGTTCTATTATGGTATAATAATAGAATGTCCCAAAAAGTAGTCGGAGCTAATTTGAAAAATAAATGGAAGTTAGATTTGAATGAAACGTTGATTGTGATAGAATATTTATAAAAATCTTAGAAAAGTGATAAGAAATTTTATATCACTTTTTATGTTGGAAGTTGTCAAGAATGACAGGCATTTTAAACGAATAAAGCTGCTTTCCAGCTATTTGACTTTTAATTTGCAGCGCTTATTTTAATGGCTGATATCCACTACTTGATTTTAATTATTAATTATTAATATCTTTTTTTGAACAATTGCTTGAATTTTACTTAATAATTCTATTTTTGCACCCGCCTTAAAAAAGTACCGATTCCGTAGCTCAGCTGGTAGAGCAATACACTTTTAATGTATGGGCCCTGGGTTCGAGTCCCAGCGGGATCACGTATTACAGTCCGAGTCTGAAAGTCCGAGTCCGTGGGATTCGTATAGATAATCAGACTCGGATTTTTTTTCAGACTCAGACTTTCAGACTCGGACTTTCAAACTCGGATTTTCAGACTCAAACTCCAGACCCGGACTTCATACTCGTACTTTTTTCTCTCTCGAATTATAATTAGCTTTGAGATCACATATCATCTTGAAAAGCATTTTAGAAGTTTCCTCAGCTTTAGAATAGAAATGTTTCTGTTGATTAATACTAATCGTTTCTTCAACATATAACAGATCAAGAATTGAAACACATTCAAATATACTTCCTCTAGCTATCACATAAAAATTTCGTTCATCAGCATTGCTGAAACGACTGCTTCCTTCTACGATGTTTAGCATGATACTCATTGCGGCTCTTCTTAGTTGATCTCTTGAAACTCTGTCCAATTTTTCATTAGACAATACGTCTCTTCTAATTTCAAGATTGAATTCACGGGCTTTTTGGTAGACTTGTAATTTTTCGAAACCAAACATATTTTTTAATGCAAGGTTGAAAGCATGGACGATTTGTACAACCAATATATTACGCAAACAGAGCGTAGAATCAAAATAATTGAGTTCTATACAGGTATTTCTAATGAGATCATAAAGAAAAATCTGATTGATTAAATTGCAATATTAGACTTGTTAATAAAAGACAGACTGATTAATTCTTAACTACTACAGTAAATTCGAATAGATTTGATTCCTTTTTATGTTTATTTAAAAAAAAGCTGAGCAAAATTATCTATGATTTAAAAACTAAATCTCCTTACTCATTCTTTCAATCGATACTTTATAAATCATTGAAAAATTTGCATCCTTCATATATTCGGAAAGTTTTGGTTTAAATGCTTCGGCACGTTCTGTTAAAGCAATCATCTTTTTATTATTAACGGAATTACCGGGATCATTTTTTTGAATTCTGATTACATCAATAAATTCGTCCATCCATTTTCCGTAGTCAACCATAAACTCTTGTTGGCGCGGATTTAATTTACGAATGTCTTCAGGTTTAATAATACCTGCCAGCATTTTCGAACTGACCAGTGTA
This sequence comes from Bacteroidota bacterium, assembly GCA_031366785.1. Lineage (GTDB taxonomy): Bacteria > Bacteroidota > Bacteroidia > AKYH767-A > 2013-40CM-41-45 > JADKIH01. Next base: position 19,404 of record JANLOW010000235.1, on the reverse strand, counting down.
GCTCCTGCGGAAAGGCCCAAAAATTTTAAAAATTTTCTTCGGGTTGATTCTTTTTCAGACATAATAAATTGATTAAATGGATTTATATATTTAAATGCTATTCCGGCAAATAACAAAGTAAAGAATATTCATAACTAAGCAAAGCTATAATTTAAATCTTGTATTTTTTTTATAAATTGTATGACATTAATCATAGTTTGGCAAGTTCAAGAGAATTAGTTTTGAATTATATAAATTGAATTCTAAATATGATTTTTAATAAAAGTTATTCTGTTTTATTATTAATATTAATTAGTTTAGCATCTTTTGCTCAAAAGGAAACGATTGAAGCACATAAACGGAGGTGGGATACTCCTGCTTGGACAGATACTATAAAAAATCCATTTTCCTCAGTTAGTTATGCAGCAGATAGTGGAAAAGTAATTTATATGAAAATATGTTCTGTCTGTCACGGAAATTCCGGTAAAGGAGATGGTGTTGCAGCTGCTGGCTTGCCAATTAAACCCGCGGATCATACCTCAGCCAACGTTCAATTGCAAAAAGACGGTTCTTTGTTTTACGAAATGTCAAACGGACATGCGCCCATGCCTGCTTACAAAACTATCTTAAGTGAGAAACAACGCTGGTGGCTGATTTGTTACATACGCTCTCTTAAGTCAAAAGTAAAAACTACAACTTCTAAAAATTCAAATTGATAGTTCATTAATATAAAAACAAATAAGATGAATAGAACAATTTTACTACTGTTTATTTTTACGATGAGTGCATTTCGAATGTATTCTCAAGTAGATCAAAAGGAAAGTGACAGAGATTTCGGAGCTACAAAATTTCTGATAACCGGTCATACTACCGTAACTGCTGTTTTGGATTCCGGGCAATCGAATTTCAGTGATGCCAACTTTTCTGCCATTTTTCTCTATCAGCTATCTAATAAACTTTTTGTTGAATCTGAAATTGAAATGACAACCGGAGATGGAGTGGTTGATATTGGTTTGGAACACGCCAACCTGATCTGGCTTTTGAATGATAATATTGCATTTCATGCCGGCCGGTTTGTTCCGCATTTTGGAATGTACAGAGGAAGACTTGCTGAAGGATTTATGAATCGTTTCCCCACCAACCCCGTTGGTTTTGGCGATGGCGGTATCGGGACAATGGAAGCAGTAGGTTTTGGTTTTCAGGGAGGTTTTGCATTGGGAATATCTAAAATGAATTATGATTTATGGGTTTCTAACGGACCTGAATTATTAACAGATGCCGAAAATGCCGGTCAATTCGATTATGAAGCTTATACCGACAATAATAAAAACAAGGCTGTAGGCGGACGTATAGGTTTTTTGCCATTCTCAAACTCAAGCCTGGAGATTGGAGTTTCTTATGAAAATACCTCTAAAACAGAAAACCAATATTCCATGGAAAAAAGTATTGGAGTTAGAGCGCTGGCCATTGATGCAAATTTCTATCATAACATTCCTGCATTAAAAAGTACAATTCGTTTGATTGGAGAATATAAAAAACAAGACGTTGATAAATATGATTATCCAATTATAGGTGATCCCAATGGTGAAACTATAAAATTCAATAATACTGCAAATACATATTATGCACTTGCATCGGTTCGACCAACCGGATCAGATAACAATATTTTTCGAAACTTCGAACTTGCTTTTCGTTATTCTAAATATACAACACCAAATGGTGCTCCCTGGGCTAACTATGATGAAAATGGGAAAAATATACCTATAAGCCAAACGGCTATTGCTTTAAATTATTGGCTTAAATGGAATTGTGTTGCAAAAGTTTGTTATCAAACACAAACCAATGTGACCAATCAGGTTTATATTCAATTATATTATGGTTTTTAATCAATTTAAATTAAGGAGAAAATAAAATGAAAAATATATATATTCTAATTACATTAATATTTTCAATAAGTGTAATCCTTTTGAGCAGTTGTGCTCCAACGAAAGAAATTGCAGAAAAAAGCGGCGCTCAATTGTGGGGCGAAAATTGCAATCGCTGTCACAGCGCACCTTCTCAAGATCAATATGCAAAAGATCAATGGAGTATTATCGGCACTCACATGAAACTAAAAGCAGGAATTACTAATGATGAGATGACTAAAATTGTTGCTTTTCTCAAAGGACAATGATCTCAATGAAATAATTATTCTTTAATTATTTTCTTTACGAAATTTCCTGATTTTCCACTCAGTGATATAAAATAAATTCCGGGTGAAAAATTTTCCATATCAAATGACGCTGATTCCTGAATGAACGTTTCCCATAAAATTCTTCCTGAAAGGTCAGAAAGTTTTAATGTCATTTTATTTTCATTCATAAGTATAATCTGAAATGAAGATTTTACCGGATTCGGATAAATTAAAAAATCAGGAGACGAAATAATTTTCTCTAACCCTACTGTTAGATCACGATAATATCCATAATATTCACTTGACTTATGATACCACATAAGATGTCTATAACATCTCGGTCCTGCCATAGACTCTTCATCGGATTCAATAAAAGTCTCTCCCAATCCCGGAGCCCAACATGTCGTATAAAAAACAGGTTCAAAGTGATTGAATTCAATACAAGAGTCGAATGGCATGCCTCCTAAATATCCGGTAATCTGCATATACTCCTGTCTTCCATGATAAAGTCCGGTATCCTTTTTTAAAGTATAATTTAAAAGATTTGATGAATCGGAATTAAATAAATTTTCCTCCGGAAATGTTCGGAAGAATGGTGAATGTATAAGCGGGTAATGAATAGTGTCTTCAGAAAAAGTTTTTACGGAATCTGGTATGTGAAAGCGGTCAAAACTCAAGGTAATAGTTCGCCTATGGTAAAAAACGGTGTCCATTCCGGGTGAAAAAAACTTCGACAGAATTTTAAAATAAAAAAAGACCGGCGGTAAATCACCTCCCCATAAATAACTGCACTGGGAATAATATTCAAATTCATCACCGACATCAAAATCATAAATCTGTGCCTGCGTCGACATTGGAATTGAATCAATGCGATGCATAGGATAAACATAATCCGGTAAATAATAAAAATCAAACGTTGACAGGAGTCCATTTGATTTGCTTAGAAGAAGTGTTTCGTTGTTTAGCGAATGACTATTAATTTCCGTTCCTGTGCTGTCGTAGACGTGAAGTGAAAAACATTTTACTGAATCTTGTATTCCAGTTATTACAGCATATATTATACTGTCTAAGCGGGCAGTTACATATCCGGAGTTATTCAACTTCATAAATTTCCAGGAGTCATTGATTGATGAATTTGCTTTCAATAAAATCGAATCACCCTCAGAATTAAAAAAAAACGTATTACCATTAAAACTTTTATGAATATGATTCCCTGTCCAGGCCGGACCGATAATCTCAATGCAGTTTGGCCCAACCTGATTGACTGTATCTGTATCTCGCCAAGTATGAAAGGTGTAAAAATCTGTATCCTGACCTGTAACAGAAAGGGAGTCAAAATACATAACCTTTACAGGAGAGAAGTTTAGGTATTGTCTAAAACTTTGATCTTTCAGAGCAAAAAATTGTGCTTGAAAAGGAATGACGACACTATAATCTTGCGCAATTACCAGGTACGTCGAATTCAGTAGAAAAGTTATAATTAAAAGCCTTTTCAAAATGAAACATTTTAGTAAAGATAATTTTTTTTTGTTAGTGGATAATTCTTTACAAAATCTTATGTCTTTTGAATTCTTTATTTGGATCGAAAAGAAAACGATAAGTCTTTAATATCCTGCTTTTATATGTTCCCAGGTTTTCTGCAATACTAACCATCTTCGGATTAAAATCTCCTATCCATTGCATTTCAAAATCTTCGTAAAGGTGTTCTTTTCTTATTAGTGAGGCTCCTTCAACAATTATAAAACTCTCGACGCCTTTTCCCTGGTGATCTGGTACAACACCAAAAACTAATCCGATAAATTTCCGGATATGCGTTCTTCGAAGCATCCATGCAAAGCGAATTTTTTCGATAATAGTAAATCTCCCATTAAATTTTTTGAAAATCTGGTTGATGTCGGGGAGATTAATCCACATGGCTACCGGTTCATTCTTATAATATACATACCACATCGTCTTTTCATCGATAACTGGTTTCATTTGTTTGAAGAATCCAAGTACCTGACGGCTGTCGAGTTCTTTTCCGCTACCGTGTTTTGCCCAGGCTTTATTATAAACGGTCCGAAAATCTTCGGCATATTTTTCGAGTTGTGATTTTTTCAGATAATCTGAACGGTAATCCGGATTCGCTGCAATCTTTTCATGACGCTCATGAAATTTATCCAGAATTTTATTGTGCACTTTTAATGAATAACACCATTGCTCGAAATAGGTTTTAAATCCATACGATTCAAATAGATCCTGGTAGTAGGGTCTGTTGTAATTCATTTTATAAGGTGTAGGAGTGAAGCCATGCACAATTAATCCCCACCAGCTTTCACGTTCGCCGAAGTTAATGGGACCATCCATTGCTTGCATGCCCCTTTCCATTAGCCAGCGTTTGCATTGATCAAATAAAATATGTGCTGCTTTGCGATCATCGATACATTCAAAGAAACCCATGCCACCTGTCGGTTGTTCTTCCTTTTTTGCTGTCTTCTCATTAATAAAAACCGCAACACGCCCGATTACATTTCCTGTTTCATCTTTTAAAAGGAATCGAGAGCACTGTCCGTGACGAAAGAATTTATTTTTTTTTGTATCGAAAACTGATTCAATATCTTTATCGAGCGGACGAATCCAATTCGGATCATTCTTATAAATTTTTAAGGGTAGGAGGAGGAAGTCTTTTTTATCATTTGACGTAATGACTTCTGAGATGTACATAATACTAATAAAATTTCACGTAAAGTACGCAAAGAAGAATTCAACTCTAAAATTAATATTATAAAAAAACCATCCGCGTTAATCGAATGGTTTTATAAATATTAAATTAATTTGTCAGGGTAATCCTTTAATCCTTCCTTTCAAGGTCTTATTTACCGTTGATACTTATTTTCTTTTGCAGCTCCAACACACTAGCCTTAAATTTCTTATCTGTTTCTATAAGATTATTTACGGTGCGGCATGCATGAAGTACGGTAGCATGATCTTTTCCGCCACAATGAGCTCCAATATTACTAAGGGAGGATTTTGTCATATTTTTTGCAAAATACATTGCAATTTGTCGAGCCTGAACAACCTGCCTTTTTCTTGTTTTTGATTTCAGCATTTCAATTGGAAGATCGAAATAATCACAAACAATTTTTTGAATGTAATCGATAGAAACTTCGTGTGTTGTATTCTTTACAAATTTATCAATCATCTGTTTGGCAAGTTCCAGCGTAACTGATTTTTTGTTCATAGATGCTTGCGCCAGAATTGAAATAAGAGCGCCTTCTAATTCACGAACATTAGAAGTAATGCTATAAGCAATGTATTCAACAATCTCTTTTGGAAGTTCGATGCCATCGATGTACATTTTTTTATTTAGGATGGCGATTCGTGTTTCCAGATCAGGCATCTGTAGATCTGCTGCTAGTCCCCATTTGAAACGACTAAGAAGTCTTTGTTCCATTCCCTGTAAATCGACAGGAGCTTTATCAGAAGTGAGGATAAGCTGTTTGCCAGTTTGGTGAAGATGATTAAATACATGAAAAAATACGTCCTGTGTTTTTTCTTTACCTGCAAGAAATTGAACATCATCTAATATAAGGACATCGATCATTTGATAAAAATGAACGAAGTCGTTTTGCTCATTGTTTTTTACTGAATCAATAAATTGATGAGTAAATTTTTCAGATGATACATATAAAACCGTATGACCGGGATGAGCATTTTTGATTTCTATTCCAATAGAATGGGCGAGGTGGGTTTTACCCATACCTACACCGCCATAAATAAGAAGAGGATTAAACGAAGTACCACCGGGCTTATTAGAAACGGCATATCCGGCAGAACGTGCTAAACGATTACAATCCCCTTCGATATAATTTTCAAAAGTATAATTCGGATTTAGCTGAGATTCGACATTTACTTTTTTAAGTCCGGGTATTACGAATGGATTCCTGATCGTATTTGATGTAGACCCTAATGGAATACTCATAGGAGTATTTTTCAGATCACCGTGGGTACGGGTAGGAATTTTCACAGTATACTGTTTGGAATCGGCTGTTGCATGTTCCATAACGATGCTGTATTCGAGTCTACCTTCATTTCCGAGCTGTTGCCGGATTGTTTTCCGTAAAAGAGTAATGTAGTGTTCTTCGAGCCATTCATAAAAAAACTGGCTGGGAACTTCTATGGTTAAAATTTTACCATCGAGTTTTACAGGTTTAATCGGTTCGAACCAGGTTTTAAAACTCTGAGCACTTACGTTATCTTTTATTATCTGTAGGCATTTTTTCCAGATGCTTTCGCAAGTTTTCTCCATTGTTGTTTTCAAGAAAAGTTTTTTTGTGTTGTGGTTTGTGTTTCTTTTTTAAAAATCCCGTATATCGGGTGTACTATTTTGTTGACAGCTTTTTTTCCGTGTGCAAATATTTTGTAAAAAAAGCAAAATAAAAAATTATGATGCTATTGTATTTTCACTAATTTTTACAGTAGATGAAAGTATATCTTTTTTTCTTCCTTTTGCGTCGAAAAAATAATCGATGCGACCGAGTCTGATTCCTGCCCAGCCAACTTGTGCGACAAGAACTTCTTTTCCAATTTTATTCAAATAACTAACAGGTTTATCAAGAAATGTATGTGTGTGTCCACCTATGATAAGATCAATGTTGGTGCTTTGTTTAGCAAATATTTCATCAGAAATTTTTTTGTCGTTGTAACGATATCCAAGATGAGAAAGACAGATTATTAAATCACACTTGTAATCGTTTTTGAGAATTTCAGACATGCGATCGGCATGTATAAACGGATCCTCATAAATTGTATTGCCATAGAGTTTTGGATCAACCAGACCGTGTAATTCAATTCCTATTCCGAAAACACCGGTTTTAATTCCTCCTTTTTTAAATATGCGATAAGGTACGGTTTTATTTTCTAAAGGTGTGTCTTTAAAATTGTAATTTATATTTAGAAAAGGGAAGTTCATATCTGGCAGACGATTAGCTAATCCTTCAATTCCATTATCGAAATCATGATTGCCAATTGTTGCTGCATCATAACCCATCTTGCTCATAATTCTTAATTCAGGTTCTCCACCATATAAATTAAAGTATGGCGTACCTTGAAAAATATCGCCTGCATCAAGAAGTAAAACATTTTTTTCTTTTGAACGAATTTGATTTATGATTGCCGCTCTTCGTGCGACACCACCCATGCCGGGATATTTTGGATCATTCATCGGGAAGGGATCAATGCGGCTATGTACATCATTTGTATGAAGGATTGTTAGTTTCCTTATTTCATGTGCAGCAAACAAATCATTGGGCAAAGTACTTAAGCCGGCATAAGCCACACCGCTGACGAGGGTTCGAATAAAATCTCTTCTATTGTGCATTTATGATTCTGCCGTCAAGATTGACATTTATTTTTTTTCCTTCTTTACCGGATAATCTTAAATATTGTATAAGAGCATCACGTAATTTTAAGTTTACATTTTCGCGGGGAATGCCAATTAAAAAATCAAAAGAATCACCCCCATTTGCTAGGTAATCAGACGTTAATGCTTTATATGTTTTTGTTATATCCAACGGTACATTATTAATTGTAATGTTTACTGCTTCATGATTTTTAATCTCAAAACGTGCACCTGAAACCGGAGCCCCGTCTTTTGAAGCTATGAAGTTAAAAATCTTTTTGACAAGTTCGCCATTTAATGATAAAACTACTAATTGATTTTCAAAGGGCATTAATTCAAAAACATCCCCCAAAGTGATTTTCCCTTTAGGCAATGCTTTACGTAAACCGCCATTATTAAAAAAAGAAAAATCTGATTGTCGTCCATCAGATGGATAATAAATTTTTGCCGCTTCACTCAAACAGGCATCTGATACAAAATTACCAAGTTTACTTTCCGGATTTCCTTTTTCTAATACAGTTTCTGTTTCTGCGATAATTGCATTCATTGTACCTTCCACTTTTTCTTTATACGGCAATATCATTGCGTAAATGGAACTGTCAATAGCAGTATTGGAAGTATCTGAAAGAACGTATTCTTTTTCTTCTGTTTTTTGTATATTATAAACCGGCTTGCAGGAAATTAATAATACTGAAGCAAGTTGTGCTGATATAACAAAAAATTTCATCAGAAAAAAATAATTTTTATAATCGCTCAGCAAGGTTAATAAAAAATAAATAGTATTCTATCTTCGCAAAAAAATATTTTTTATGTATAGGAATGAAACACAAATTCGAGTACGTTATGCAGAAACAGATCAAATGGGTTATGTATATTACGGACATTATGCTGTTTATTTTGAAGTAGCACGCGTAGAAATGTTACGCAGTCTAGGATTCAGTTATAAAGTTCTGGAAGAAGAAGGCGTAATTTTACCTGTTTTAAATTATTCGATAAAATATATCAAACCCGCTTTTTACGATGAACTCTTAAAAATTAAAATAGTAATAAAAGAACTTCCTGCTACCCGAATTCGTTTTGACTATGAAACTTTCAATGAAAAAGACGAATTAATTAATATTGCGGAAACTACTTTGGTATTTGTAAATAAAAAAACAGGACGCCCGTCGCCGCCGCCGGATGATCTTCAAGAGGCATTGAAACGATTTTTTTAAATTGAAAATGGGCAGATTTTGAGAGGATAAATAAAAAACAATTGCATTTGCCATAAATTAAAGTTTCTCCAGGAGAAACGAATAAAGTCCTAACATACTTTTAATATCTGCTTTATGGACTTTTTCATCCGGAGAATGAACGAAATCTTCCGGAGCACCAATAAAGCACCAATCAATAGGATAGGGCTGTTTTTGCAATTCCGTTCCATCACTTCCTCCGGAACTTTCAACTTCAAGCTGAAAGTCAATTCCGCTTTCTTTTGCCAGTCTAATTATTTTGTCAATGAATTTTTTACGAGGGATTCCAGTATCCCGTAATGAGACTACGACTCCCTTACCAGGCTTAACCCCTTCTGTAACCCATGTAATATCGCTTATAAGGGTCTGGCGAATTTTATAGCCATCATATAGAAATTTTGCAATAAAAGGTACGCTGCCCCCGCCATGTTCTTCCCAACATGAAAATACAATCGCTCCATCTTTAATCGTTTCGCATAATCGTAAAGCATTCCATACTCCAAGGCGATTATCCATATAACAACATTGAACAAAATTTTCACTCTCTCTCCAGTTTTCCTTGAAAGTCAGATCAATTCCACGTTCAATCTGTAGTGGTGCTTTAAGAATAAGTTTTTCATTTTTTTCTACTCCGAGTGGATATTCAAATTTTTCGTTATTTATAAATCCTTTTAAAATATATCCATTTGAAGTTTTCGGAGATCCGATTTTTACGACTTCATTATCATAACGGACAGTAAATCCTATAGAATCGATATGAGCAAATACTGCTGTTCTGGGTTTTCCGAATATTAAAACAATACAATTTTGAAAATCATCACCATAAAAAATTTCTGGAGTGACTTCCCACCCCTTTTGATTTGTTTTAACGTAATCAAGAATAAAATCGGTCATGGCTTCTTCATTTCCTGAGGGAGCATGAATGCTGCAAAGTTTTTTTAATAATTCCATATAGATTTATAGGAGGTTGGGCCGTAAAATAGAAATATTATCGCCTGTAAAAGTTGAAGTAGAAATTAGCCTGCCATTAATGGCTGGTGCACGAAGACCGTCGTTAAAAAATTTATTTGACGTAATAATCCGGGCTTCATCCCAAAGATTTTTTTCGAGAAATTGGTTGAGTAAATTCCTCCCACCTTCTACCATAAGCGAAAGTATCTTTCTTTCATATAAGGTTGAAATAATCTTATTAATAACATTTTCATCAAAATCAATCTTAATAAATTCTATATTGTTTACATTTTCATTTTTGATAATGTTGAAAATAATTGTTGAAGTAGATTGATCATAAAAATTAAAATTCTTAGGTAAAAAAAGATTTTTGTCGAGTATAATTCGAATCGGATTTTTACCTTGCCATTTTCTAACGGTCAAATGCGGATTATCTGATTCTAATGTTTTAGTTCCTACCATTATTGCCGCTTCTTCGCTTCTCCATTTATGAACCAGGATATCTGTAAACTCGTTGCTGATTTTTTTATTAATATTTTGAAAAGGAGCAATAAAATGATCAGAGGTTTGAGCATATTTTAAAAGAATAAAAGGTCTTTTTTTTGTATGAAAATTATTGAAACGAATATTTAACTCCAAACATTCGTTTTCAAGAATTCCCGTTTCTACAATTATACCTGCATCAACCATTTTTTTAATCCCACTACCATTAACTTTAAGAAATGGATCTTTATTGCCTAAAACTACTTTGGGTATTCTATGTTTAATAATTAAATCAGTGCATGGAGGGGTTTTTCCAGTATGTGAACAGGGTTCAAGATTTACATATAATATAGATTTATCTAAAAGTTGCTCATTTCCGTTTTCTATGGATTGATTGATAGCATTAACTTCTGCATGTGGTCCTCCAAATTCATGATGATATCCTTCTCCAATTATTTTATTATTGTATACCAATACGGCACCAACCATAGGATTTGGTGCTACGAACCCATTCCCTTTTTGAGCAAGTTCAATACACCTGGAAATAAAAATTGAATCAAGCATTTGTTACAAAGTTTCTATTCAATAAGTGTTGGAAGATACTTAAAGTGATGATTGAAAAACAAATAAAATTTATTAATTGATGCAGGAGAAAAGTATTTGGATTTCATTTTATAGAGCAAGTTAATTTAATAAAAATGATATTATTCTAGAATCGAAATATTTAAAATAGAACAATTTGTATTTGAAATTTCTTTAAATTCTAAAATTCTGAAAAGAAATGAGAATATTCTGACATTCTAATTTTATCTAGAACCTCTATTATTGGACTTTTTTTTGTTTATTTACACTTATTACATATATATATTAAAAACGTCTAATTCCTTATGAAAATGCACAAATATTTCCTTTTTGCGTTTGCTGTTGTTTTGTTTTCTGCTAATTCTTTTGCCGGAAGTGTTCATGGTGAAAAAGATCCTTTAGAAATCACTTATATTAAAAACAGAAAAGCAAAAGCCGATCTTAATTATCAAAGACTATTAAGGAAATCCACTTCCTGGAAAAATTACCTTAAAGCACATAGTAATTGGAGTGTGGATTTTAATGAAGCCACACAAAAACCACATCGCGCTTATGGAAAGCCAATACAAACTAATGGAGAAAGTCCTGAATCAGCAGCATTGAACTTTATAGAGGCTAATCTGAGTGACTGGAATCTTCCGCTTCAAGATTTGAAATTTCAATCGCAGAATAACTCCGGAAAATACTTCAATGTATTCTATACTCAATCTTATAAAGGCCTTGATGTAATAAATAGCAAAGTCTTCGTTAAAATGACTAAGGATTTTAGAGTTAATTCATGGGGAACGGATGTATATTCTATTGATATTTCAACTACTCCTTTACTCGATAAAAATACTGCAATCGAAAAAGCCAAAATCGGAATTACTGATGCAATAACTGATATCACAACGCCGGTTTTAAAAGTTCTTCCGATTTCGGATAGACGAAACATTGTTTCACATCTGGTTTATGAACTTGTTGTTTCTACATTGAGCGAAGTTAATATTCCAGCACAATATTATACGCTTTTGGATGCAAATACCGGCATAGTTCTATACCGACATAATGAAGTTAATTTCTTTGAACCATTAAATAGTGATGTTAATGTAGTAGCATCTGTCTATGAACGTAATCCTTATGTACAAAGTGTCGTTGTGCCTCTTCGAAATTTAAAAGTTGTTATTGGCTCGAGTATTTATTATACTGATAGCTTAGGAAATGTTTCTATTTCCGGTACAAATCCAATATCCTCTACCTTTTCATTGGAAGGAAAGTGGAGTAGGACTGTCCCCGCTCAAGGTAATGTTTCTCCTTCGGTGACATCATTGCTTGGAAGTGGAGGTAGTTCAATAAATTTTGACTCTATTACATCTATACGTCATACTTCAGGATATTACCATGTAAATATTGTTCATGATTTCATGAAATCTTTTTTTCCAACATTTACTGGTATGGATATCCCACTAATTACTCGTATAGATATTACTACTAGTACATGTAATGCTTTTTATAATGGAAGTTCTATTAACTTTTATGCAACAGCCAATGGATGTTATTGTTATTCACAAGTTGGCGATGTAGTTTATCATGAATATGGTCATGGTATAAATTCCAAATTTTATCAGGCACATGGAGGAAGTTTTGCTAACGGTGCAATGGGTGAAGGATATGCTGATGTTTGGGCGCTTTCGATAACAAAGAACCCGGTTCTTGGTTTAGGAACATCGACATCTACTCCCTCTGAATACATTCGCCGTTACGATGTAGGTAAAAAAGTCTATCCCCAAGATCTTGTCGGTGAAGTTCATTTTGATGGGGAAATCATTGCAGGAGCATGGTATGACCTTTCTTTAAATTTAAATTCCTGGCCTTTGATGACTGAATTGTTTGCAAAAACATTTTATGATCTTATTACCGGTCCCGATGGCGACGAAGGACAGGTTTTTTCAGACATACTCCTCTCTGCATTAATGGAAGACGATGATGATGCTGATCTTTCGAATGGCACTCCAAACGATAATGCTATAATTGATGCATTTGCATTGCATGGTATTTATTTAATAAATAATGCTGAACTTGGACATACTCCAATATTAAGTACAACATCAACACAATCAACTACCGTTAATGCAACATTAACAAATTCACTTCCTTGGCTGACACCTAACGTGGAATTGCATTACCGAAATACTAATTCTGGTAGCTATACTATTTTGCCGATGCTTCTCACTTCAGGAAATAATTATTCTGCAACAATTCCACAGCAATCTTCTGGAACTGTAATTAGTTATTTTGTTCAATATCGTGATATTTCATCTACACCTTTAATAACACTACCTTCAAAAGCTGATAGTATTGTTTCTAACATTCCTTATTATATTCTTGTTAATTGTGTTCGAAATAAGATAGAAGACTTCGATAGTAATCAGTCGCCGGGATGGCAGACAGGTATTGTTGATGACAATGCAATTCGTGGAACATGGATAATTGCTCCACCAATTGCAAGTCGAAAAGGTAGCGACACCTGTCAGACAGGAAGGCAACATACCCCAGGCGGAATTCAATGTGCTATTACGGGAAATGCACAATTAACATCTTCACCAAATTATAATAGCGATGTTGATGGCGGAAAAACATCGTTGCAATCACCTTCGATTGATATTACTGGCTTAACAGATCCTGTTATATCTTATTGGAGATGGTTTACTAATGATCAAGGATCAGCCTCACAATCCGAAGACTTTTGGCAAACCTATATTTCCGGTGATGGAATCAATTTTGTTCAGGTTGAAAATATAGTTGTCCCGGATCATAGTTGGAGAAGATTTGTTTTTAAGGTAAGTGATTATATTTCCCCGGCTACTTCAATTACATTACGATTCGTAGCAAATGACTTAAATATAGAAAGCGTTGTTGAAAGTGCTGTCGATGACATTGAAATTTACAGCAAAGATTTGAACAACGGAATTTCATCAATTAATGATAAATATATTTTTTCAATTTATCCAAATCCTGCAACTAATATATTAATAGTAGATCTGAATCTTAAACAATCCGAGAATATTTCTCTTGACATAGTTAATAATCTTGGCCAAAGTGTTTTGTCTTATAAGTTGGAAATGTTAGCCGGAGCAACATCGAAAAATATCGACATTCAAAAACTTGAAAATGGAATTTATTTTCTTGTTATGAAAAGCGGAGAAAATAGTGCCCAAAGAGTTTTTTCAGTTCTTAGGTAATCTAGTTTTAGGATGGGTTAACTCAATCCATTTGTAGTGCTTAGGTTTAATGTCGCAAAAAATAGCTACTTGATAACTATTACGAATTAAGAAAAGAATTTTAAGTATAATACAGAAAAATTAAGCTTTTTCTGTTTCCAAGAAATGGAAAAAAGTATCACTTCGTAAACCAATTCTCAGTGATTCGAGAGCGATAACTTCATTGGGGGCTATATTTCCAAGATTTGCATTAGCACCAAGTAATTTAATAAAATAAACCTGTCCGCTTTTATTGGGCGTTTCCCAAATAATTTTTTCAGAAGGAACTTTTGAAATTATTTTATTTATTAAAACGACATGTGCTTTTCCATTTGGTCTGTAAATTCCAACGGTGCCACTTTCGCGTGCTTCAGCAATAACTTTCCATGCGCCGGCTTGAATTTCTTTTTCCATCATTTCAATCCATTTATTCGGATGGATAATAATTCCCTCTTCTTTAGAACCTACTTCGGTAATAACAGTAATATACTTACTAAGTTTACGGATATATTCCAATTTTACATCATGTTCAAGAGTAATACTTCCATCACTCACTTCAGCATAAGAGAGTTTGTATTTATCAATGAGTTTAAGGTAATCATCAAACCGGTTACGAATTATAAAAGCTTCGAGTAAGGTTCCGCCGAAATAAACAGGAATATTAGCAGAGCGGTATATTTTTAATTTTTTATCAAGATCAGGAGTTACAAACGAACTGCCGAATCCGAGTTTAACAATATCAATATAGTTTCCTGAAACATCAATTACATCTTCTACCTGACGACAGCTAAGTCCTTTGTCCATCACCATTGTTAATCCACTTTCACGCGGTTTAGCACTCCGCTCAGGAATGTTGTCGAGAAAAAAATTCATAGTTGATTTTTATATAAGTCAATAAGTTCAGTAATATGACTGTCATTTTCCATTGCAGGAGCATATTCAAAAATAGTTTGGCAAAGCTGAACATTTTTTTCGAGTGCAGAAGTAATTACACGATATGCTTCACTAATATTTCCAATTAGATAATTATAACAAGAGAGTCTATATAATAGTTCTGCGTTTTCAGGATGAAATACCATCCCACCTGTAATAAGTTCTATAGCTTCATCAGGACGGCTATCGGCCATTAGTAAATGTGAATATTCAAGCCAGATATCTGAATTATCAGGTTCAAGAGCAATTACTTTTTTATAAGCAGTTTCTGCGTTAATATAATTTTCAAGATGGTATTCTGCATCACCAAGGGCAAACCAGAATTCTGCATTTTTATCATCCAGTTCAAGCGCTTTTTTTATGTAGTGTGTAGCCTCAAACCAACGTTCTTCATTTTGAAGCGTAATTCCAATCCCTAGCCAGGCTTCTGCCAGTGAAGAATCCAACTTAGTAGATTTTTTATAATAATCACGTGCCCGATGCATATCTTCCAGTTGCTCATAACATTCACCTATGTTGTAATAAGTGAGTGAATCAGGTGCTTCAAATTCAAATGTTTTTTTGTAACAATCAATTGCCTCTTTATACCGGGATAGGTTTGCAAGTGTATTTCCTTTATTGAAATAAGCAGATGAAAAATCGTCTTTAATTACCAGACAATAATCATAAGCATCCAGTGCTTCATCATAACGGTTCAGGCTGTTAAAGACGTTTCCCAGGTTGTACCATGCAGGGAAACTATATGGCTGAAGATCTATGAAACGTAAATAAAAATCGATACTTTCATCGAAGCGTTCAGTGAATTCAAAACAAAAAGCAATTTCATACAGAGCAATTTCATTTTGAGGATTGTCTTCCAGACTAAGTTTCAGGTATTGAATAGCTTTGTCGTAATCACCCCAACTCTCATAAACGTAAGCAAGATTTAGATATAAAAGGTCTAATTCATCAGCAAGAGGAATTGCTTTATTAAAATTTTCAATGGCAAGTTCAAATTTTTGCTGTTGAGAATAAATACTTCCGCGAATCATATATAGATCTGCATCGCGCGGTGTAAGTTGTTCAGCTTTTTCAAGAATAATTAAAGCTTTGTCAAAACTTTCAATCATAGCAAGAATCTGCGCTTCACGTAATAGAAATTCAACAGAGGCCGGATGTTGATCTTCGGCAAACTCAACAACCTGAAGAGCCATTTTTGCATCGTTACGTTCGATGTAAAAATCAATAATATTCAAGAAAGCATCAACATCAAAGAAGTACGCATCTTTGTTGCGGATCATTTCTTCATAACGTTCTATGGAATGCCTGATGTGGTTTTGCTGCTCTCCTGAGTTTGGTAATTCCTCTTCTTCCATCTATTAATTTTAAGTTGCAAAAATCAATCAGATCAAAGATAAAAATAAACAGCCAAATAAACAGGGATTTTCTACAATTTTTCAATGATTTTGTGTTAATTGGTTTAAAATACCGGATTCTTGCCCTAATTAATAGTTTAAAAATTGAACACGGATTTATTAGGGAAGTCTGGTTTACACGGATTTGATATTCTTTTTTCCAATAAAGATTAGTTAAAAAGATACTAATTGTAAAAAGCATGACCATGTAAAAATTGCTCAAATTTATCTTAATTGATATAAATTTTCTCCATCTTTTCCATCCCTCTGATTATCTTTACACCAATGCATCTAAAAAAACTTTCACTCTTAAATTTTAAAAATTATCGCGAAGCCGGCATTGACTTCGATGAAGGCGTAAATGCTTTTGTCGGTGGAAATGGCGAAGGCAAAACAAATCTGCTCGATGCTATTCATTATTTATCGCTCTGCAAAAGTTATTTCAATGCAATCGATGGACAGAATATAAAGCAACATGAAGATTTTTTTATTTTACAAGGAGTGTTTGATCTTAACGGAATTGATGAAAATATCTCTTGCGGTTTAAAGCGTGGACAAAAGAAAACTTTCAAGAGAAATCAAAAGGAATATAACAGGCTTTCGGAACACATAGGACTTCTTCCTGTTGTGATGATATCTCCAACGGATACTAATTTGATAACGGATGGGAGTGAAGAACGTCGGAAATTTCCCGACAGTATAATTTCTCAATTTGACCGTAATTTTCTGGAAGATCTTATTTCTTATTCCCGTGCTTTGATGCAACGTAATACATATTTGAAGAGAGCTGCACAATCACGCAGTTTTGATTTGGATGCACTCGAAATTTGGAATGAACAACTTACTAATTCAGGTGTACGAATTCATACCGCACGACAAAAGTTTATTAAAGACCTGATTCCCATTTTCAGGTATTATTACAATTTTATTGCAGGAGAACGAGAGAGTGTCGATATCCGTTACGAATCTCATTTGAACGATGGAGATTTTAAAACGTTATTGGCTGAATCGACAGACCGTGACCGAATATTGCAATACACTTCTGTTGGCCCTCATAAAGATGATTTAGTTTTCATTATTAATGGATTTCCGGTTAAGCGCTATGCTTCTCAAGGACAACAAAAATCTTTTCTGATTGCTTTAAAACTGGCACATTTTAATTTTGTAAGTAAACAAAAAGGACTTAAACCGATTCTATTACTCGATGATATTTTTGATAAACTGGATGATGACAGAGTAGGTAAACTTATGGAACTGGTAAGCCAGGATAATTTCGGACAAATTTTTATCACTGATACACATCACGAGCGCCTTCTTTCAATTTTTGAAAATATTGGAGTGGCAATACGATCGTTTCCTGTTAATGAAGGGGAGGTGGAAATAGGTATCAAGTATCAAGAATCAGGTATCAAGACAGTTTGACAATGGATTTTGGCTATTTGTCAATAGTTTGAAAATAGTCAAAACAAAAAACGATTAGTCTCACTCAAACAATATCTAATATCTAATATCTAATATCTAATATCTAATATCTATTATCTAACATCTATTATCTAACATCTATTATCTAACATCTAACATCTAATATCTAATATCTAATATCTAACATCTAATAACCAAAATGTCCCGCCGCTCAAACGATCAAACGCTAAAAGAAGCAGTAGATAGCATGTTAAAAGCCTATCGCCTGGATGGTAAGTTGCAACAATTAAAACTAATTGATTCATGGGAAAAATTAATGGGCCCAACGGTGGCGAATAGAACAGTGGAGATAAAAATTTACGGTAAAAAATTATTCGTAATTCTTAATTCAGCCTCATTGCGGCAAGAACTTTTTCAGGAGCGCGAGAAAATAATTAAACTACTCAATGAAGAAGCCGGTGCAGCGGTGATTGAAGAAATTGTTTTTCAGTAAGCTAATTGAAAAAAAAACAGAGGTCGCCTTATAAAGACAACCTCTGCTGAAATTTAAGTACTAATAAATAATTACGGTTTTTGAACAGTATTCTTTTGGAGAGTTACTGCAGTTTGTGCCAGCAACCTTCCGTTAATTGATCCGCCTGTTTTCATATTAATGCCGGTTTTTCCTAAAATAATTCCTTCAAAATGACTGGTTGTTCCTAGCGTTACTGCACCGGCAACCTGCCAAAAAATATTCTTTGCTTGTGCACCTCCGGTCAAAGTAATTTTGACAGCAGAACTCATAGTAAGAGTCCCTGCAACCTGGAATATCCAGACATCGTAAGGGCTACCCGAAATTGTTATATTCGTTGGAATGATAACGGAGCTTGTCCATTTATACAATCCGCGTCTAAGAATTTTGCCACCAATATTTCCTGCACCTAAATTAAAGTAATTCGGATTCGAACGTCCTGCCGCATCAGTGTATGCTGTTTGCATATTACTAACGGCAGTAGTTAACCTGCTGGCATCAGTAACTCTGCAAGGAAGCGGGCCGGCTGCATTAACTGAGTAAATTGTTCCAGTAACTTCCGGACAAGAAACTAAGATAGCTGCACCGGTGATTGGGCTTGATCCAATATTTCCGGTAATTGCAGAAGGATAAACATTGGTAATTCCTGATTTTGATAGAATAGTAAAATAACGTGCAACACCAAGATTTACAACTGTCGGATTTGAATAAAGCCGAAAATTATCTGAAGGTGCTTCTGAAGTCGCCTGTGGAGACAAAATGGGATCATCATATTTATTACAACTTCCCAAGAATAATATCACAAACAACATTGCTGTGATTGGTAACACTTTATTTAATTTCATTTTGTTTTTTTTAGAATGTGATAAAGTAATTGTTAAACAAAAGTATGTCCTTTTATTCCGGAGGAGATTACACAATTAATGGAATGAGTTACATAAATCACACATTTGAAAAGATGTGCTGAATAAGAAAGTCAATTACTATTTATACAACATTTAAATTCAACCAAAAAATATTTAATATACTAAACAAACGGAGTAGAAAAGGCATGGCTTCAAATGGAAAGATATTTTATTATTTTCTATTTTCCATCAATTCATATTTTGGTAAGTCTTTTTTATA
>JANLOW010000226.1:0-3919 GCA_031366785.1 Bacteroidota bacterium | reverse complement strand
AGCCGCTTCGACATCTTATTTCCATTCTTATCGAGGACAAGTCCATTACTTACAACATTTTTGTAAGCAACAGAATCGAAAATCATTACAGCAATTGCATGAAGAGTAAAAAACCATCCACGTGTTTGATCAACTCCTTCTGCAATAAAATCTGCAGGAAAAGATTTTAAAAATTCTTCTTTATTTTCAAATGGATAATGCCATTGCGCATAAGGCATAGCCCCCGAATCGAACCAGACATCTATCAGGTCCAATTCCCGCTTCATTTTTTTCCCTGAGGAAGATGTCAGAATAACATCATCAACATAAGGGCGATGAAGATCAAAGGGTGCTGATTTGTCTTTTTCCTTTAAAGGGTTTTCTGACATAAATCCATTCTTCACAGATTTATCCATTTCATTTGAAAATTCTTCTGTCGATCCGATACAAATTTCTTCCGTTCCATCTTCCGTTCGCCAGATTGGAAGCGGTATTCCCCAAAATCTAGAACGCGACAAGTTCCAATCAACCAAATTCTCCAGCCAGTTTCCAAAACGTCCGGTACCAGTATGCTCAGGTTTCCAGTTGATTGATTTATTCAGCTCAACCATACGTTCTTTAAGAGAAGTTGTACGTATAAACCAAGAATCCAAAGGATAATAAAGAATCGGTTTATCTGTGCGCCAGCAATGAGGATAAGTATGTTCATACTTTTCCACTTTGAAAACTTTGTTTTCTTTTTTTAACTTGATGGATATGCGTTCATCGACAGAAAGATATTTTTCTCCTCCTTGTTTTTTTCTTTCTATTTCTTTTTCTTCGTCGGTAAGATATTGTTCTTTGACAAATTCTTCGGAAAAATCTGTAACTTCTTTTGTAAACTTTCCTCTTTTATCAACGAGAGTTAATGAACCAATGCCATTTTGTTTGGCAACACGAAAATCATCAGCGCCGAAACTTGGCGCTAGGTGAACAATGCCGGTACCATCTTCAGTAGTTACAAAATCACCAATAAGTACTTTGAAAGCATCGCCGTCCGTCGGTTGTGTATAGTCTAAAAGTTGTTCGTACCGGAGACCTTCAAAATCTTTCCCTTTGTATTCAGCTATCACCTTAAAGGGTATTGCTTTGTCTCCTGGTTTAAAATCTTCAAATTTTAATTCAGCGTTTTTATCAGGAAAATATTTTCCTAAAAGATCTTTCGCTAAAATTACATTGATGGGTAAACCTGTATAATTATTAAATGTTTTTACTGCAACATATGTAATATTTTTACCTACAGCTAAAGCCGTATTCGATGGCAAAGTCCATGGTGTGGTTGTCCATGCTAGAAAATAAGTATCCCCATTTTCCTTCAATAATTTTTCCTTCAGTTTAAATTGCGCAATGGCTGAAGTATCTTTTATCATTTTATATGTACCCGGCTGATTAAGTTCGTGTGAACTTAATCCGGTTCCTGCTGCAGGTGAATAGGGTTGAATAGAATATCCTTTATAAAGTAACCCCTTTTTGTAAAATTCTTTCAATAACCACCAACAAGTCTCAATGTAATTTTTTTCAAATGTGATGTATGGATGTTTGAGATCAACCCAATATCCCATTTTGCGGGTGAGGTCGTCCCAAATATCTTTATACTTCATGACTTCCGTTCGGCAAGCATTATTGTAATCGGCTATTGATATTGTTTTTCCGATATCGTCTTTCCGAATACCTAATGTTTTTTCTACACTAAGTTCAATTGGAAGTCCATGCGTATCCCAACCACCTTTGCGTTTTACCTGGAATCCTTTAAGGGTTTTGTAACGGCAAAAAATATCTTTAATGGCGCGAGACATAACATGATGAATGCCCGGTAAGCCATTAGCTGATGGTGGCCCTTCGTAAAATGTAAATACGGGCTTGCCTACACGATCATTTACGCTTGCTTCAAAAGTCTTTTCATCATCCCATTTTTTCAAAATTTCTTTCGAAATAGCGGGCAGATCGAGTTGTTTATATTCTTTGTATTTGGGCATAATCAGAGCCATTGTAAAGCAAAAGCCTTATAAAAATGGGTGCAAAAATAAGAAAATTAGCCTTACAATATGATTTTAAATTGTCTTTTTGAGTAATTAAAACTTACTCAACCCCTTAAAATGATGTTATAATTGCTTTATTAGAGCAGTTATAATAGAAAATGATTATTAAAAATTGTGGTTGATTATTGAAGATCAAATAAATCAATCTAATCAGTGGTCCGGTCAATGGTTGCAATTACTTTTAACTCTATTGCAATAGGCGTCGGTAAACAATTGACTTCAATCGTTGTCCGGCAAGGTGGATTTTCCTTGAAATACTCAGCCCAGATCTTATTATAAATTTTAAAATCATCCTTCATATTGGTAAGGTAAACCGTTACATCGACAATTTTTTCCCAGCTGCTTCCGGCTTCTTCTAATATATATTTCACATTTTGAAAAACTGAATGACATTGTTTTGCGATATCATAGCTTATAATTTTTCCGCTTAAATCGAGTTCGACTCCGGGTATATTTTTATTGCCTCTTTCTCTTGGCCCAACGCCTGATAGAAACAAAAGATTTCCTACTCGTCTTGTATGAGGATAATGCCCCACCGGTTCAGGGGCTTTGGAAGTGTTTAAATTATCTGACATTAATTAGGGTGTATAAACAAAGCTACGATTTACTTACTTATTGAGAAACCTGTAAAATGATTTCTAAAATAAATTTATTTTTAAACAAATTTCTTAAGAATACTTCTCACCTGATTTAAATACGATCCGCCAAAAAGATTAAGATGAACCATCAACGGATACAAGTTATGAATATCTATACGTTCTTCGAAACCTGCCATTAAAGGATATTCATTGTTGTAAGCTAGATAAAACTCTTCATCGAAACCTCCGAATAGTCTGGACATGGCAATATCCATTTCGCGATTACCATAATAAACGGCAGGATCTACCAGACATGGTTCGCCTTTCGTTCCGGTGACTATATTTCCACTCCACAAATCACCATGCAAGAGAGCTGGTTGTTCTTCAGCTGCCATAGATTCATAACGAGTATATATTTTTGAGAATAAATTTTTATCCGTCTCATTCATCCTTCCTGTACTTAAAGCAAGTTGCAATTGCTTTTCTAATCTCTCTTCGGTGAAAAAATCTGTCCAACGATTGTATTCCTTATTACTTTGAAATAGAGAACCAATATAGTTATCTTCAGTAAAACCAAAACGTTGAGTGGTGTGCCGGTGAATTTTAGCAAGAGATGTTCCGAGAGATTCCCAAAAATTATTATTTCTCGCCTTACTATCAATATATCGCAAAACAAGAAATGCTAAACTTTCCTCTTCACCAATCAGTATGAGGTCAGGAATTGTAATCAAACTAGTGTCTTTTAAAATTTGTAATCCATGGGCTTCTTTTTCAAACATCTTAGGAAAAAGAAATGTGTCATTCGCTTTGAGGAAAAATGTGCCAAAAGTTGTATCAAGCCGGGCAGCTTGATTAATACTTCCACCTGATATTGGGCTAACACGTTTAAAGTGTAATTTCTGTTTGAGTTTTTTCCCGAGTTGACCCTCCAGTCCGCGTAAAAAAGAAGCCGTAAGCATATTAACGGGCAAGTTGGGAATAAAATAATTATAATTACGATTAATGAAATCTCCGGGTCAGAAAACATGTTTTTTTTATAACATTTGCATTACCCTCTATATCGAAACTTCTAGCTAGAAGAATATAAATACCACTTGCCGACATAAATTTATTTTCGTTAAGTCCATCCCAAAACAATGTTCCCTCATTGCTAATTGTTTTACCGGATAATAACTGTCTGACCGGCAGACCATTAAAATCATAAACATTCAACGACAGCACAGTGCCTGTTTTCGGAAATTTATAATGAATGGCTAATACATCATTATAGCCGTCATTATCGGG
>JANLOW010000182.1:0-10342 GCA_031366785.1 Bacteroidota bacterium | reverse complement strand
CATGGTTGGTGGCCATAAGCCAATAAATATAGCTCTATCATGGTCTCCCAATACAGTATAGTAATATTCAGAGACAAAAATTACTAACACTGCAAGTGCTAAAATTACCAATTCGGATTTTTTGAAGTTCATGAACATGTTTTTTTTCTTTTAAGTATGACTTTAGTATTTTTTGTTTTTACATGAATATTTAAATTTATTTTTTATTTATTTAAAAACGTATTCTTTTCCACTTCACTGCTATTGAAGAACCTTCTGCAATGATAACATTTTTAGGCTTACTATTATTTAAAAAATTAAAATCTTTTCCATACATTTTTTCAAAATCACAGTTAATATTATATTGAACAACATTGTTAGTGTTCCAACGGGGATGCTCAATTTTATATTCTTCAGAGGTTGTTTTGTTAATCATGGAATATCCATAATAATATTCAAAAATAAATTCCTCGAAACTCCCTTTTGCCATTTGTATTTTTTCTGCAGCAGTATTTACTGAAAGTGAATTCCAAATTTTCCCTACCTTCCATTGGTACATAATATTTTTACTATCTGCATTAATGCTCCACACATGTTTCGTAGGAACGGCGGTATAACGTTCATTGTACAAGCTATTAGCAATGTATGCTACAAATTTGTTAGGGACGGTTTCATTTATAAATACAACACCACGTTTTAATTTGCTGCCTTCCTTTCTTGTCACATAAAATCTCAAATTAATTTCTTCAAATGTTCCATAAACAGGAATTGGAATTTGAAATATTTTTGTGTTTTTAAACATAAAGCCAACAAGACTAACATAGGTTTCGCCATTATAAAAATCTAATTCAACTCCATGTGGAAGGTAAGGAGCAAGCACGTTTGGGTTAACTGTGTAATTTGCCATTATTAAATTTTCCCAACTGGCATTTAAAAAATTCATCATTATTTTTTTTTGAAAACTAAATTATTGTTCCTAATTATTTTATGCTGCTCATTCCGCCATCAACATGAATTATTTGCCCTGTAATCCATCCTGCTTTATCAGAAATTAAAAATTCCGCCATATCAGCAATATTTTTAGCGGTACCAATTTTTTTCATGGGATGTCTTTGAGAATTAGCTTCTCTTTTTTGTTCGCTATTTAAAAACGCAGCAGCAAGAGGGGTATCAGTTAATGAAGGTGCAATGCAGTTAACTCTTATTTTTGGTGCATATTCTGCCGCTAAAGATTTTGTTAATCCTTCAATTGCACCCTTGGAAGCAGAGACTTGCGAATGAAAAGGCAAGCCGGTTTGCACAGCTACTGTTGAAAACAAAACGATTGATGCATTTTCTGTGTTTTTTAATTTGGATATTACCAATTGAATTATTTTCACTAATCCTATTACCTGTAAATTAAAATCCGCTGCAAAATCAATTGGTTCTATTCGCTCAAATGGTTTGAGGTTGATACTTCCAGGGCAATATATAAGTCCAGTTAAAGAATCAGGTAAAAATTCGACTGAAATATTTTCATCCAAAACATTTAAATAATTATAATGAATAGAATTATTTTCTGAATGAACTTTATTTTTATAGTAAGTAGCATAAACAGTATTACCTGAATCAGCTAATTGCTTTGCAAGTGTTTGCCCTATTCCGGAAGAAGCACCAATTATTAAATAGTTTGACATCAAAAATATAAATTAATAATATTCCTAATAATTGATTTGATTTATTTATATATATAAATTAATTCCAGAATAATAAATTCCTGCAATAATATATTCTACATAAGTAGTTTGTTGAAGAAGTGATAAATTAAGTTTTAAAACGGGGGTTAGAAGCGCGACTGTTTGTATAACCACAACTATTTGTTAGATGCACAACTATTCGGGTTACGGCCAATGCCCCCTTTTTAAAAATTCATTTAATCCTATATTAGCCCATGTCCTGCTGACACTCCGAAGCGTTGTCGATTATTCATTTACATTTATTTTTCAAAGTTACTAATTATTCGCTTCGTTAAAATCAAGCTTGCACAAAAGATTATTTTAAGAACGATTTATTTGTTAGTCTTTAGGCTCCCATAGTTCAATTTTGTTTCCTTCTGCATCCAAAATATCTACAAATTTTCCGAAGTCATAAGTTGCAATGCTGTCAAGTATAGTTACTCCATTTTCTTTGAGTTTGTTTACAAGTCCTTCAATATTCTGAACCCGGTAGTTAATCATAAAATCTTTTTTGGATGGAGAAAAATATTCATCCCCTTTTTTGACTGGTTTCCATTGAAGAGAATTTATTTCGTCAGGTCTGTTAACATTTCTGGATTCAAAACTCGAAGAACCCCAATCATTTATTTCAATTCCTAAATTTTTGGTGTACCATTTTTTCGTTTCATTCAGATTGTCTTAATGAAAGAAAATTCCACCAATTCCAGTCACATTAGGGGTTGCATCAACTGGTGAAGTTGAATTGTTTGATTGATTTTTTTTTCTTCCATATTGTTTATTTTTGGAGTTATCGAATCACTGCTTGCAAAAAATATAACAAGCGAAATCCTAATTATTTTGTCTTTCTATTTTTTAATGTCGTGTCATCTTTAATCTTATATTATCCATTCGTGTTACTATTTGTTCAAGGCACAACGGTTTGATGTTTCATTCGTTGTCTGTAAGAGTAGTAGAATCATTTAGTCGTTTGGCTACCCATCTCGATACCGAGCTTTTCATATTCGATATCGTTTGGTTCCCACAATTCTATCTTGTTTCCTTCTATATCCATAATGTGAACAAACTTTCCGTAATTAGCAGTTTCAATGGTGTCGGTTACATTCACTCCTTCTTTTTTCAGTTCTCCAACAAGTGCTTCTAAATTTTCAACCCTGTAGTTTATCATAAACTCCTTTGTTGATGGTCCAAAATATTTTGTCTTTTCTGAAAACGGACTCCATTGCGTAAATCCTTTCATTGTGCTGTCTGCACCTTGCCACCATTCAAACACAGTCCCGTATTGGTTGGTATTCAAACCCAAATGAGTTTGATACCATTCTCTAATTTTTTTAGGGTCTTTGCATTTGAAAAAAATACCGCCAATTCCTGTTACTCTTTTTATTTTTGCATTATCACTTGAATTGTTAGTAATGATTGATTTAAAAGAATAACCAAAACAGAATGATGTTGATAATGCTATAATTATTAAAATTATTTTTTTCATTGTCTGTTCTTTTATTTTTATTTTTTCGTTGTTTTTCTTTTTAAAATGAAGGAACTGATAATTGTTACAATCAATCCGACAGGTAAAATTTCTATGTAAGTCATCATCGCATTAAAAAATGGATTTTTAAACATTGTGGCAAAACCTGCCATTTCTTTTGTTTGCTTTTCTAGTTCTATTTGGCTTGCTCCGCCTGCTTTCAGTTCGTCAATCATGTGTGCTGAATATTTTTCCATAAAATCGGGTATGAAAAAAAAGTAGTCAATTAGCCAGGCAATAACATAAATGGTGGAAGCAATTAAAACAATCATAATCCCTATTTTAAACGCTTTGCCAAAACTGATAACTCCTTCATTGTATTTATCTCTATAATTGCGAATACCAAAAAACACAAGTGAAAAGGCGAGGAGCATAGAAGCATAGAAGCATAGCCGATGAATATGCTTGTGTTATAATCAACATTCCCTTCACAATGGCTAAAGTAGTTGACACTAGATAACATTAAAACTGAAACAACAATGCCTGCTATGAGTCCGTAAGTGAGAATATTCTTTTTCATGTGTATATAATTTTTTTATTTGTCATAACAATCAGAGAAGTAAACATATACTTTAATGAATTTTATTGCAGCTTATTTAAAACATATCCTTTTAACTGATACGAAGTTAAAACCGTTTGCGCAGTAATTGACACTTTTACAACCGGAAGCAACGCTTCTTTTTTCATGTCAAGAAAAGCCATGGCTTGACCACACGCAATAAACTTCACGCCAATGGCTGTAAGATCGTTGATGAGTTTAATATTGGGATTATCAGTCTTAAAATGCTCTTTGTAATAATCATTTGTGCTGATCGCATTCAGCGCAGGTCCATGCACTACAATAACGGGAAATATTTTTTTTAATAGCACACCGGAAGCAACATGCAAATTAATCACTCTTGCAACTTCTCCCAAACCATCATTTATTTCTTTAACCAAAGAATCGGGATTTGATGCGGTAAGCTCAAACAACAGTTTATAATCGAGTGCAGGGTCGGGGATTTCAGCAGGATCTTTTACAGGAATAACACCTGAGTTTTCACCTCCTTTAAGTATAGGATAAATAGCGACCGACAAAAATTTCGCCTTTTTTATTTTATCACCAAATTCCTTTTCAACCTTAACAGAGTCTTCATAAATTAAGGCGTGCAGGGTACTGTCTTTTTTAACTTTAACTGCCTGTACTGTGCTATCAAGATTAGTGGTTTGAGAATTGCCTGCAATGCTGAGCAGAAAAGCAAACAGAAAGAGCGCAGTTTTTTTCATCAGTGAATTTGTAAGTATTATTTAAACTAAATTAGAATGAAACAAATAAGCAACAAAAATATCCAATCAGTCCCCGCGCGCATCCTCTTTTAAACAAGGACGAGAGGGGAATGTCAATTATTTTTTATTAGCAGCCATTCTCCTAAGCATCTTTTTAATTAGGCTCTGTAAATTTAACATTTTTTCTTCTACCTCACTGAGTGATTTAAAAATGTCGTACACATCGTTTGTTTCATATATTTTGGTTTGGCAAAGTAAATTTCTCGCAACACAGTTCGGAGTTTTCATGTCGCATAAGCATGACGCTATAGTATAGAATAGTGCCGCGACACATTTTTACTGAAGATGAAAATTTAAAAAGAAAAAAAGTATTGCGGAAAAGTTATTGTTATGCTTTCGTGCTATTATTCGCCCCTCTCTGGTTTATAATCGTTCTACCCTTTGTTTACATATTTTGGGTTTGGAGAAAAACCACTCGCACCTAAATCTAAATCTCCCGAAAAAGGAATTCTACTTTCGCCCAATTACAAACGTTTTGTTTTTGATTATTATATGCAAATGAAAATACTAGAAAAAAAGCAAATAATATTTTTACATGAATAATTTATCGAGTCTTGAAATTGCTTAGCATAACGGAAAGTTATTCTTTAGTTTTTGTTAGTAACCAATGGCGAAATAATATATCCGGGCCCCTTAACAAACTTTCCCGGTGTTGCACCTGTATGCTCTCCGTTTTTCAGCACTTGTTTGCCATTTACAAAAACATCAATCATACCTGTTGCGAACTGATGTGGTTTATCATAGGTGGCAAAGTCATTTACTTTTGTAGGATCAAAAACCAATACATCAGCATAGTTCCCCGCTTTCAACTCACCTCTTTTTTTCAATTTTAAATTCGTTGACGGAAGCTTGGATAATTTGTAAATTGCTTTTTCCAATGGCAACAAATGTTCATCTCTCGAATACTTTCCAATTACTCTTGTAAAATTACCATAGGCTCTCGGATGCGGATTGGATTTCAGAAAAACACCCTTGGGCGAATAAGAACCTTCA
Organism: Bacteroidota bacterium; assembly: GCA_031366785.1. Lineage (GTDB taxonomy): Bacteria > Bacteroidota > Bacteroidia > AKYH767-A > 2013-40CM-41-45 > JADKIH01. The sequence continues at coordinate 4,807 of JANLOW010000182.1, read as the reverse complement.
TCTGAGCCAAAACTCACCCAAGATATTGCAATTTGTTTCTTTACATTTTCCTCATTCATTAAGAAATAGGCTACTTCTATTCTAGTGCCGTCTTGAATAATTAAATTCATTGCAGTTTCTTCCGGAGAGGTGCCGCGCATTTTTGCAACTTCAGCAAGAGTTTTACCTGTATATTTTTTTAACGAATCCTGTTTGAATGCGAGGAGGAGAACTTTGTCGGGGCCGCCTGCACTGTAATATAAATTTTCCCAATCGGTTGCATCGGAATTCATTGCTTTTTTCATTTGCATGCGAATAGCCGGGTCATGCAATCTTTTCCAGAGTTTATCAAAGCCACCATCTTGCAACGACGGAGGAAAAGAAGCGGTTAAACCGGTTGCACCTGCTGTATAAGTGTACATGTCAGCCGTTACATTTATACCGTCAGCCCTTGCTTTTTCCACCATCTGTATTACACTGTCCATCTTATTCCAATTTGATTTTCCCGCTGCTTTCAGGTGATAGATTTCTGCATGCACGTTCGCCTCTTTCGCAATCCTGATTAGCTCTTCCACGCCCTCGAACAATCGATTTCCCTCACTTCGCATGTGAGATATGTATGAGCCGTCATACTTCGATGCTTCTTTACATAAAGCTATTAATTCATTTGTGTTCGCAAAACAATCGGGAGGATAAATAAGTGATGAACCAACACCCATAGCGCCTTCTTCCATTGCCAGCTTCACCAACCATCTCATACTGTCGAGTTCAGCGGAAGTGGCAACGCGGTTATCATCACCTACTACATACGAGCGAACCGTGCCTGCTCCTATGAATGAAGCGATGTTGCATGAAACACCCTTCTTCTCCAGGAAAGTCAGGTATTCACCAAGCGTATTCCATTCAACATCATATTTAATATCCTGCTGGTTATTCTTCATCAGTGTTTTCAATCGTGCGTTCAAAGGTCCCATGCTTGACCCTTCGCCCATTACTTCGAGCGTTACTCCTTGCCGTATATCGCCCTGCGAGAGACCGTCTTCAATCAGCGATTCGGTGGCCCAACTAAGCATGTTGACAAAACCGGGAGAGACAGCCATTCCTTTGACATCAATAATTTCTTTCGCTGAAGAATTACCTATATCTCCTATTGCAGCAATAGTGTCTGCATAAATAGCAACATCTCCTTTAAATGGTTTGCTACCGCTGCCATCGTAAATTAATCCATTACGAATAATAATATCATAATTGATGGAAGGTGTGCATTCATAAATAGAAATCAGAAAGAAATATATCAGGTATTTCATTTTTTTTAGTGATTCAATGTGTAGATTAATCAGCGTCAAAGTTAATTATAATTCCAAATGCTGGAGGTTGCCGTACTCCTATTTGTTGCATATATCGAAGAAAGGATTAAAGAAGTTTTTTTAAAAAAGGATTAACTAACTAAACTATAAACTTTTTTCAGGATGAGTCAAACCACCAATTTCTTGTAGGTGCTGTTAGCGGTTCGTTGTTTTTCATTCATATCACTTTTTTGTTCGCCGATGTTTCATTTTACTAAGTCCATAATTAAGTCGCTATAAGATTTATCTATGAGATTTATGCCTGTCAATTCAAAAAAATCAAAATATTTATCACATTGGATTTTCAGTTCTTCTATTGTAAATTCTTCCTTCATATCTATTGCTTCAACTTCTATAAAAGTCCCTAAATTCTCAACAATATCAAAATGAAATTTTACGTTGTCTATAAAATAAATTTTACGTTTCTTATCAACTATAATTTTTACTCCCAATTGAAGTGTCAAAATATTTTTCAACGCAATATTTGGTTCGTGTTTATACAGTATTATTTCAGATTGTTTTGAGCCTAATATATTTTTTCTGTCATAGTTTATTAAAGAATTTTCAATATTTCCTTCTCTTAATTTAAGTCGTCCTTTTTGAACATTAAAATATGTGTCAATTTGGTGGTCTAATCCTTGATAGACAGGGTTTAGAGTAAGTAATTTGTTTTCATACTTTTCCAAACTGCCAACCTTTGCTTTAAATTCAAAATTCTTAATATTCATTATTTCTCTTTTTTTGTCCTAAAGTTGTTTATTGTATAAGTTGAAATGTTATGTGAATACCCGACTGTTAGCAAGAAGATGTGACGTTCAATTACACACTAACTTTATTTTTCCACGGCAAGTTTTTTCGTTCCAATAAAATCTGCTGCTTGAATTTGAACAACATAAATTCCCTCTATAAATTCTTTTGTATTCACTTCTATCTTATTTGTTTCATTTGTAGTTATTGTGTAAATTATTTTTCCTGTAATGTCGGTGATGGTTACATCAACTTTTTTGTTGTTGCTACCCAAAGCGATGGTGAGATGGTTGTCGGCAGGATTGGGAAAAAGATTTATTGATGAAGCAAAAGAATTTTCAATTATTCCAGCGGCAATTGTTTGTCCGGCAAGGATGGGTTGGTTGGGAATGGAATTGTAAGCGTATTCCATTATCGTAATTGAAACTGAATCGATGTCTGTTCCTACTCCAAGTTTAATCCAACCATAATAAAAATCAGTTCCTACTTGTATTTTTAAAGCGAGGTATTTTCCGTAAATATTATTCCAGTTGCCGCTTCCGGGTGAACGTACCACAACAACTCCAAGCTCTGTGCAAAGCCCGCAATACACAAGTTTACTAGCCAAAATATGATCAACATTAGTCCACCCCAAAGATGAATCAATCACGGTATTTAAAGCATATCCTCCTGCGGTGTCCGCAATCCAACTAAGAGAAGTTGAACTTATCAATGCTGAATCGTTATCGGCCAAAGCTAAGTGACCCCCACGAGGCCCACCACAACGGCAACCAATTCTACTACTTCTTGTTCCCAGGATAAAATCATTAATACCGTCAGTATTCAAGTCAAGTGAATAATTTCCTGAACAACCGCTTATAGAGGAGCAACTAAGCACACTATCCGGATTCACATCCGTATAAACAATCTGTGCATTTGCAGTAACAATCGAAAACAAAATCATGATGATGAAAGCGTAAAACTTTTTTAGTAGTTGTTTTTTCATTTGATTAGTTTTATAAAGTTTGAAATAAATTTACTTTCGTTTTAATTGTTCATTCAAAACTACTAAGATAAGCGTTAGCTCTGCCGCCCACGGGTTTTGTGCAACGTAGGAGCATTGACGCTGTGCTTTATTACAAATATAAACAATTAGAGAAATAAAGCATGGCAATAATGCTAATGTTATGAGCCGTTTTAATTGTATCGCTCTTTTTTGTATTCGGAAATTATTGACGGCAGTTCCATTAAAGAGTATAAATTTTCAATTTTGTCGTAGTCAAGTTTTTTCCTTTCAATCCAACTTAACATCATTTCAGTATCATATTCTCCCAAAATATTATCAAGCAATAAGAATGAAGCTGCAACCCAATCATTGTTGTTTTGATAATTTTTTATATACATTTCAATTCCAATTTTTCCATTATCCTTCGCATATCGGAAATAAACATCCTCAATATTAAGTTGAATGTCTTTGTAATTTATTTGATTATATTCAAGGTGCGGTTGACGAAATGCTACTATAATCCATATGTCAAAAGTTGGCGCTGAATTAACAAGATTAATAACTACAGGAAATGTTTTTTAAGCTCCATCTGCAGAAATTATAAATTCTCTTTTCCCAATTTCCATCAAAGGACTAAATTCAAAAGTTAAATTTTCGTCTATTTCATTTAGTTTTGTAGTAAGCAGATCGAAAAGAGCCTCTCGATTTTTTTCAAAGTTGAAATACAAATACTGATTTGTCGAAAACCAATCCCAAAATAATTTTTCTTTCATAAATCAATTAATAGTTCGTCGACTCGTAGCAAAATTGCTTATAACGAAGAAGGATTAAAGAAGTTTTTTTAATCTTAATGTTATCGGATGTGCTACTGTGGCTTGAAACACTGGATGATTGAAGTTCTTCGTCAACTTTTTCTTTGCGGCAAGCGTGTTAAACGAATAGAACTCTACAACTTCTACAAAGAGTGATTGATTTAAAGAAAATAATTACTGCTCATCATCTTACTTAGCTTGCATGTTTACTGGTGGCCCAGGACGGCTTGAATGTCTCTCCACTATGAGCCAGCCTTTATCTCCTTTCAACCAAATATCTGTGAGAACGAATTGTCCACTTCTATCTTGTCCCCGAACAGTTGCTTTTTGTGTATATATCAACATGGCGATTGCAGTATTGTCATACACATTAACTTTTATATCATCAATGGTAAATGATTCGGTCACATAATCTTTTAACATAGCAAGCCAACCTTGTTTCGGAACAATTTGAATAGTAGGCATGCCTTGCACTGCGTAAGCCAGAAAGTAAGTGTCTGCTTGAAACTTTTTTGTTTGCAGGGTATCCTGAGTTTTGATTGCCGCAGCAAATGATTTCTCCAAATCTATAATTTCTTCCTGCGGAGTTTTGGAGGACTGATGTTGACCATTAGCTATTGTTGCTAATGCTGTTGTCGCAAGCAGCAGAGTGATAAGATGTTTCATATTAATTTGAATTTTGAGTTTGTAAAATTAATGATAATTGTTAATTCAGTTTATTATTAGCACTGCTGCCCAAGCATATCCGATAACGTTGGAGCATTGACGCAGCACTTTTTACAAATATAAACAATTAGAGATAAAAAAGTGTTGCAACAATATGCATGTCCCTGTTGCACAACTCTTCAAATCTAATGAATAACTTTTAAGAGGTAAAAGCTTTTGAAAAGAATGATTTCCGATTTTTAATTCATGCAAGGACAAAAGGAATTCACACC
>JANLOW010000099.1:0-2223 GCA_031366785.1 Bacteroidota bacterium | reverse complement strand
TTCCGGTTATTGCTGTTGTTCCTGCTTGTAATGTTTTAACTCCTCCTCCACTTAGAGTCAGATTAGCATAATTAAAATTAGCAACAGTTTGTGCAGATGAACTATTATATACAAAAGTACTCGTAGTACCCGGTGTAAATGAAGTAACATTGCTGGTAGACAGAGTACCGGCAATTTGTAATAAACCCCCAAGAGCCATATCAATAGACCCTTTCCTATTGCCGCTGCTTGAACCTATAGTTAAACCAACTGAAACAGTCAATTGGCTATTTGCGTTAAATTTCAAAATTGATGTTGTGTTATTCGTTGCTGTAGGTAAATTAATTAAAAGTAACCTACAGACTGCATTAGGGACATCTACAGTAAGAGTAAAAGCATTCTGAATTTGAACAGTATCAGTTGAAGTTGGTATTCCTCCTGCTCCACTACCTGTATTAATCGCACTCCAATTTGTGTTGGCTGATAAAGTGACGGTTGCTGCTTTTGATATATTCAACTGTAAACCCGTAACAAGAATAAAAAAGAATAGAAAGATTTTCAAAGATCGATTGAAAACATTCAATTCATTTTTGTTGAATGCAGAATTTTCAGAAGTAGCATCCAAATGTTGCTTAGAGAACCATGTGTTCATTTGATGATATTTAAGTAATTGATAAATTTATAATAATGCGTTATTTTGAATTGTCTTCAATAATGTAATTTAAGTTCGTTTACAACTAAGGAATTGAAATACCAATACCATTTTGAATATTCGGATCTAGAACGAGAAAGTCATCTGCATCTGCAGATCCATCTCCATTAATATCGCTTGTAATATAACCTCCATCTCCAATCTGAATTGATGGATCCAACATCAAGAAATCAGAAAAATCAATTCCACCGTCCTGATTGATATCGCCACTATAAATTGCCCAACCAAAATTATCCTGTGTTTCAACCATGTTGTTATCAAAGGCCATCGATGCACTGCTTGAGAAATTATACGTTGTGGTAGGTATAAATAATACCGGCAAAGCACTCCAGGTCTCTACGGAATTACGATGACTAATTTTTATATAGTATGAAAGTCCTGGAATTACAGATGGCCCAAAAGTCACACTCACGTCTCCATTTGTTTTCAGTATCCCAAATTTTCGGTCAACCTCTGCATGAAATATAGCGTCCATAGCACTAAGGAATATAGTATCTGCATCTAATGGATTTGGAGAAACCCCGGTAACATTCAAGCAACCAGTTCCACTTTTCTTCATTAAACCACCGCCCGAATAAAACCCTTGAATAAATATTTTTGAATTTAATGTTACAGTACACGTTTGAGTATGAAAAATTCCGGTTAAAGAATTACAACCATCCGTTGTGCAAGGATCGCTGTCATCGACATTAACAGGCGCGTGTGAAATACCCGTAAATGGATCACATGCATCCGTAGTACATGCATTACCATCGTTCGCATTTACAGGATTGTGAGAAACTATTCCAGTTGAAGTATTACAGCCATCGATGGTACAGGCATTGTTATCATCGGTAATGACAGGAATATGAAACACACCGAAATCAGGGTCGCATCCATCCAATGTACAAGCATTTCCATCATTGCTGTTAACAAGGATATGAGTGGTGCCTGTTAATGAATTGCAGGCATCAGTAGTACATAAATTATTATCATTAATGTCTACCGGAGAATGAGAAATTACTCCTGAAGATGAATTACAGGCATCAACTGTACAAACATCGTTATCGTTAATATTAACTGGTATATGAGAAATTCCGGTTAACGGATCACAGGCATCTGTTGTGCAAGCATTTCCGTCATCGGTGTTTACAATAGTATGTGTTGGACCATTATTGGTATCGCAGGCATCGATGGTGCACAGATCATTATCATCTACATTAATTGCTGTATGAGAAGCGCCGGAAACGGAATCGCAAGCATCAACAGTACAAACATTATTATCGTCTATATTAATTGCCGTATGAGAAACTCCCGTTATTGAATCACATGCATCCAATGTACAAACATTGTTGTCGTCGATATTTAAGGGATTGTTATAGACACCATTAATAATGTCGCATCCATCAACTGTACACACATTGTTATCATCGGGATTTATAACAATGTGTGTGATATTTCCGGTTGAAGGTTCACAAGCGTCTAAAGTACAAGCATCATTATCATCTATGATTACAGGAGTATTAGAAATAGTGCCCGTTAAAGGATCACAA
>JANLOW010000094.1:0-4860 GCA_031366785.1 Bacteroidota bacterium | reverse complement strand
CTTTTGATGCAATCGGATGGGACGGAAATTTTTATCCTTTTGCTTTGTCGATTCATGATTTTGAACCCATCACCGGCCGCTTGCATATGCCGCCACCGACGCACCAGACTTTTGAAGCAAGAAATTTCGTAATCTGTTCATTCGTTCCAAGAATGTACGATTATCATCCATTGAGTATTCCTGTTCCATACAATCATAGCAATGTTGATTCTGATGAAGTTTTATATTATGTCGATGGCGATTTCATGAGTCGTAAAAAAGTTACCAGAGGAATGATTACGTTGCATCCCGGAGGAATTCCTCATGGTCCGCATCCGGGAACTGTTGAAAAAAGTTTAGGTCAAAAAGAGACGAAAGAGTTGGCAGTTATGGTTGATACTTTTCGACCGCTTCTCATAACTAAAGAAGGTTTAGGCGTAATGTCAGATGATTATTATAAGTCATGGATTGAGTAATAACCAAAGACAAGTATTTATTTGGTATCTATAATTTATAAGGTTAGGATTTGTAATCATTTGCAAAAATCGGTTTTTATCAGTCCAATCCGTGTCATCTGTGTTCTATTTCATTTAACTATCCCTAATTGGCAAAATGGAAATGACTAATTAAGTCTAAGTAAAGCAGTTTTTTTAATGTATGAAAGGATGTTTATTTTTTTGATTTTTAAGATGAAAGTTATTGTTTTGTTTTTAAAATAGTCAATGAATTTAGTATTCGTTCTGAAATTAAAAAATAGAACACGGATGACACGGATTTGACGGATCGATACTGATAAAAATGGAACTACTTCATAAAGATATTACTGATAAAATTATTAAAGCTTTCTATAGGGTTTATAATGAACTAGGTTTTGGATTCTTAGAGAAGGTATATCAAAATGCTTTGTTTCTTGAATTAATTGAATTGGGATTATTTTGTGAAAAACAAAAGCAAATCAAAGTATATTATAAAGGAAAAATTGTTGGAGAATATTTTGCAGATGTAATCGCAAATAACCAAGTAATTATTGAATTGAAAGCAGCAGAAGCATTAGTAGAAGAACACGAGCTTCAATTGGTTAATTATCTCAAAGCCACAGAAATTGAAGTAGGAATACTTTTGAATTTTGGAAAATTACCGGAGTTTAAAAGAAAATTCTTCACGAACGATAAAAAGAAAACTAAATCCGCTTAAATCAGTCTAATCTGTGTCATCCGTGTTCTATTTAGTTAAATTAGTTACAACTCAATACAATGGAAAACGTTCCATCATCGCATGCACCTTTTTCTTAACTGCAGTAATGCGCGTATCATTTTCGTGATTCATTAATACTTCGTCGATCAGCTCTGCAATCTTAATACATTCTTTTTCTTTTACGCCGCGAGTAGTAATAGCAGGTGTTCCTAATCGGATTCCTGAAGTTATAAAAGGTGATTTATCATCGAAGGGAACCATGTTTTTATTAGTTGTAATGTCTGCTTTTACCAAAATATTTTCAGCAAGTTTGCCTGAAACATTTTTAGAGCGCAAATCAATTAACATAGAATGATTATCGGTTCCATTACTAATGACTTTATATCCCAGATCAACAAAACCCTTTGCCATTGCAGCAGCGTTCTTGATTACCTGAACGCAATATTTAAAATAATCGTCTGTGAGATCTTCACCGAAAGCAATTGCTTTCCCGGCTATAACATGTTCAAGTGGTCCGCCTTGTGTTCCGGGAAAAACAGCACTATCAAGTATGGCGCTCATCATTTTTATTTCACCTTTAGGTGTTTTTAGTCCCAGTGGATTTTCAAAATCTTTTCCCATCATTATCATTCCACCACGTGGGCCTCGTAATGTTTTATGTGTGGTTGTAGTTACAACATGACAATGGGGTAGAGGGTCGTTTAATAATCCGCGGGCAATTAATCCTGCAGGATGTGCTATATCAGCCATCAATAACGCTCCGACTGAATCAGCAATTTTTCTCATTCGCTGATAATCCCAATCTCGTGAGTAAGAAGAGGCGCCGGCAATGATTAGTTTTGGTTTTTCTTTTTTTGCAACATCAGCCATTTGATCGTAATCTACTCGGCCTGTATCCGGATGAACGCCATAGAAAACCGGTCTGTATAATTTCCCGGAAAAATTTACAGGAGAGCCATGTGTAAGATGCCCGCCATGAGAAAGATCAAAACCTAATATAGTATCCCCCGGTTGTAATAAACCAAGCATGACTGCTGCATTTGCCTGAGCTCCCGAATGAGGCTGAACATTTACCCATTCAGCATTGAATAGAATTTTAGCTCTGTCTATAGCAATTTGCTCAACCTGATCGACAAATTCACAACCACCATAATATCTTTTTCCCGGCAGACCTTCGGCATACTTATTAGTCAGACAGGAACCTACAGCTTGCATAACCTGTTTGCTTACAAAATTTTCAGAAGCGATAAGTTCTATTCCTTCTTCCTGACGCTTTTTTTCTTTATTGATTAATGAGAATATCTCAGTGTCTTTATCTATCATTTTATTTATTGTTGGTTGTGATTCTATTTTTTTATTTTCTCTTTTTGCAGTTAGTTGTACTGTCTCAATAATAACTTGCTTTTTCATTTTAAATTTTTCCAATTTAATAGAAGCAATCTCAAAAACATTTTCGATCAATAAACTCACAAGTTCCCTCCTGACAATGTCATTAAGTTTAGAAATTGGTCATGTTTTTTTTGCCACAAAAGCACAAAAACACTAATGATAAGAATACCAATAATTTTGTGTCTTCGTGTTTTTGTGGCAAAAGAACCTTAACTTAATGACATTGCCAGAAGGGACGTGTGAGTTCAATGTATTATTTTTAGATGGCTTCTAATTAACAAATTAACTAATTTTTATCCAAAATCAATCTCCGTGCTATCTCCCAGATTCAAAGACTGGCTCAAACCACGCAAAGAAGCATCAGAACCAATAACTGAATGGTGCATAACAGAATTTTTTATTTCAGAGAATGATCCTATGATTGATTCTTTAATTATTGAATAATTAATTATAGTATTTTCTCCAATAGATACATTTGGGCCGATAATGCTATTACTAATCTGACAATTTTCAGCGATACTTACAGGCGGATTGATGATTGTATTCTCGAATGTATATTTAATGTTCTTACCAATATTTTTTTTCAGCAGAATTGCATTTGTTTCAAGCAAACTTTCTTTGCTACCGCAATCATACCAGTTTTCAACGGGAAATGATTTGAATTGTGCTCCTTCCGAAATCATATGCATGATTGCATCCGTCAGATGAAATTCTCCTTGTGTACGGAAATTTTTTGAAATAATATGATCGATGGATGACATTAGCATCTTAGCTTCACGGATTTTATACAATCCTACAAGGGCAAGGTTCGATTTCGGAATCGGAGGTTTTTCAATGACACTTTTTATAAATCCATTTTCGTCAAGTTCGGCAACTCCGAAATTTCGCGGATCACCGACTTTTTTTACCCCAAGGAGAGATTCAGAAACAGAAAGAATATCTTTTAATTGTACATCAAAAATAGTATCACCAAGAGCAATTATTAATTCATCATTATCTTTTATTAAGTTACGCGCAAGCCAGACAGCATGTCCGGTTCCTTCGCGTGGTTCTTGTAGGATAAATGTTTTTTCAATTCCCGGATAATTTTCTTTAATATATTCTTCGATCTTATCTCCTAAATATCCGATAATAAAAATAAAATCTCGTAAGCCGGCTTCAATTAATGTATCAACAATGTGAGATAAAATCGGCTTACCCGCAACTGGAACCAACGCTTTAGGTTGCGTATGTGTATGCGGCCTAAGCTTACTCCCAAGTCCTGCTACAGGTATAATTACTTTCATGTTGGTTGTTAGATATTAGATGTTAGATGTTAGATTTTAGATATAAGATATTAGAAATTAGATATTAGTTACTAGTTATTTTAATGGTTATTTATGAATAGATAAATATTTTTATTGTTTACAATCAGCTAACATTAACAATTAATCAATATCTAATTTCTAAAATCTAATATCTAAATACTAAATACTAAATACTAATAACCAAAAGCGAGAACGTAAAAATATTACTTTTGGCCAAAGCACCCTGTTTAATTGAAATAAAATAATGAACAACAGAATTACGGCCCTATTTGGTATAGAATATCCTATAATTCAAGCTGGTATGATTTGGTGCAGTGGTTGGGAATTGGCATCAGCGGTTAGTAATGCGGGTGGATTAGGTATTATTGGTGCCGGTTCTATGTATCCTGAAGTTTTAAGGATGCATATTCAAAAATGTAAAGTAGCAACAAAAAAACCCTTCGGCGTTAACGTTCCCTTGCTTTATCCGGATATTGAAAAGTTAATGGATATTATTCGGAATGAAAAAGTTAAAATAGTTTTTACTTCTGCTGGAAATCCTTCGACATGGACACCAAAATTGAAAGCAAACGGAATAACTGTTGTTCACGTAATTTCAAACACAAAATTTGCATTGAAGTGCGAACAAGTTGGTGTTGATGCTTTAGTAGCCGAAGGATTCGAAGCAGGCGGACACAATGGAAGGGAAGAAACAACGACGATGGTTCTAATTCCGTTAATAAAAAGTGTTACCAAACTACCATTAATTGCAGCAGGTGGAATCGGAAATGGAACTACTATGCTCGCTGCAATGGCTTTGGGTGCTGAAGGCGTTCAGATGGGAACTCGTTTCGTTGCATCGAATGAATCTTCCGGACATTTATCATTTAAAGAACGTGTAATTCATAGCGGAGAAGGAGAAACAATGTTGATGATGAAAAAACTCACGCCTGTCCGACTTATGAAAAATAATTTCTTTCAGCAAATTGCCGAAGCAGAAGCCCGTGGTGCA
>JANLOW010000085.1:0-11917 GCA_031366785.1 Bacteroidota bacterium | reverse complement strand
GATCACGAATGCTTTACAGCCGATGAAGCTCTTGATAAATTAAAATACGGAATGAAAATTCTAATCCGTGAAGGAAGTGCTGCTAAAAACTTCGAAGCTCTCATAAATCTCCTGCACGATTACAATGATATGATAATGTTTTGCAGCGATGACAAACATCCCGACAGCCTCGTTGCCAATCATATTAATGCTCTTTGTTCCCGCGCAATTAAAAAAGGCATTGATCTATTCAAAATTGTCCAGGCCGCGTGTATTAATCCGGTGTTGCATTATCGATTAAGATCTGGCATGCTTCGGGAAGGAGATCCGGCGGATTTTATTATAGTTGATGACCTTATTAATTTTAATGTGAAGAAAACATTTATTGATGGAGTCGTAGTAGCTGAAGACGGTAAAACATTTATAAAAAGTGTTTCTTCTACTACTATAAATAAATTTTCATGCGAGGAAAAAAACGTAAATGATTTTAAGGCCCCTATTCATAGCATAGAAAAAGATATGCCGGTAATTGAAGCACTAGATGGACAATTAATAACAAATAAATTATCAGTGAACATTAAAGCCGAAAATGGTTTTTATGTCTCAGATATATCTTTAGATATTTTAAAAATAGTTGTTGTTAACAGATATTCTAATGCTCCTGTTGCAAAAGCATTCATTCGAAATTTTGGCTTAAAGAAAGGTGCAATTGCTTCGTCTGTTGCTCACGATAGTCATAACATTGTTGCTGTCGGTGTAGATGATGAAAGCATTTGCCGTGCAGTTAATCTTATTATTCATGAACGTGGCGGAGTAAGTTGCGTAATTGAAAAGGAAAAAATGGTTATAGGATTACCAGTTGGAGGCTTGATGAGTACAAATGATGGGTTTTCAGTTGCAGAAGCATATACATCAATAGATGCCATGGCAAAAAAAGCAGGATCCAAATTATCTGCTCCATTTATGACATTATCATTTATGGCTTTGCTTGTTATTCCACATTTAAAATTAAGTGATAAAGGATTGTTTGATGGTGATAAATTTGAAATATTACATCCTCCGATTCATGAAATAGAGTAAAATTTTTCATTCATTTACACAATAAAACACAATCCATAAACAGTGTGACACATTTTTCTTATTTAATAAATATTTTAAAAGAAATCAAAAATTATTTTCAGTTATAATTTCTTCATACTTCTTCATAAATTTGCGGAACCATTTATTTTTAAACAGCACCTTTTCAAAAATGAATACACCCAACAAACCACATCCAATACCGGCGAGTACATCTAAAATATAATGGTGCGATAAGTAAATTGCCGAAAACCAAATTCCAATCATTACCGTTGCAAATAAAATTCTCAACCATTTAGCAGGTAGCTTAATGGCATAAATTAATCCGATGAGTGGATATGAGGCATGAAGTGATGGCATTGCTGCAAAAACATTGGAACCTTTGGAATAAAGTCCTTCAAATAAATGAATTCCAAAATAATTGTCAAACCGAAGCAAACCGGCGGCATAACTTTTTGTTGTTACATCAAGCACTGTTCCATGTTCTGCAATGTACCAAGGTGGAGCGGCAGGATGAACATAGTAAATAATAAATCCAATACAATTGACAATAAAGAAAGCCATACAGAATCGCAGGAATAAATTTTTATTTTTAAAATAGAGATAAAAAATAAAAAATAAAGGAAGTGGCATCCAGCATAGGTAAAAAAGGCTGCAAATTATATCCACTAACAAATTAGAATGCAAAAGAAAAAATTCATTGGGTGTAATAATATTATTTCCAATATGAATACCAAAAATAGATTTCTCTAGATTGTAAAGTGGAAGTATGTCAACAGTATTAAATGACCAATTCGGCCAGGCTTTCATCGAATCATAGATAATCCAATAAACTATTATAATACCAAGTCCGATTATAAGCCGCCGTGTTGAAGCCGATAAATAATAACAAACATTAACAATTGCTACTAATACTAAATGGTCGGTGCGTAATCCTGTAGTAGTTTTTGAAAAAAAAAGATAAAGGACAGAAAGCAGAGGAATAATTAAAAAAGAAGCAGGTGAGCTTGTTTTTTTTATAATCGGCATCAATTTTAATATTTAATCACGGCTTAAATCGCTCTACAGTTATCTGCTGAGTTGTTGGGTCCTTTCCGGTTATTTCAACATAATCAATTGTAGGAAACCAAAACGAACCTCCGCTGGTTGAAATAAATATCTTTTTTAGCTCTGCAAGTTTTCCGTTTATATTCATATAAGCGCCATAACGTTTTCCATTGCTTGCCGGCAGAAGAAAAATATTTCTTTTTTTATAGGCAACGAAATGAATAACGAAAGCATTTTTTTGACCATTATAGGAGCGGCTGGTGAGGCCATAGGCATACTTACGCTGAATAACTGAAAGATCCTCATAAGTACTATCTGAGGAATATCTAATCCAAAAAATTTTTATTGGGTCTTCTGTATTAATTTTCCCATCGGCTAAACGATTTACCTCATAAACAATTGCATTTGTATTTTTACTTCGTTGTATATAAAAAAGCGAATTTTCATTCACTGGCGGAACAGGATAAATTTTTGAAACACCGGCATCAGAAATTAAAACAGGTGACACAAACAGGTTAATAATATAAGTAATAAATATATTAATAAAAATCATATTAATTTTTCGGTAGTTTCTTTAATGTCCAATTCTTTTAAATATTTATAACAAAATATAATCCTTTGTATGGCTGTAAAGTTGGCAAGAATGGCAACTATGGCAAGTGGAATAATAAAAACAGCAATTGATTCGAATCCATTATATCCAAATAAACTTAAATCCCATTTTTTATTTCCACCTGTATAGTACCCAATTATTCCACAGGAGAGAGCAGAAAGGCCAATGATAATTACTCTTTCAGGCCTTTGCATTAATCCTTCTTTGCATGGAATTCCAAGACCTTCTGCACGGGCTCGTGTATAACTCACCATAATAGATCCGATCAGTCCGATAAAGGCAATTAAAGAACTGAAGAAATAATGATGTGAAACCAGATAATAACAAATACCCAAAAACATTATCAATTCACTGTAACGATCAAGAACAGAATCATACAATGCTCCAAATCGGGAACTCATTTTACCTAGGCGTGCAACTTGTCCGTCTATCATGTCGAAGGCTCCTGCAAAAAGAATCATAGCACCTCCCCAACCGATGTATGATAAATCCGAACGCTCTCCTTTTTCTGCACCTTCTATAAAAATTATTGCAACAACTGTATTTAAAATCAGTCCAATTGTTGTAACAATATTTGGGGTAAGTCCAATGGCAATAAAAACCCTGACTGTCGGGTCAAGTATTTTACGTAAAATTTGTTGAATCCTTTCCCGCATCTCTATCTATTTTTAAAAATCAAATTTTGCTCTTGCTCTTACTCCATATTCATCAACATGAGGATTCTCTGTATAACTCATTCTTTTAATTAAGTCAATTCTTATAATTTTAAAAATATTTGAAATACCAATGCTGACTTCAACATAAGGTTTTCTTTTCAGTGAAAACGATTGTGGTTCTCCGAATTGATCTAAAGGTAGTTTGAAAAGGTCATTATGCAAATCCGGATTATTATTATCTGATATAATTCCGTATAATAATTTAATAGTTGCTACTTCTCTCCACTTCAATTTTTTAAATAAAGGTATTTTATTAAAGAAGAAACCATTAAAATAATGATGAACATCTATTGCAACGTACTGATCGCTTATAAATTCCAGAAAATTCATCAGATTGTAGGAATTTAACTGATAAGAATATGTTTGATTGGCTCGGTGAATTTGAAGCAGAGGAAAAGGCACATGACCAAATATTTTACCGGCTTCAGCGGTAACCAGTGTATAACCAAATGGTGCAAGATTAACTTGTTTGAAAACACGAACTGCTAAATGTTGAAAAGTATAATCGCTTTGTAATATATTTTTTTGTGAAGCAGAAAAACGAACTTCGAAAATAGGGTACTTATTAAACATTGGTATCCTGTAATTTTTACCTTGATAAAACTGTTCTCGTGGTGCATAACGAAGCGTCAGCATAAATTGTGAAGTTGTAATATCCGAAATATTTCCTATCCCTTCATTATAATTAATTGGATTAAATTTAAGAGAACCTGCAGGTGATTGTTTTAAATATTGTAATCCTACATCAAAAGAAAAATGACTTTGATACTCACATGTGTAACCAATATTAAAAATTTTATTATAAAGTAATTTATCATTAGTCCCTCGCTTTACAGATAAGAGTGCATTATCTTCCTGCACAAATTGTAATTCCTGTCCGGGAATTTTAGTTTCTTTTTGATAAGATATTTTCAAATTCCTCTGTGGAAAATCTACTACTGATGATTTACCGATCGCTTTGGTAATACCCATATAATATTTCCATTGCTTATCTCCTAAACCATAAACGCCATATCCTTCATAACGAATCCTTGGATTAAACTTCATACTTGTTCTTCCGCCAAACCGTAATCGCGAACCTTCAACAGGATTATAGCTGTAAAAAGTACTAACAGGACCAATCTCAAAAGCTCCAAGATCTTCGTACCCGGCAAAAATTAAAACCATAATATTAGCAGCACGCTTAAAAGCAGGTACTCGTTGAATGCTGTCGACCATGGAGTAGATACCAGCTTCAGAACGGGTTAATTTACTATGTCTTCTTTCTTCCCAGTCTTTGTCTGAAAGTTTTTTAACTGAATCCGGATAGAGCGAATTATCTCCTATGTAAAAGCTGTCGGGTTGAGGTTGATCGAGGACAAAATTTTTATACGATACTGCTCTTTGTCCATAAACCCCTAAACCATTTTTGCCTAAACCGAAATCGATAGAAATATTATCCTGATTAACGAGCCATTCTCCCGGTTTTACCTGCTCATAGTTTTGAATTAATTTTAATTCTTTAACGAAATTTAGATTAATATCCGGATTAATTGTCAACTCACTTTTACATACAGCATACAAACTATCAAAAGTTATATATAGTTCACCCTGAAAATTAAATCCGGATTTATTCCGCGGATAAAAAACGAGCTGATAACATTTCTTATTTTCAATTAAAACGGTGTCCTTAATATAGTAACGATAAAACAGGGGCCCGTTATCTGCAATAGGACTAATAAACTGATTAGTAAGAATGGGAACAGTATTGTCGTAAATATTTACATCCTGATACAAGTAAGAAATAAATGTCTCAATGCCTTCATTATTTAAAAAATCATCAAAGTCGACTTTGCGATTACCTTTTATTATTACCTTCTCTTCTTTTGGATTTTTTTTATAATAATTATCTGATAATGTTTCTTTTAAATACATAGGAAGAATTACTTTTCCGGGCATCAGGTTTGAATCAAGATTTTCAAAAATAAACTGAAACTGTTTCAGGTATTTTTTGTTTTTAAATTTTTGGCTGATATTACTTAGCGCAAACTGGACCTTTTCATATTTTTCATATTGATAGGCCGAAAAATTATCTTTTCTGTTTTCTTTTTTATGGTCGATGACAAGGCGAATAAGTTCAACAGCAGGATTATTTTTATTACGATATCGTTGTTTTTCGCCCTTAACAACTAATTCTTTTAATTGTTTTACTTCAGGCGATAACTTAATGCTGACAATTTGGGATGTTCCATAAGAAATATTAACGATCTCTGTTTTATACCCTAATAAACTAAAGCGAAGTCGGCTTACAACAACATTTGCTTCAATAAAATACTGGCCATTAAAATCTGTAGTTTTTCCTATGTCTGTACCTTCATAAAAAACATTGACAAAAGGAAGGGCATCACCCGTTTTTATATCAGTCACAACACCCCGGATCGTAGTTGTTTGCGCTAAAATATATGTTGACCCTATCAGAAAAAGTAATGAGAGCAACAAAAAAGGAAATAAATTTTTTAATTTTATATTATGCATAAAATACAAAACGCTTTGAAAAATAGAATGAATATGTAAATCCGATAATGAGTGCTACAATTGCTTTTGATACTATATATGAAATATTTATCGATTCCGTTAAGATATATGTTCCAGATGTATTTAAAATTACACTTCCAGCAGCAATAATGAAGTAACGAAAACCCTGGCCAATTGGATTTCTTTCGAGAGATCTGAAAACCCAATACCTGTTAACAGTAAAAGCGGCTAATGCACCGGCACAAGCGCCGACACCAACTGCTAAGGTATAATTCTGATGAAAATATTCTTTTAACATAATTGTTACAAAGAAGTCAATGGATGTTGCAAAAAGGGCTGTAAGCTGAAAACGAATAATTTTTTTAAAATTATCTGAATATGTCTGTGATTTAAGATATTTAATTACCATATCTTATAAAAGATTAAAAGGTGTAAAACAATATTGCTGTATATACCAGCGAGAATATCATCAAGCATAATCCCCCAGCCGTTTTTCATTTTTTCCATTCTTTTTATTCCTAGCGGTTTGAGAATGTCAAAAAATCTAAATAAAATAAATCCTGCTACAATATTCTGCCATGTTGGAGGAATAAATAATAATGTAATAGCCATTCCTGCGACTTCATCAATTACCACATAGGACGGATCTTTTTCTTTATCAGTTATTAGTTTTCCTGAAAAATAAACACCACCGATAATTAAACAAGAAACAAGAAGAACTTGCCAGTTTAAAGAATCCGGAAATTTTTCACAAACAATAAACCAAAGTATAGCCAATGCGCCTGAAGCCCATGTTCCCGGCGCAAGTGGAAGATATCCGATACCGCCAGATGTAGCTATTAAACTGTTAAGTTTTCTGCCCATCAACCCTCTATGAATTCCTGATAATAGTCGAGTCCGAGATGAGTAATTAAATCTTCGCCTTTAATATGCCGAAGTGTATTTTCAAGTTTCATGAGTTGCTTGAAAATATCATGTTGCGGTGGAAGGCCTGGTGTTGTTTGCGGGGATTTAAAATAGAAAGAAAGCCATTCTTGAATGCCGCTCATTTCTGAACGATGAGCAAGATCCAGAAATAATGCTAAATCCAAAACAATGGGAGCAGCAAGAATAGAATCACGGCAAAGAAAATTTATTTTAATCTGCATTTCATAACCCATCCATCCGGTGATATCAATATTGTCCCAGCTTTCTTTATTGTCTCCATGTGGAGGATAATAATTGATACGTACTTTATGATAGAGATTACCATAAAGTTCCGGGTGCTTATCGGGTTCTAAAATATTATCTAATACACTAAGTTTCGAAACCTCTTTTGTTTTAAAATTATCAGGATCATCCAGCACTTCGCCATCGCGGTTGCCTAGAATGTTTGTAGAAAACCATCCGCGGATTCCTAACATTCTTGCTTTTAAACCGGGAGCGACAATTGTTTTCATTAATGTCTGACCTGTCTTGAAATCCTTACCTGCAATTGGTACTTCCATCAGGAGAGCTAATTCTTCCAATGCAGGGACATCGCAGGTAAGATTGGGTGCACCATTGGCAAAAGGCACACCTGAACGAAGAGAAGCGTAAGCATATATCATAGAAGGAGAAATATCAGGATGATTTTCCTCTAATCCTTTTTCGAAATTTTTTAATGAACTATGTACAACACCTTGTTCAATATATATTTCTGTTGATGCACACCAGATCATAACTAATCTATTGCAATTATTCTTATTTTTAAAATCAGCAATATCATTTATTAAGGCTTCCGCTTGTTCCTTTTTTGAAATGATTTTTTTCACATGTGTTCCATGGAGTCTTTTTACATATACCGGATCAAAAACTGCTTTCATGGGTATTATGGAAGCAAGTTCTTCTCGCAATGGATTTAAATGACGATATTTATCAAGCACCCCAGCATGCATTGCTGCCTCAAAAGCATTGTCTGGAAAAATATCCCAACCTCCAAAAACTAAATCATTAAGTTCAGCGAGGTCAACAAATTCTTTTACTAATGGATTTCTGTGTTCCGTTCGCTTACCTAATCGAATTGTTCCTAATTGAGTAAATGAACCGATAGGTTTTTCTAATCCTTTTCTACTTGCGAAAACTCCGGCTATAAATGTGGTGGAAACTGCTCCCATTCCAACTGTTAATATGCCTAATTTCCCCTTTGCTGGTTTTATAGATGTGGTCATGATAATTAATTTAACTATTAATAATATAACTTAATTATTTAAATTCATGCGGGCAATAAAAGAGCAGACGACTGGCACTATTATTTATTTGAAAATTATAAAAAAAATATGTGAATTAAATCATGTTTTCCGGCAAAGTTATTTGTTTTAAAGCGTAAACAAAAGGGAATACTTTAAAATATATCTTTGTAATTACTTGACATATAATATTTTATGAGTATTAATTTAAAAAACTTTTCATTCTTATTAATTCATCAAAAAAGCTCGTCGTTTTTCGGAATTCAACTTAAAAAACAAATCCAATTGTTAATCCACCCGTTATTATTAAAGGAATTTTTTTTCCAAGAAAGATATGTGAATATGCATACGTTAAATCATTATCCATGGAAGACTTTTGAATTCCAATACCTGCACCGCCATAATAATCCAATGCTATTTTTTTACTCAGCAAATATTGTTTGCCGAAAACCATGTCAATTACATAATTAGTATAGAGAACAACTTTACTTTCTTCGTCCTTTTTATATTGACCGAAAATAAATTCCGGCTTAAAATAACTTCCCTTTAGTGGATGAATATATTTTAATCCTTTGGAATAGCTGTCGGATAAACGAATAAATTTAATTCCTCCTTTAATAAAAAATCCTTCTGAATGGTTTATAAACTTTGAAATATTGGTACCGATAACTGAAACTTTAAGCTCGAGATTAATACCAAGTTTAAGTTTTCTTTCATAGCCGATTGTAAAATGATTTAGCAGAGGTGAAAATAAATCTACTTTAAAAGCATGATAACGAATATGAATCACCATATCAGAGGGAATTTCAAAGCGATTGTAAACGATTGTCAGTTTTGAACCATTTTCATAAATAATCTGCTTTACATTGTTTTTATGAATTTCTAAAACAGGGCCGTTTTTCCCATTACTATATCGGAATTTTATTTTATCCATCGTGATTCCAACCACTTTTGCCCGTATTGAATCATTGTTTGTTCGAACAATAATATCCTGAGAAAAAGTCTTTGAATGTATTAGGATAAAAATTCCCGCGAAAAATATTTTTAGTAGAATACATTTCCTCATAAGACAAACTAAAGTGTCAAGATAAACACAAAATTAATTGTGATGTTAAAAGACAAAAAATGTATTAAAGAATTGGAGTAATTTAAAAAATGCACAAGTTGTAATCCTGCTAAAAAGAAAAAATTTAAAGCATCATCCAAATAAATATTTCACTCCCCTTTACTCGATACCCGATACCCTTTTTTATCTCCGTAATCCTTTTCCGACTTATCTTTTACCTTGTTTAATCTTTTCCCGGTATGGCTGATAATAATATTGAAAAAACTGTTTTTTAGAATTATGATAAGAGCTTACGCCGCCGATCAGGTATAAAAAATAAATATAATACCAAGCAAAGTCGATCTGATATTTTAAAAAACCCGCACGGGCACTTCCTGGAAAAAGGTGGTGGTTGTTATGCCATTCGCCTGCAACAATACCAGGCCAATATTGATTGACGGATCTGTCGTGCTCACTGAAATCCGTTTCCGGATTCTTTTTATC
The DNA here is from genome assembly GCA_031366785.1 of Bacteroidota bacterium. Lineage (GTDB taxonomy): Bacteria > Bacteroidota > Bacteroidia > AKYH767-A > 2013-40CM-41-45 > JADKIH01. Next base: position 2,215 of record JANLOW010000085.1, on the reverse strand, counting down.
TTCTCCTCTGCCATGACCGTTATAGTTGAAAGTACGTACTCCTACAGCCCAAAAAAATGCACCACCCAATAATGTACATGCCATTACGTTTCCTCCGATTAGATAAAAAACAGAATACCAAAAAGTCAGGTTTAGAACAATACCTATAATGGTATAAAATGGATTAGAGACAGAGCCCCATCGCTTGTATTGAGAGTAAGAATTACAAACAACGCCTGTATGTTTAAGAAAACCTGAAACACGTTTATAATCCTCTTCTGATAAATTTTGTGCAATAGGCTGATGATTTACATCGGCTAGAAAACAATAAAGCCAGCCTCCATTTGCATTGTAAGGATCTCCGGGTGTATCTGATTTAGCATGATGTACATGATGAGATACTACATAAATTTCTACCGGTATCATTCTCGGAACAAGATTTTGTGTGATGAACCGCCAGAATTTATTCTTAAACTTATAAGCCTGATGAGTTGAATACCGGTGATACCAAATTGTACCATGAGTTCCCATAACAAACATTCCGTATAGAAAACCGATAAAGATTAATGTAAAACTGAAATAGTAAACAGCAAAAATGATTACAAAAGGTAATAATGCCAAGACAGTACCCCAGCTTGTAAATGCTAACCAGTTTTTCTTCGATTTGAAAATATTTAATCGTGAGAAAAATTCTTTTAATAGTTGGCCTACATTCGGTTTAACAAGGTTTCCGCTTTGATCTTTCCATCCGTATGAAGGGACCTCTAATATGTTTTCAATGAATGCCATGAATGTATTTATTTAATTGATTTCTATTTTACTAATGACTCTTAAGGCACAAATACCTTTTTAACACATCATTTTGATGAAAATTTAACTTCAGAAAATTAAGATTTGGCAATCCTACAATATAGGCATAATAATCAAAGCCCTACATTTTGAAAAGAGATATTTGTTAACCAATAAATAAACAAATAAATAAGGAAGATTGGTTAGAATTTTTTAATTTAAAAATATCTAAGAAAATAAATTATTTAAAATTTTTCTAGACATAATACAAAATGAAAAAACTAATATAGAAATCCGATCAATTAAAAATTACGTAAATTTACAGATGAGATTAGCTATCAAAAATTACATTTTTTCAATTCTTCTTTTGATTCCATTCTGCAATATATATCCTCAGGGATGGACACAGTTAGTTACAACAGGTAATATCACTGCTCGAAGCAATGCCTCTGCAATTTATGAGGCTGGCAATAATAGGATGATTGTTTTTGGAGGTATTACCACTAGCGGCCCTGAAAATGATATTTGGAGTCTTGATTTAAATACAAACGAATGGTCTTTGATTACTTCTACCTCCACTCAGGTTCCTGATTCTCGTTTCACTCATGTTTCAATGTTTGATTCCTTATCTAATCGTATGTTAGTTTGGTCCGGTAATGGAAATACTTTGTACAATGATGTTTGGGCCTTTAATTTTTACGACAGTACCTGGCAGGAAATATTTCCTGACGGAAATGTTTCCGGTGCTCCTCTTAAAAGATATGGTGTTGCATCGGTATTCGATCCATTAAACAGGAACATAATTAGTTTTGCAGGCTTCACGACCTCCGGACGCTTTGATGATACATGGTCGTTCAATGCCGATAGTCAAAGCTGGACAGAGCGAACAAATTTAGATTTTCCTTTAAGACGTTGTCTTACTTCGCAATGCTTTGCACCGGAACGAAGAGAGATGATAGTTTTTGGAGGACAAAGTACCGGTAACCTGAATGATATTTGGTCGCTTAATGTTGACAATTTTACGTGGACCAATCACATTCCATTATTATCTCCTGTTGCCAGACATTTTCCATCCCTTGTCTATTGCGGTAACGGCAATGTTGTAGTATTTGGAGGAGACTCACTTAATCAGGGAAATACTTCCGGAGCGATGAATGATTTATTGTCATTTTCACTTGATTCGCAAACATGGAATACTATTCCTCAAGATTCCATTAAGCCAAGTGCGCGCTACGGACATACCTATATTTATATTCCTTCACAAGATAAGATGATAATTTTTGGCGGACAAGGCATATCTGCATTGAATGCTGAAACCTGGGTGTATGAAGGAATTTCTTCTTTCTTAAATTCAGTATCTGAAAAACCAAATAATATTTCTTTATTGAAATGTTCACCCAATCCTACACTTGATAAAACAACAATTAGTTTTTTCTTAGCACAAAAA
>JANLOW010000065.1:0-6509 GCA_031366785.1 Bacteroidota bacterium | reverse complement strand
AATCTTCGGCTGATCAAAATAAATTATTTTAGATCCTTTGCTGTTTCCAAGATCAATGGTAATATCCAATGGTCCTGCTTCACCGACCAGATTTTTTAAGCGGACGACTTCTGTTTTCTTTTCTAAAAAGTCAACAGAAATATAAGCATCGCGCTGAAAGAAACGGCTCTTGCGCATGCTCTTCAAAGAAATTCTGCTTGCAGTAAGATTAGCAACACAACCGTTGTCGAATTCAATGCGGGCATTGGCAATGTCGGGGGTATCGCTTACGACCGCTACACCGCTGGCAAGAATTCTTTTTACAGGAGATTTTACAACACTTAAAACAATATCAATGTCATGGATCATCAGATCGTAAACAACGGGAACATCGGTACCACGCGGATTGAATTCGGCGAGGCGGTGAGTTTCTATAAACAAAGGTTGATTCAGAAAATCGCGTGCAGCAAGAAAGGCCGGATTAAATCTTTCTACATGTCCGACTTGTGCTTTAACACCTGCTTCAGAAATAAACGAAACAAGTTTTTTTCCTTCATTGACAGTATGTGTAATTGGTTTCTCAATAAAAATATGACGCGATTTTCTAACCGCCATTACTGCATATTCATAATGGGATAGAGTAGGAGTTACAATATCGATAGCCTCGCTGTCATCAATTAATTGTTCGACACTTTTATAACTTCGAATACCATATTCTGCTTCGACCTTAGAAGCTTCCTCAGCATTATGATCAAAAAAACCGACAACCTCAGCCGATTTAATTTCTTTCAAAAGACGAAGATGAATTTTCCCCAAATGCCCAGCACCGATAACTCCTATTTTTAACATCTTTAAGATTTAGTAGGTAGTCTTGAGTCTCTAGTCTTTAGAAATAGTCTCAAGACTAAAGACTCAAGACTCAAGACTATGGACTCAAGACTACCTTAGCGCGAAATTAACAAAATTAAAGCCTGGTAAAAAGGATTGATTGAGGGTTATAACCGTATTTTTGTTAATATATATCGATAAAAGGTATAAAATCATCAGCCAGGCCTTCTTTCTTTGCGACATAATGAAAAATACGATTCAATTACCGGACGACAATTTCAAGCATCAGGGTATGCGCAAACAACTTTTGGAAGTCATCAGAGGCAAAGGTATTATTGACGAAGTAGTTCTTTCGGCAATGATGAAGGTTCCAAGACATTTTTTCTTTGATCAGGCTTTTCTTAATCAGGCCTATTCGGATCATGCATTTCAGATAGGGGCCGGACAAACGATTTCACAGCCGTATACAGTCGCTTATCAAACATCACTTCTAAAGCTAAGTAAAGGAGAAAAAGTCCTTGAGATTGGCACAGGAAGCGGTTACCAAACATGTATTCTTTGCGAATTGGGAGCTAAAGTTTTTACGATTGAAAGACAGAAAGAACTTTTTGACAGGGCACAAAAACTATTACCGTTAATGGGTTATTCGCCCAAGATGTTTTATGGAGATGGCTATAAGGGACTTCCGGCGTATGCACCCTTTGATAAAATATTAGTGACCTGTGGTGCACCTTTTGTTCCGGAAGAGTTGGTTAAACAATTAAAAATAGGAGGCATATTAGTAATACCTATTGGTGCCGGTGATATACAGATGATGACAATGATTCAAAAAATATCCGAATCAGAAATTAAAAAAATAGAATTTAAAGAGTTTAGGTTTGTACCGATGTTGGAGAATAGGGAGTGGGGGGAGAAATAATTAATAACTTGTTTTATTTTATTAAAAATTAATTGAATTATTGAGTTTGATTATTTTTTTAAAAATCTATTCAGTGTTTGATTTTTAAAAACAAAAAAGAGGCCGTTCATTTCATTCGAACGGCCTCTTAGATAAATTATTTTATAATAATTATTAAAAATCCCACCAAACGTTTGTAGTAAGATTTGTTATAACAATAGCATTGGGATTATATAATCTTTCATTTTGTTCAGTTGGAAATCTTACAGGAATAGTCGCTTGTACACCACTTGGATTTGGTGTAAGAGCAGGAATATTAGTTCTTCTCCAATCAGCAAATGCTTCCGGTTGAGTATACATTGCAATCCATTTCTGAAACATTATTTGATTTAATTCATTACCACCGGTTAATGTACCATTAGCTGCAATATATGCGGCAGTGGCAACAGGATCAATACCTGTAAAAGTCATTGCTGAATTTAATGCTTCAGTAAAAGCAGTTTGAGCTCCGGCAGTATTACCAGCTCTTAGAGAAGCCTCCGCCTTAAGAAATCTTGATTCAGTATAAGTTACCAATGGAAGCGGAGTTGTGATATCTGCAAAACCAGGACCAATACTAGAAGCCACTATATTATCACTTCCAATTGGTGAACCAGAAAATCCTCCACCTGTATCAGGAGCAGCGTAAAACGGCAACCTCGGATCGGCCAAACTAACCATAGTATCAATTAATGTTGCTCCGGTTTTAATATAATTTGCCCTTTGATGATCAAAGTCATACCAAGTATTAATGTTAGAAGCACCATCAACTACTGCATAAGCATCTAAAGAATTATCAATTAATCCTGCGGCTTCAGCTGCACTAAGGTCATTTAAAACGCTTGTTGCTGATCCGGCTGGATCACGTTGACTTAATCGATTATGGTATCTGGCTTTAAGTATCCATGCAGTTGCAATCCAAGCTGCAGGGTCACCTTTGTGAATAAAATCATCGTCTCCAGGTAAAACAGAATTTGCTGCTACTGGCTTGGAAAGATTAACAATTGCATCAGAAAGCATAGATTGTATGTGAGCTAAAACAACTTCCTGAGATTCATAATGAGGTGTAAGATTTTCAACACCTAATCCAGCTTCTTCTTCCGGTACATCACCCCAGAAATCTGTTGCAATACCAAACATCATTGCATTACAAATTTCAGCAATTCCTTTATAATAAGGAGCGTTTAATGCAGTAGCTTGTTTTATGATGTCTTTTCCATTTGGAATGGCACTTGAATAAATAGTACTAAAATCATTTTGAACGTCATTTTCACTTAAGGAATAATTCCCGCGCTCTTGAGATTGAAATGTTGCACCGTTAAAATGTTGAACCCACATACCGGATGTACGAGAAATTTCTCCAGTATAAGTTGCAAATATTGCAACTTCAACAGTAGGAAGTAATACTTGCATTGTAGCAGTTGTTGGGTTGTTTGGATCAACATCATCTTGCGAAACATATTTTTCACACCCTGTTAAGAGCAGAAAAAATGGTAGTAGGAGGTATATAATTATTTTTTTCATGAGTCTTTTTTTTTATTTGTTAAAAATTCGCTTTTACAGTGAAGTTATATGATTTCGTATTTGGCATAACGAACCAATCTATACCTGTATAATTTGAACCTGCACCGGTTAAACTAGTTTCAGGGTCAACGCCGGTATAGTCTGTCTTTAACCATAAATTACGAGCGGAAACAGACAATTGAATATTTTTGAAGACTTTTATTTTATTTATTGTATAACTTAGGGTTAATTCACGAAGACGTGTCCATCCACCATCTTGAACGCTTTCTTCTGTTGCTCCAAAGTCACCTTTATAAACTTGCCAGTAATCAATAGCATCCACAGGAGTAGAATTAGCTGTACCATCAGCATGAGTTCCAGAAATTACATAAGTTTTTTCACGGTCAGCAGATCCTAATGATCTTCCAATCCTATTTAGACGCGCTTGAGTACCATTCCAGATTACACTTCCTTTTTTAATATCCAATAAAGCCGAAAGTGATAATTTTTTATAAGTAAATTCTGTTCTTATTCCGGCAGTCCAATCAGGGAATGGATTTCCAACCTTTGATACTTCTAATGATGCAATTGGAAGACCATCTGCTCCAATTAAAAGTTGGCCATCAGAAGCTCTTTCCCATGTAGTTCCATAAAGAACACCAAATGGTTCACCAATTTTTGCAAATACTCCTGGATCACCAAATCCTACTTCAATTTCAACCTGGTCTATTCCGTTTGCAAGTTCTTTTACTGTATTTTTATTTTGTGCAAAGTTTCCTCCAATTTGCCATTCAAAATCTTTAGTTTTAATTGGAATAAAATTAGCTTCGATTTCAATTCCCTTATTTACAATAACACCAGCATTATCAAGAATTGCTGCGTGTCCGGTTGAATATGGGATAGGTCGGCTAAGTAAAACATTAGAAGTTTCTTGATTATAGTAAGTAAGATCTAAAGAGATTCGATCTTGTAGAAATCTTAATTCAAGACCCAATTCAGGACCTTTAGTTTGTTCAGGCTCAAGATTAGGATTACCTATTGTACCTGAGGTTCCATAACCGTTTTGTTCAAGATATGGGAAGGCAAAACCATTGGTAAAACCATCTGTAAAGAATGGTTTTGAATAAGTACTTACAGAAGAATAAGCTAATGGAGAATTGGCAGAAGTAGCATATGCTAATCTTATTTTTCCAAATGATAAAACTTTATTATCCTTTAATGAACCTAATTCTGTGAAAACAAAAGCAGCATTAGCACCAGGATAGAAAAAACTTCTTTTGTTTTTTCCAAAAGCTGAACTCCATTCTTGACGAGCTTGTAGTCCCAGAAAAACAATGCTTTTCCAAGAGAAATCAAGAGTAGCATAAAAAGCTGCAGAACGTTTTCTCACTTTAGTTTCATCACCATAAAGATCTGAAGCATTACCAACATTATAAAATTTTGCAATTGCCAAATTTCTACCTCGACTGTATTGATCGTTATCTATTCGTTGAGAGATGCTATTTCCGACTGTTAATGTACCGGAGATATCACTTGTTAATTCTCTGTTTATAGTTGCAATAAGGTTATTGGAAAGTTCTTGATGATATGCATTATCTAATCCAACTTGACCTAGATTATTTTGTGTTGAATTGTGTGATCCAATAGCATAAATATTTTTACTGTTTGTGCCATAAGTATCAATTCCCGGACGCCATGTCAGTTTTAGCCAATCTTTTGGATAATAATTTAAAGCGATGTTAGCAAGTAGCCTTGTAGTCTCATCATGGAAAGTGTTATTATAAGCACTCCAATATGGATTATCATAATTGCGGAAATAATTATAAAAAGTACCGTCAGCTCTTTCCCATCCACTTCCTTCGCCTGTACGCAGATCATAACTTGCTGGTGCTCTTAATAATCCGAGCATTACACCTGATAAATTGCTTCCTTGCTGGGCTTTAAATCCATTAGAAAAAATAACATTTGTAGAAGTAGATATGGACAATGTTTGTGCTAATTGTGATTGAGAAGTAGCATGGAGAGATAACCGTTTAAAGTCAGTATTAGGTATAATACCTTCTTGATCCGTATTACTTATAGAAAGTCTATAAGCATTTTTTTCTGTGCCGGAAGTAATCGAAACTGAATTAGTCCATGTAGAACCTGTTTTGAAAAAATTGTCTGGGTTATCATAAGATGATAATCCAAGATCTGAAATTTTTGGCCCCCAACTGTTTGCAGTACCTGCTTTATCATCACCTGTTCCCCAAATACCATCAGCACCTGCGCTGTATGTGTTATAAGTAGGTGTTCCTCCAATCCTTCCGCCACCAGAACCCTGAGCGTAAGTTGATTGTAATTCAGGTAATTTATTTACATCATCTATTTGATAACTTGATGTAAAACTTACTGCGGTTTTTTGACCATACTTTCCTCTTTTAGATGTAATAATAATCGCTCCATTAGCACCTCTTTCACCGTACATAATCGCTGCAGCAGGGCCTTTAAGAACATTTATTGATTCAATATCATCTGGGGAAATATCAATGGCGCGATTCGAATAATTTACTTGCTCAAGATTATTATTGAATGGATAATCTTTTCCAGATACAGCATTAGTGGAATTATCCAAAGGAACTCCATCAATTACATATAAAGGTTGATTATCACTAATAAATGATCTGACTCCACGTAAAAGAACCTTACTCGATGCTCCTGGAACACCAGCACTACTTGTAACCTGAATACCGGCAACTTTTCCAGATAAACTACTTGTTAAGTTTACTTCATTTGATTTGGTAAGGTTATCTCCTTTTACTTCTGTCGTTGAATAACCCAGCGATCTTTTTTCTCTTTCGATACCAAGGGCAGTTACAACAACTTCATGAAGTTTAATTAAATCTGGTTCCATAACCAAATCAACGGTAGTAGAGGCAGTAACTTCTATATCATAAGGCTTCATTCCGATTGCACTAAATCTTAATGCTTTAGTTGTAGATGGAATGTTAATTGTATAATTACCATCTAGATCAGTACTAGTTGCAATGGTAGTACCCTTGACTTCAATAGTAACTCCTGGAATTCCAAGATTATCTTCTGAAGAAGTAACCTTTCCAGAAATTTTCCTGTCTTGCGCAGTTGCTTGCATGCTTAGCAATGCCAACAATAGCGCGAATAGCGTAAATGCTTTTCTCATATAGTTTAGTTTTGGTTAAACAATTGTTTCCTTAAATTTTGGCCAATTTATATAATTTTATTTTAATCATATTATTATTATCGT
>JANLOW010000060.1:0-11333 GCA_031366785.1 Bacteroidota bacterium | reverse complement strand
AAAATACTCATTTTTAATTAAGCACGCAATTGTCAAAGGTGGCGAAAAAAGATTTCATTCAGTAAAAAACGGGTTGAGAACGATAAATGAAAAATGTATTGTAGCCATTCATGACGGTGTGCGTCCATTATGTACCAATTCATTGATAAAGCGGTGTTTTGAAGAGGCAGAAAAAAAATCAAATGCCGTCCCGGCAATTCCAATCTATGAAACAATACGTAAAGTAGAAGGTGAAAAAAATTTCCTTGTAACTCGCGAAAATTTTAAAATCATTCAAACACCACAATGTTTTGATTCTGCTTTATTAATAAAGGCATATCAAAATAGTGCTACCGAAAATTTCACCGACGATGCAACTGTCTTCGAAAGCGATGGTAATAAAATTCATCTTGTAGAAGGAGAAAAAAATAATATTAAAATAACCATTCAGGAAGATCTTATTATTGCTTCAACACTTAATAAAAAATTATTTAATTAATCTTCTCCCAATAGCTATCGAAATCAATCTTCAATAATACTATTACCATTTATCTTTATCCTTCTTAGGTTTTTCATGCATGGCTGCATTCTTAAGTGAAGTGATCATGTCTACTGTATATTTATCAATTTGCTGTAAATAATCATTGTAAATAGGCAGATATGAAGTGGCTTTAGTTTCTAACCATTTTTCACAGGGGTAATACGACAATTGTTTCCAATTAAAAGCAGTTATCTCATATTTAAATCGACCATCCCGTGCAGATACAGTAACTGTATACTGAATAATTCCACCTTCTGTTTTACTGCCATCCTTGGCAAGATAATTTGTAAGTCTGAATCTGGGTTTACCTAAAATAATGTATTTGACAGAATCATTCTCACGAATGACTTCTGTCGGGTTTTTATAAAATGTATGAAACCAGTCGTTGATTCTTTTATATATATCACTGGCAGCAATGCCGCTAACTTCAACAACCTTTTCATAAGAGATAAGATTGGTTATAGTGTCAACAGGAACGGCATAAGGTGTAGTAAGAGGTTCTTTTTGTGCTTTGCAGTAAAAGCAACTTCCTAAAAGCAATAATCCAAGAATTATTTTTTTCATTGTATGCAAAATTAGTTTCCAGTAAATTTAAGGTAAAAAGTCTTTCGACTGACGGGATTAACTTTGCACTTTAACCTTGATTTTAGTACCGGGCTTTAGAAAACGTGAATCGGTAATTTTATTAAGGTCTTTAATTTGTTCAACAGTAGCGCCTTTATAACGAGTGGCAATGTTGAATAAGGTATCTCCTGGCATTACAGTATGATACAGATATTTAGATGTATTCTTGACTACCGTTTTTTCAAATGTCGGTTTCGCAAGATCTGTTTGTTCAGCAACATTTTCAAGATCTGTTTTTTCTTCTTCTGTTATTAATGGCTTATCATCTTCATCTTCATTTCCATTAACAGGATTTTGTATAAAAATGCTCTTCGGCTGTTTAACATAAACCAATAATTTTTGCCCGCTTCTTAATTGATTATTACGAATACTTTTTTTATTCCAGTTTTTTAACTGTGAAGAATTGCACTTATATTTAGCCGCAATAGAGGAAAGATTTTCACCTCTTTTTACTAAGTGAACTTTTTTTACTTGCTGGAAAATGGTAATATAACTTCCTTTTTCTCCCGGTTTAACCAGAGCGAAATTATCTACAGGAACAAGGGGGGAAGGACATGTTGGTCCAAGTCGATCGAGGCCAATACCGGTATAGTAATCATTAAACATGTCGCGCACTATTTCATTTCTTATTTGTGATCCGCGACAACCAAGAACGATGCTCACAAGGCGATGTTCACATTTTGCTGTTGTAGCAACTAAACAAAATCCTGCTCTTCTGGTATAGCCGGTTTTTAAACCATCTACTTCACCTGAATAATCAATGGTTAAACGATTGTGATTACTTATAACATTACTCGATTTTCCATTTTCAATAGCGGCATAACCCATAGAAGCAATTTCGATTACTTCATTGTATTTGAGCATTTCCAATGTCAGAAGTAATAAGTCAGAAGGGCTGGAAGAGTTGTCAAACATAATGTGGGGGGCAGGCAAACCGGTTGGATTACCATAAAATGTATTCATCATACTTAACTCCTTTGCACGAGTATTCATCCTATCGATGGTGGACTGAAGATTTCCATTACCGATATATCGCGCCATTTGTTCTGCACATTCATTGTTTGAGGCAATCATAGAAGCTTTGAAAACATCCTTCAAGGAATAACAAACCTGGCTATAAACTTTTTTTCGATTCTTGCGTCGGCCCACAATTGTTTCACGTGTCCAATTTACTTTATCGTTCCAATTAAATTTTTCACTTCGCACATCTTCAACCGTAAGCAAAGCCACCATCATTTTTGTTAAAGAAGCAATTGGAAATACAGAGTTGATGTTTTTTTGCCAAACTATTTTCCCGTTGACGGCATCATAAAGCAAGCCGGCACGGATTTCATTTTCATTTACAGGAAAAGCTGGTTGTGGATTATATAAAAATGGAGTATTTAGATTTGAAAAATATGTGGTTGAAGAGCTATCGTTGACCAAAGAAGATCTTTCCGGCGTTTCTGCCTTAAGAACAGAAATACCGGTTGCAATCAATACACAAAAAAATACGACAAAAGAATTAATCTTCATGTGATGTAGAAAGCAAGTTTTTGTAAATTATAATTTACGATATCTGCAGGCCGTATTTAAAAAAAATAGGGCGAACACTTACAATAGGTTGTTGAACAAGGATTATTTATACTTCAACAGTATGTTTAACGTTACTTAAGAATCAATATTATTATGCAGAAAAATAAATAAAATCAATCTATTTTACCTTATTTCATACAATTTGATTGGTTTTTGATTAGTATCTGTTATTAAGTCGGTGATATTAGATTAGTAATGATTATCAATTGAAATTGAAATGCAAGATTGATAATATAATTTGATTAAATGATGTTCACTTTTAAAATAATTTTTGAAGTTTACTTACGTTTTTTAGCTTTAATGGTTTTATATCTATTCCGGAAATGAGGTTTATTCCCGGTTTTTTGCCTTTTTCAAAACTTCCGTATTTATCAGAAATTTGAAGAAAATCAGCGCCGTTAATGGTAGCCCAAGTTAACATTTCCTCCATAGTTATTTTGGGATATTTATACGCAATCATCCGAAGTTCATCTAAAACGGACAAGGATAAATTACTCGCATAACTATCCGTTCCTATTGTTACTAAACATTTTTCCTTAGTAAACATTGGTATATCAGGAGTTACATTCTCAATAAACAGATTAGCATTAATGCAAAGACACCAATAAATACGACTGTTTTTTCGGAGCATCATTTGTAAATCAAATGGTCCTGTAAACGTATTATGCACCAATTGCACAGAAAACTTTGGATTAAACCTTTCAATAAATGTAGCCAGAGATGACTTTCCGGATTTTTTCCAATTTGAAAAGGCCGAAGTTAATTTTTGCATTTTGTCAATTAAAGCGCCTGTCCCTTTTTCAAACATTTCATTCTCCCCTAGAGTCTCCTGATTGTGAATAGAAAAAATACTTTTCGATTTTTCTGTGTTGACACAAATCAATTTCATCAATTGGTCTGAAACTGTATAAAATGAATGTGGAACGATAGATGCAATTAACCCATTCTCTGAAAATTCTTTTTGTAAATCAATACCATCGTTAAAAACTTTATCTGCCCGGTCAGAAGAAATATCGAAAAGCTCTACGAATGTATGGTAGTAGATTTTACTTTTTTTCTTTACGATTGATGAAATAGAAGAATTTGAAATATCTCCAACTGCAACAATTCCATTAGTAAACATTTCATTATCTGCTTGAAACATAGCATTCGAAATTTCCTCTTTGCTCCCATTTCTTTTCTCAACCATTTCACTAATAAATTCGGGTAACCCTTTTTTCTGTAACAATCTCCCCTTCATATGCGAGAGTTCAAGATGGCAATGAGTATTTACAAAACCCGGACAAAGTATACCGTTGAATCTTTCGATATGTAAAGTGGAAGGAATTTCATTTTTAACCGGATCAAGCAAATCTATGATTATTCCGTTATCATCAACGACTAATATACCCTCGCAAACAGGCGGAATATGAATAGGAAAAACCAAATCAGCGGAAAGATATCGCATGGGGTAAAGGTATTAAAGAGAGTATCAGGTATCAAGTATCAGGTATCATGACTTTTTTAGAATGAAATATTAAGTTATATTCTATTCTTAATTTCAAATAATGAATTTTATAATACTTAAAATTCTAACAAAACATTTAAATTTCAAACAAATGACCAAAGCAATGTTACCCGATACTTGATACCTGATACCTGATACAATTTTTTAGTACTTACTTATAGTTCTTCCTTATCTTAGCCTCCAATGACAATCCCTACCAAACCAAACATCCGAGAACTTTCAATTGATGAATTAAAGCGTTGGTTCATTGAAAACAATGAACCGGGTTTTCGTTCAAAGCAGGTGTTTGAGTGGCTTTGGCAAAAAAGTGTACGTAATTTTGATGCCATGAGTAATCTTTCCAAGCCATTGCGTGAAAAATTATCGGAGTTTTTTACTATTCATGGTGTAGAGATCGATACCTGCCAGATTAGCCGCGATCGTACTATTAAAAATGCTTTTCGTTTGTTTGACGGAAATATTGTAGAAGGTGTTCTCATTCCTACAGAAACACGAATGACTGCATGCGTTTCTTCTCAGGTAGGATGCAGCCTTACCTGTAAATTTTGTGCTACCGGAAAACTCGAACGCCTGCGTAATCTTGAAGCGGGTGAAATCTACGACCAGGTTGCAATCCTTCGTGCACAAGCAGAAGAAAAATATGGTATCCCATTAAGCAACATCGTTTACATGGGTATGGGCGAGCCTTTACTGAATTATTCAAATGTAATTGAAAGCATAAGCTACATAACCTCTCCCGATGGATTGAATATGTCGCCGCAGCGTATTACGGTCAGTACTGCCGGAATTGCTAAAATGATAAAAAGATTGGGTGACGACAGCGTAAAATTTAATCTTGCACTTTCACTTCATGCCGCTAACGATGAAAAGCGAAATAAGATTATGCCAATTAACGAGTCTAATTCTCTGGAAGAATTGGCAGAAGCTCTAAATTATTTTACTGATAAAACAGGTACAAGAGTAACATTCGAATATATCGTATTCAATAATTTTAATGATGAATTGCAAGATGCAAAAGAACTGGAAGAATTTTGCAGAAGAGTGAAAGCGAAAGTTAACCTCATCGAATACAATCCGATTGATGGCGAAGAATTTCTAAATGCTAAATTGGATAAGTTTGAAATTTTTAAAAAGTATCTTGAAAGCAAAGGAATCATTGTAAATGTACGCAGAAGCAGAGGAAAAGATATTGATGCAGCCTGTGGTCAATTAGCTAATAAGAATGAACATGCTGTTGTTCGTTATAAAAAAGAATTTTCATGAATATTTTTTTTTAGTAATTAATATCTTATTTTCAATGAACAAATCAACAAATTAAAGCATTAGCTAATTGTTTACTTTCGCACAAATGTCATTAACTCTTCGCGATATTAAAGTTCCGATTGCTTCTGTAATGGAAGAATTCGAAAAAAAATTTCGGACTTCTATGAAGAGTCAGGTTCCTCTGCTTGATCGTATTACCCATTACATCGTGAAACGTAAAGGAAAACAGATGAGACCTATGTTTGTTTTTCTTTCCGCTGGACTTTGCGGAGGAATCAATGAACGCACCCATCGTGCAGCTACATTGATCGAATTACTTCATACTGCAACCCTTGTTCACGACGACGTTGTGGATGATTCGAATGAAAGACGGGGGTTTTTTTCTATTAATGCTTTATGGAAAAATAAGATAGCCGTTCTTGTAGGCGATTATCTTTTAAGCAAAGGCTTACTTTTATCCGTGAAGCATAGTGATTTTGATCTTTTAAAGATCGTTTCTGAAGCCGTTAGTGTTATGAGTGAAGGAGAGTTGTTGCAAATAGAAAAAGCAAGAAGACTGGATATTAGCGAAGAAATTTATTTTGAAATCATTCGTCAAAAAACAGCCTCATTAATTGCTTCCTGTTGTGCTGCAGGTGCTGCTTCTGCAAGTGCAGACAATGAAACAATCGTCAATTTACACTACTTTGGCGAACTCATTGGAATTGCATTTCAAATAAAAGACGACTTGTTTGATTATGGCCCATCCGGAATTATCGGAAAACCAACCGGAATTGATATCAAGGAAAGTAAAATGACACTTCCTCTCATTTATACATTAGGTAAATCATCAAATGCAGACAAAAGAAGAATAGTAAACATCATTCGTAATCATAATACTGATGATAAAAAGGTAAATGAAGTGATCCGTTTTGTAAAAGAAGCCGGCGGTTTGGAATATGCTACAGAATGCATGAACCGTTATCAATCCAAAGCATTTATTATGCTGGAAAATTTTCCTGATTCCACCTATAAAAACTCTCTTAAACAACTCGTTCGTTTCACTATAGAACGAAATCACTAAAATGCTAGGCAGGATTTTTTATTTTATTTCTTCCTTATTCTTTTTAGCTGGTGCTTTTATTTTTCTATCTCCTATTCTTCTTATTCCGGATTTAATTTATCCTGTACGTATCGATTCAACGTATCTTACTTTTCATACATCTCTGGATGGAAATAATGTAGATTCTCTGCTTTTAAGTCCTGCCGATGTCGGCCTTGAATATTCTAATATGAAAATTATCACCAATGATAATCTTCAATTAAATGGTTGGTACGTTAGTGCTGAAGAGAATAAAGCAAATACAATATTGATCTTCCACGATCTAAATGAAAGCAAAATCCTTTATATCGATCACATGAAACAGTTTCATGACAGAGGTTTTAATGTTTGTGTTTTTGATCTCAGAGCGCATGGAAATAGTGAAGGAAATGAATTTACGCCCGGACTTCCGTCGCTAAATGACGCAGTTCAAATGATTGACTCTGTTATAGCAAAAAAAAGTACGAAACATCTTGTCTTAATGGGAGTAGGTATTGGTGCGGCAATAGCTATGCAGGCTGTGGTCTATGATACACTTTGTGAAGGACTTGTACTTCAGAGCCCCTTTAATAACTATGAAAATTACCTTGAACGGTATTCGCGGTCTAAATGGAAAACAATGCGAAAAATCTGGCTTCCGGTTTTAAAGCGCCGGTCGGAAGAATTATTGCAATTTCCCCTTAAAGACCTTGATCTTACGTTAATTACAACGTATACAAACATTCCTTCCTTGTTTATTATTGGCTCCGATGATGAAAGAGTTTACACATCAGAGACATTACAGGTCTATGATGCTTCGGTAACGGAAAAAAAAGAATTATTTTTGGTGAGGAATGCTGGTCATCAGAATATTGCTAAAGCTGGTGGTGAATCCTATTACAATCGTATAACTGCTTTTATAAATTCGACTCTTCCTAAAGAACAAAAGGCAACACACTATAAGAAGCTTGCATTGAATGATTACTAAAGAAACTATAGACCGTATTTTCGACGCTGCGCGAATTGAAGAAATCGTTGGTGATTTTGTTCAGCTTAAAAAACGCGGTGTAAATTATATCGGTCTTTGTCCTTTTCATAATGAAAAAACTCCTTCTTTTAACGTAAGCCCGGTCAGGAATATTTATAAATGCTTCGGCTGTGGTAAGGGTGGCAATGCAGTAAATTTTGTAATGGAACACGAACATTACACTTATCCTGAAGCGCTGCGTTACCTGGCCACTAAATATTCTATAGAAATAGAAGAATCAATTCCTGATCCGCAGGAATTGATTATGCGTGATGAAAGGGAAAGCCTTTTTATCATTAACACATTTGCACAGAAATATTTTTCGAATAACCTTTTCGAAAACGAAGAAGGAAAATCTATCGGACTTAGTTATTTCAAAGAACGCGGATTTACAGAAGAAATAATAAAAACTTTCCAACTCGGATATTCATTAAATAACTGGTCAGCTTTTTCTGAAGCAGCTGTTGATAGCGGTTACCAGACCGAATACTTATTAAAGACCGGACTCAGTTTACAAAAGAAAAAAGAAGAAATTGAATCAACAGAAAAGAGTGATGAAAAACTAATTGACCGTTTCCGCGGAAGAGTAATGTTTCCTGTTCACAATCTCAGCGGAAGAATAATTGCATTCGGTGGAAGAACTCTTAAAAAAGATGAAAAGACTGCGAAGTATGTAAATTCTCCCGAGTCTGAAATTTATTACAAGAGCAAATCTCTGTATGGAATTTTCTTCGCTAAAAAATCAATAGTACAACGCGACAATTGTTATCTCGTAGAAGGTTATACCGATGTTATTTCTCTCCATCAAAGCGGCATAGAAAATGTTGTCGCTTCTTCAGGAACATCGCTTACCGTTGAACAAATAAGACTTATCGGCAGATACACTAAAAATGTAACTGTACTTTACGATGGCGATGCCGCAGGAATTAAAGCTTCTTTGCGAGGCATCGATATTATTCTCGAAGAAGGCTTAAATGTAAAAGTGGTTCTTTTCCCTGATGGTGATGATCCGGATTCGTACAGAAGAAAACACGGCAGCAGCAGACTTGTTGATTTCATTCAGGAAAATGCTAAAGACTTTGTAGCATTCAAAACAGGAATACTATTAAAGGAAGTGGCTAATGACCCCATAAGAAAAGCAGGATTAATCCGCGAAGTTGTAGAAACCATTGCAAAAATTCCTGATCCCATAACTCGCTCTGTTTATATTAAGCAAAGCAGTGCCATGATGAATGTTGGCGAGCAACTCTTAATCGGCGAATTGAATAAGATCAGGCGGACGCAACTTAGTAAAACTGTTCCACTAAATGATGCTGAAGAACTTTTGCCGGATATTCTTCAAAGCCATAAAAAAGAAATAGTATTATCGGATGGCGATGTTCAGGAAAAATATATTATTAAGTTATTACTTAACTACGGTAACATTGATCTTCATTTCCCTGAAGAAATTGATGCTCCTGATCAGCCAACAGGAAAAAAAGAAGTAATTGTTGTTATAAAAGTTTCTAAATACATTGTTACAGAAATTACTCACGATGATGTTGTTTTCGATAACAAAGTCTATAATAGTTTTCTTGAAACATACACGCGCCATGCCGACAACAATGAAATAATAGACCTACAGATATTTCACAATTCACAGGATCCCGAAATAAGCGCTTTATCAGTTGACCTGCTAAGTAAAAAATATTTCCTCAGCGAAAACTGGGACCTAATGCATAAGATATTAGTACAGGAAGAAGGTGCAAATCTTCAGGAAGATGTTGAAAGAGCAATCCTTTACCTAAAACAAAAGAAGGTTTTAAAGATGATTGAAGATAACCAATCTAAAATTTTATATGCACAAAATAATGGTGGAGAATTTTCAACTCTCATGCAAGAACATATGCGACTCGAAAAATTGAAAATTGCGATTTCGAAAAATGCATTGGGGATTGATATTTTGAGGTGAGAGCTTTATTGTTGTATCAAGAATCAAGAATCAAGAATCAAGAATCAAAATTTAGCGCTTTTTTGATTAATTAAAAATGAAAACTATATAATCCCTCAGTCCTTTAATCCCATAATCCCAGCCTTCTTCTTTCCAGTAATCATTTTCAAATTTGCCACTTCCATTTCTGTTAAAAATCTCCAGCGACCTCGGGGGACATCTTTTTTCGTGAGACCGGCAAATACTACACGGTCGAGTTTTTTTACTTCGTAACCGATATGTTCAAAAATACGTCTGACAACTCTGTTTTTTCCGGAGTGTAATTCGATGCCAATAATATTTTTATCGGCACTGGCATAAACGACATCGTCCGGTTTTACAAATCCATCATCGAGTTTAACACCTTCGGTGATTATATCCATGTCTGAACTTTTCAATGATCGGTCCAGTTCAACCTGATAGATCTTGTGAACCTGAAAAGAAGGATGCGTTAATTTTTTTGCAAGGTCTCCATCGTTAGTGAAAAGTAAAACACCGGTTGTATTTCTGTCTAGTCTTCCAACAGGGTAAACACGTTCTTTGCATGCTTTCGCAATCAGATTCATTACTGTCTTGCGGTCTTCAGGATCATCGGTTGTGGTAATAAAATCTTTCGGCTTATTCAATAAAATATAAACCATTCTTTCTCCGCGGAGTAATTCATTATTATATTTAACTGCATCGCCGGGCATTACTTTATATCCCATTTCTGTAATAACCTCGCCGTTTACTGATATCACACCGGCTTCAATCATTTCATCGGCTTCGCGGCGTGAACAGATTCCTGCATTGGCAATAAATTTATTCAGACGAACGGATCCGTCTTCTGATGCTTTGAGAAATTCAGGTGCTGCTTTTTTGCGATCGCCATAAAACTCATGTTTCTCTTTTCTATTCCAGGGTCTTTCAGGCCGATCTGCTGTCGGGCGTTTTTCGAAACTGCCTCGTTTTTTTTCTTTTACCGGTTTTTCTTCGTGGCGTTTTTCACCATACGATCGTGGAGAATCACTTCTCTGTGTTGATCGTGGTGATTTGAATTTCCCAGCTACGCCTCTGTCAACTCTTTTGTCAAATGGTTTATCGTTATCACCAATTCTTTTTCTTTTTCTCTTGTCAGTATAATCTTCTGAACGTTTTTCACGAAAGGCTGATCTTTCCGGTTTGCTTTGAGGAAAACTATTTTCATCTGATGGTTTTTCAGAACTTCTTTTTTCTTCGCCTCTTTCATCGTCTTTCCGACGATCCGGACGATCGTCTTTTCTTCGCAAATAAGTACCGCCGGCAGGTTTGTCGGTAGAGCGATTAAAACTTCCTCTTTCCCGTTTATCCCCATCCCGTTTGAATCGTTCCGGACGATCTCCGTCGCGAGGTGGTGGAGAAAAACTTCGGCCCGGTGGTCGGCCGGGAGAACGTTTAAAATCTCCTCTTTCCGAATTATCGCCTTCTCGTTTTGTTCTTTCGGGTTTATCGCCGCCACGGAATGGTGTAGAAAAATTTCGGCCCGGTGGTCGGCCGGGAGAACGTTTAAAATCTCCTCTTTCCGAACTGCCTTCTTCTCGTTTGAATCGCTCAGGTCGATCGCCATTGCTGCGTGGCTTGGAAAAACTTCTACCGGTTGATTTTGAAGGAGTACGTTTAAATTCTCCTTTATCAAAACCGCTTTCTTCGCGTTTAAAACGTCCTCCGCTTCCTTCTGATCTTTCACGAAAGCTGTTTTTATCGGATCCGGCTTTATCGGGACGAGGGCGGCCAAAAGGTTTTGAACCGGCTCTGCCTTTAGGGGCGCCG
>JANLOW010000053.1:0-2112 GCA_031366785.1 Bacteroidota bacterium | reverse complement strand
TATCTTCGTAACAATGTCATTTTCTACAATTCCTCTCGCTGAGCGAATGCGGCCCCGGGATCTTTTTCATTATATCGGACAGGAACATCTTGCCGGCCCTGGAGCTATTCTTCGGCGTTCTATTGAAAGCAATACTATTCCATCCATTATCTTTTGGGGACCACCCGGTGTCGGAAAAACAACGCTGGCAGGAATCATAGCTTCTGAATTGCATCGGCCATTTTATATTTTAAGTGCCATCAGCTCAGGAGTTAAAGACGTTCGTGATATTATTGAAAAAGCTCAACGTTATGCAGGCGAATTAAAAGAAGTCCCCGGAAGTCCGGTCTTATTTATCGATGAAATTCACCGATTTAGTAAATCACAACAAGATTCGTTGTTAGGTGCTGTCGAAAAAGGAATTATAACTCTTATTGGAGCAACTACAGAAAACCCATCCTTCGAAGTAATCTCTCCCCTCCTTTCCCGTTGCCAGATGTATGTTTTAAAAGAACTTTCCAAAGAAGATTTATTAAAAATAGTTCATCAGGCAATGAGTGAAGATGTTTTTTTGAAAAAAAGAAAAATTACTATTGAAGAAGATGAAGCTCTTTTGAGATTTTCCGGCGGCGATGCACGAAAACTTCTCAATTTATTCGAACTTGTAGTAAATAATTTTCCTGAAGAAAAAGAAATCATCATAACAAATGGAATTGTTCAGGAAATTGCTCAGGAAAAAATTGCTCTATACGATAAAGGAGGTGAAATGCATTATGATGTCATCAGCGCATTCATAAAATCATTGCGCGGCTCTGATCCCAATGCAGCTGTATATTGGCTTGCAAGAATGGTACTCGGTGGTGAAGATCCTTTATTTATTGCCCGGCGAATGGTCATTTTTGCTTCTGAAGATATCGGCAATGCTAATCCAACTGCTTTAGTAATCGCCAATACATGTTTTGATGCTTGCAATAAAATCGGTTATCCGGAATGCCGAATAATTTTATCACAAGCCGTAACATACCTGGCTTCATCACCAAAAAGTAATGCCAGCTATATGGCCATTGAAGAAGCAATATCGTTAATACAAAAAACGGGTGATCTGCCTGTTCCTTTGAATATCCGGAATGCACCAACCCGGCTAATGAAGGAAATGGGTTACGGTAAAAATTATGATTACGATCATTCACACGAACAAAATTTTGCCGGACAAGAATTCCTTCCTGAAGAAATAAAAGGCAAAACTATATACCAGCCCGGAAACAATCCACGGGAAATTGAGCTAAGGATTTTTCTTAAAAACCTGTGGAAAGAAAAATATAAATACTGATTTTTTATTTTTAGTTTGAAATCAGTACTCATTAAAATTAAGTTTTCAGTAGGTTATTGTTAGTAGTAATTCTAACTATACAAAAAACAGATCCTTATCATTACATTTTTCCCCTATCTTTACGGTTCATGTCGCTCCGGTTAATTTTAGTTGTCATATTTTTAATAACACTTTCAACGTGTAAAAAAGAAAGCCCTCATCCTCAATGGGAAGTTGAAGTTTTGGGACCGTTAGTTCATGCATCTTTAGGCATTGATGAATTATTAGCAGACACCTCCATCGAAAAATTATCGGATGGTGCTATGATTGTAAATTACGATACAACTTTTTCTGATTTTAACATTGACTCAATATACAAAGTGGCTGATACTACCATTGCAACGTATGTCATTTTTCCTCCTTTTCCAGCCACCATTCAACCTAATACACCATTTTTTTCAAATAATAATAATATAAAACTTGGTGTTGGCAATGCACAATTGAAACAAGCCATTATTTCATCCGGTAAAATCAGACTTGTAATTAAAAATACTCTTCATTCAAAAATTAACTTTGTATATACAATTCCAAAGGCTAAGAAAAACGGAATTCCTTTTACAGTAACAGCTTCTGTAGATTCTGCTTCCAATACAAATCCTAAATATTATATTAATGAATATGACTTTTCAGGATATGATTTGGATTTGAAAGGTTCTGCTGGTAATACGTTTAATTCAATTACCTATAATGTAGAAGCCCGTTCTGATTCGAATGGTTATGCATTCATGGTAAGTCCAAATGATACTCTTGTAAATTTAAAAACT
>JANLOW010000050.1:0-13579 GCA_031366785.1 Bacteroidota bacterium | reverse complement strand
ATTCGACTTTATCATCTGGAAAGAGGAGTGTCTATTGCTATTTACGGAATGCCTCAGGCACGACAACTTCCGATGGAATCATACATTGGTTATACGCTTTTTAAAAACGGCTATCCCGCCGCTTATGCCGGCGGATGGGTTTTTGGCTGGCGGTCTGATTACGGTTTAAATATCTATGATCAGTTTCGCGGTGGTGAGTCTGCCTATATGGTAGCCCAGGTTCTGCGGCTTTACCGTCAGCTTTTTCAAATAAATTATTTCCAGGTGGAAGCATCGCAATTCGGGCTGGATAGTCCTGAAGGAATTGCCACCGGCGTTTTCTGGTTTTATTACAAGCTTGGTTTCAGGCCTGTGGATGCACAACTCAAGCTATTGGCTAAAACTGAATTCCAAAAAATTAAATCACTCAAGGGTTATCGCTCTTCTGAAAAAACACTTTTAAAGTTTACCGAAAGTGATATTTTTCTACTCCTCGGTAATAAGGTTCAGACCGGGGTTTATGATATCACCAATAAGGTGAAAAAGATGATCATAAAAAAATACAAGAGCAACAGTCAGCGTGCCGAACAGGATTGTGTAAACGAATTCCTTGTTAAAACTTCCTGCCAAGATTCATTTACAAATGAAGAACATGAAGTGTTGAAAGAAGTATCCTTATGGGCTTCCGCAATGAATATTACAGATATGAATCAGTTGAGAATAATGCTTCGGATGATAAAACTTAAACCTGTTGATGAATATCAGTATCAGGAGCAGTTGCGGTTGTTTTTTCTCCCTCATCCCCGACCCTTCTCCCTAAGCAAATAGTTTTTTTCATAGCAAATTAATGGCGGGAGAAGGGGGAGATTCTTTAGCTACTCACCGGCCTTTCTCCCTGAGGAAATAATTTTTTTCATAGCAAATTCATGGCGGGAGAAGGGAGCGCTCTTCCAATTGTAGACCCGGCTACGAATGTGAATCATAGAAATTATTTCTGTACCCGACAGGGTGTGGGATCAGAGGGATCATTCAATGCTTCCAAAATTTTTTTTAAAACTTCATCAATTTGATTTATGACTTGTAAGTTAGTAAAACGAATAACCCTAATTCCAAGAATTCTCAAAACATTAGACCGATCATCATCCAATTGTTTTTGTACTTCTTCCTGGTGATGCATTCCATCCAACTCAATTGCCACCATTTTCTCGAAACAATAAAAATCGAGTATATATAATCCTGAGATTGGGTGTTGACGTCTGAATTTGTAGCCATGAAATTTCCTTCCACGTAAAACATTCCATAATAACTTTTCAGCTTCGGTCTGGTTTTTTCTTAAATGGCGAGCATAAGAAATAATTGGTTCCCGAAAAAATGATTGCATTAGCCGGCAAAAGTATTTTGTGTTGATTAGTATAAATGCGAATCAACTTAAAATAAATGAATTTAATTACCTCATATAATAGGATGATTTCATTCATTCCTAAGCCCCTCTCCGGCCGGGAATATAAATAATGAAAATATTTTCTGTTCCGGAGAGGGGTTGGGGTGAGGTTAAACATTCATCCGAAATGTATTCCAGTCCACACCTATTCTAAAAGTCTGGTATAGTCGCACATTTTGAATCGAAGATCCGTAATGCTTTGTAGCAGAATGAAGAGCACCTGATGGATAAGCTACAAGCCTGTTAAAGCGGTATCCTATTCTGTCAATTTCCATCCATTTGCTTCTTAGTTTGGTTTCCTCTTCAAAAAGATTTCTGATATCAACAACCTTCTTTTTCAGTCTGCGTCCATCTTTTGATGTTGGAGGATCCGTCAATCCTGTACTTTTATGCATCCAGAGAGAAGTTCCGCAATCGAATGGAAGATTTGGTGTCAGGTAAACCAATGCTGTGATATCGTCGTGAGGATAATCGGAATGAACACCAGGTATTTCCTTATTCTTACCTTTCGCAAATCCAAAATAAAACACACCGTTCTCATCTGAAGGATCTGTATCCCAGCGATTAATTTTTATTCCCAGTATTTTTTCCAGCTTTTGTTTCACGCCCGGTTCGTGGTAAACATTCCGGCTGCGAAAACCTGTGTAATGTTTAGGTTCATGATAATCTGCATTCAATGCTTCGTTGTATACCTTTTGAGGATCATCGTAAAAATCATCTTTGACTATCAGGAAACGTTTGTATAAAGCAGTACTCATTTAATTTATCGTTTTAGAGAAAATAAAAATACCTGTTTTTTTTTAAATAGGTCCTTTATTTTTCTTAAATTTTGAATGTATAAAATTCAGGATCGAATTTTTGACATTCCTTTTCTTAATCTACTCTCTGGGCGATTTCTATATGTGATTACATCCGCGACACAGCTGGAATAGTAGAAAACCTATTTGTAAAGATTACTTTCAATTCACTCTTGATTACTTCGCCGTGGAAGATTTTCAATCACAACTGTTCGGATCCTTTAAGTAAGAATAATTAAACCCAAAATAGCCAATATACATGTTGCGAAACATTGCACATCTTTGAAATTTAAATTCAATTTGAAGAAAATATTCTTATGTTTGTTAATATAACAAAAGAAATCATAACATTTCTAAAAGGTAAGATTTAAATATTTTTTATGAGGCCGTTTTTATACATTTCTATTTTATTTCTATTTTCTTCCTGCGCAACATTATACACAGGAAATAAATCCGTCATTCATTTCAGTACTTCACCTCAAAATGCAGAATTAAGAATAAATGATAAAATTGTGGGTGTAACTCCATTGACTCTTAGAATTAAAAGATCGATAATTACGAAAAAAGTTACTTTACATAAAACCGGTTATGCAACCAAAACCATCGATCTTAAAAGAAAATTTAAATTGATTTCTCTCTTAAGTAATGTTGCAATTTTAGTTGATGTTGCTACAGGTGCAATTATTGATTATCCAAATCATTTTATTCAGACTAATTTAAAACTTAAAGACACGAGTAAAGTAATAGCGACATCATATAATTTAGAAGATAATTTTTACTTGATAAGTCGTGAAGATACATTCTACACAACCCCATTCCAGGAATTACATCTCAAATCATTTTTAAGTGATAAAATAGACAAGATAAATTTCAAACTTTTGGACGGTACTGAAATGTCAATTCCTTCATGGGATGTTATAAAATATAAACGACTCGAAATAAATCGCAAAGGAATTGGGGCGCTCTATTTATATTGTCAGATAAAAGTAGATTTTAAGATTAAAGAATATATTCCGGTATTTTTTTCAGAAAGGAAACAAAAAAAGAAATTTATGTTTATGGAAGAGCTTTTATTCAACAATGAGTTTCATCTGGTAAAATCATATGCAAATGTTGTATCAGCGGATGCAATGACACATGGTGTGTCTATGAATAGTAAACCGGTTTTCTATTTATATAGTGATGGCGAAGTCATAAAACCTATTAAACAAAAAGAGCTGCTAAAAATGGTTGAATTAAATTTTAGTAATTACAAGGATTTGATAGTAATGCTTAATAAAAAGAATAAATTCAAAACACTTGAAGCGTATGTATATAAAGATAAATGATTTCAAAATCTGTATAATATAAAGTAATCAAAGGAAATAACAAATTAAATCAATAAACAAAAATGAATAGATCATAATATTTTCAAGCTTTAATGAGAATCTAAGTTTTGTTTCCTATTACTTAACTAATGTTTATTAAAGTTACGAAAATCAGTGATTGCGAATTCTACACAATTTGGGTACACTTCGAAGTAACACACTCATTTAAAATAATATTCTTATATCAATTATAAAATTCGTGCTAAACACTTCTCCAAATTGGAGTTCCTATAATTTGATAATCTTCTGCACTACCAATCCTTTTAGTGAATGAATACGGATAAAATAAACTCCCGGTAAAAATTTCCCTGTTGGTAATGTGACGGTCGTTTTTGCATGAACGGTCGTTTCGAATTTTATTCTGCCTGTAATATCAATTATGTCTACTTTGTATTCTCGGCCACAAATGAGGCCCGAGGCGGCCAGATTAAACTCACTATTCGAAGGATTTGGAAAAATCAGCCATTCGACTTTTGAATCATCGTATTCCGTTACACTTAACGGGCATCGAAAGTCACTTCGATAAAATTTGGGATTTGCATCTGTGATTAACGAATCAAATAACTGGAGATTAAAGATATCATATACAAATAATATATTGGTCGATGGTAAATCCTCAACTGCACATAAGAATGAAAACTGATTGTGATTTCCACCAGGATTTACAAGAACTTTTAAACGTTTATTAATATTATAATTAGTCAAAGCATGGGTATTGTACCTAAAGAAAAACAATTGTTTATCGAAGCTATTTATACTTGTATCCGTATTAGGTTGAAAAATAAATCCGTAATAAACCGAAAACGCAAAAACATTTATTCCTGAGCCGTTGTAAATTGTTTCAATATTTACTGTATTATTTATAAAATCGTAAGTCATTAAATTCACTATTGAATCACCAGGACTGGATACAACGTACAAATGATAAGAATCTGAAAAATTAAGTGCGACAGGATTACTCATAAAAGGAGAAAGTACAGTGTCAAAAAGAATTTGTTGAGTATTTCTAAGTATAATTATCAATTCGGTTTCATTGTTTTGATTGAGCCCGACTACTGCAACATGTGAATCATATAAATTGGACACAAATAATGGAGTTATATTCAACCGCAATGAAAATGGATTAGAATATAAATTGAAAATATTATTTGTCATGCTTGTATTTCTAATATAAACCAACTGATTATTGGATACACTTATTCCGGCAATACTATCTGTTACTATAGTATCTACTCCAACTACATTCGGGGAATCACAGTAAGTTAAATAATTGATTGTATAGGTTAACAACAGGTTATCGTTTCCCAAGCACATAAGTTTAGGATCATAGGTTAGCCCACCCGTTTCATCAATATCAAAATAATCAATTTGATTAAATAATAAGAGCGAATCGATTTGAAAGTAATGTTGGGGGCCATAACATCCAAGACTTCCAATAGTTGGGCTGACGTTTGCCGAATCATTTCCATCACAAATGATTATTTGGCCAAAATCCTGGCAAACGTTTCGCACATAAAACCGAATATCTTTTCCATCTGTTGATTTCAAAACTTGTTGTTGAGCCTGCATAGCGAACCCAAAAACCATCAGATAAATAAAAATTAAAATTGTTTTCATGATAATAAAATATAATTTTGATTAATAGTCGCTTCACCTGAAAGGAAAATTTTTAAAAATAAAAATAGTATCGGAATTTAAATCAGTCTTACACATAAATTTAATGAAGGAATAATAAACCTAAAAGTATCACAAAGAAATAATAATTACAAGGGTGTTTTCGCAAAAAAAGCCTCGCTATTCCGGATTTACTTACAAAGTAAATCGATATACGATAGTGAAACGAATTCCGGAAACTGAAAGGAAAAAATCGTTGGTATCTTCTTCACTATATTCATATATTCGGAGTTCGCGCCAGAAATAGGCAATATTGAAAGTGAACGCACCTTGTGCATGTTGGTAGTTTAAAGCGGCATCGGAGGAATAATATTTTAAATACACCGGCCCACCTTCCTTAAAGAAACTTTTAAAAAGTGGAATATAAGTGCCACTTGCTTCTATTGAGACCGTTGACTTTGCTGAGAGCTTTCGGTTTAAACGTGCGCCTAAAAAGGGATACGGCAATGCCTGGCGTTTGAATCCTTCAACCGGCTCGAAGCGAGGAGAGTTGGGTAAAATAGTTCCATCAATTTTAAATAATATTCTATCAAAGAGTAATCCAGCAATAATTTCTGGATAAAACTTATGAGAATTATTAAAAGACTTTTCAAAACGGAAACTTAGGCGGGTAAACTCAGTTCTATTAATTGAAATTCCATCGGATCCTTTGATCAAGGTGCCGTTGAAAAATACATCATTTGGAAGAACAGAATGGCCTCTAAAGAAGTTGCGCTGAAACGAAAACGAGAGCAAAGAAGATTTGTTATTTAAAAGATAGGAAATAAATATTCCGGTACTTAAAAAATTCTTCATCCCAAGATGTTTTGTGAGCGAGAGTTTATCGCCTGAGTATTGAGCTTCTCTTACCAACACATAACCGCTAAAGTCAACTGCCTCACTTGCGATTAATCCAATGCGCCATTTATTTTCAGAAGCAATAGAATCGGAAGGAAAAGATGCGGCGGTAGAAAAGCATGTCTGTAAAATAATAATGGTAAATAGTGTGAGGATAAAAATTCTATTAAGTATCATGATACATTATTTTAATGATTAAAAGGTTAAGAGGATATTAGTACTAAGAAATGTTATCAGCTAGCAATGTGTAGATTCTTTTTTGATGTTCCACATTGAGATGTTTTCAATATCGCAGAGAGGTAAATATCTTTTATGGGTATAGTTTTGAAAAGTACCGCCGCTTATTTTGTGAGCGCGATACATGTATGAATTTCATTTTATCCAGATTAATCCTGAGTTGAGTTTAGCTCATAACATCATAAATAAACAACACATCGAATTCAAATTTATCAACAGATCCCATTAACTAAATTTCAACACTGCTATGCAGGATTTACAATCACTACGGTTCGGAACCTTTTAGTAAGAAAAGTTAAACCTAAAATAGTCAATTATTAAACGTTGCGAAATGTTGCGCATCTTCGCGTTCATTGCGTTTTATTTAACTACCGCCCGATGTTTAAAGCAATTCGCGCGAAGATACGAAATGATAATGCAACGAAAATCAAAAATAATATTTGAAAAATCACTAAGAATTGATTATTCTAAAGGTTCCGAACAGTAGTGATTTACAATCCAGCACAGTGTGGGGACGGCATTTGAATGTAAATGTAGGTCCATAATCCATTATTTCAAGTGATACTTTTCCGTGTAAAATTTTATTAAATCCTTAGCCCTCTGCTGAAGTTTGGTTATCAGTTCCGACATGTAACCGCAATTAGCCCGATAAACAAGCACTTCGTTAAAAAACTTATTCAGTAAATCCTTGTCGTTAGTAATTACGGACATCTTTTCAGGCAAAGCTCCATTTACATAAATGGAATCCATGGCTTCTGAAAAAGCAAAAACAGAATTGCGGGTGAGCCTTACCTGGGTTGCTTTTTCCTGCATAGAAGTACTTTCCACTTTTAATACATATCTCATATACGCATCGTATTTAATAATGCGGGTGGCATCTTCTTCCTCCAGCAAACGTAGTCCTCCTGCATTTTTCAGCTGCTGTAATGTTCTGTCAGTGTAAATTAAATCCGGAAAGCCTTGTGTTGCGTAAAAAATATTTTTCATACACTCCGTTGGTTCTTGATTACGAAGGGTTGAATCATAACATACATACAGATGGCTGAGAAGGGAATCTAATTTATGGTAATAGCTTAAAGTACCGGAGAATCGTGTCGTATCTATTTTAAGATCTTCCACAAAAGATTCAATGTACTGCAAACCCCTTTTGTGTTCGACAATATGTTCACGTTGGTTCTCTAAAAAAAACCTGCGGTTACCGCCATGAATAACATGAAAAACTCCCAGAGATACGCTTTCCAGTTTTTCTTTCCGTGTTCGGCATGAGAATGATGATGTACTTCAATAATTAAAATTTACTCGAAGTGATATTTGTTCTTAAAATAATTAATAAGTCTGTTCGCCTCCCCATATAATTGTTTCAAATCTTTCAGATGGGTGTTGGTATACCATGCATGTTCATTAAGCATTACAAAAAATTGATTGATTTTTTCGGGATCATTGGTAATAAAATACGAAATAGTTGAGTCAGCTTTTTTTAACTTAAGTTTTTTGTAATTTAAAATAGAATATAACAATTCCCGTATTCGGTATTGTCTTTCCTGAAAACCGGTTGTTTCAAACTTGAGAAAAGATCTAACCTGCTTGTCATAATACAAGATACTGTCTGCATCTGCCTTACCCAGCAGTCGAAGTCCTCCGGCATTTTTTAATTGCAAAAGTGTTTGATCTGCATTCACCATGTTGGGAAAGCCGCCGACTTTACGTATTAAATCCCCAAGGCAGGAATTGAAACTTTGGCCTGCCAAGGAGTCAAAACATTCTTCTCTTTTTGAAAAAGCTTTCACTTTTTCTTCATAGATGACAATGAGTTCTGCAAATTCAGCACTGTCCGTTTTCAGATCATTATAAAATGACCGTATATATTGTATCCCTCTTGCCTTTTCAACCTGATGTTCTCTGAAATTTTCAGCCATAAAACCGGCAAACACAGCGAGGAATAACATTAAAAACTCCCAGAAATAAGATTTCCAGTTTTTCATCCCTTCGTGATGGCCATGATGATGAACTTCCATATTTTCTTTTTTTTATTTGGGTTAATACTCTACGTTTCTTTGAGAGGAATAATCTTGACTTGATAATTTTCAGATTGAGAATTTATCAGATTGTCTAAATTTTCTTCCTATGTATTCTCCCTGCTGCGACGGACTTGTCAAACAGTTGTTGCTGATTTTTTTCTCTCAAAGTTAAAAAACTTTTCTTTGCTTCGGCGCCTTCCTGCCTTGTGGCAGAGGTAGGAAATAAGTAAGTCGCATCAGGATTTATGAAAGTTGATGAGTATAAAATAATTTTAATAATAATCTATCTGTTTATTTAATTAATAATAATGTAAATTTAAATCATCTATGTAAAATGAATTTTTGCCTTTATTCCAAAAATAAAAACTGATATCGTATAAATTGCTTACTTCATTTGGATGTAAAGCTAGTTCTAATTGAACGAAATTCCATTCATTAAGTTTTATTGACTGATTTAAATTCAGGTAATGCCTTTCAATTTTTTTATCATTGTTTGTAATTTCTATTGTTGGAAATAAATCTTTAATTGACTCATGTGAGAAAAATTGGAATTGCACTTTAATCATTCTTAGTTCATTTGAATTTTTTAAATTATTTATATTTCTTGTAAAGACGGGGCCAAATTCATTTTTAGAAGTATACCTAAGCGAATTATTTCCCAGGAAGGATTTCTCTTTTGATATCATTTCATTATCAAGTGAAGATGTGGGTTCAAAATCAAATAAATTAGAATTGATATTTTTAAAATCTGAAAGTATTCCTAAATCTGTTACAATTTCAAGAGGCAGAAATGGAATTACATCTTGTTGGGAATTAGTCTTCATAAAAGCCCATGTTTCAAATGGAAGATTTTCATTATAATATTTAAAATGCTTTAAGGGGATAAAAAATTTGTTTTTAAGTAGCAGACTTAAAGGTAAATTTCCTTCTTGCGGCGCAAAGTGTGAATCCCAAATAATAATTGTGCTATCAGGTAAAGAGTTAATATCATCCGTATTTAAGGACCATAACAACGTAGTTGTTTTTTCATTGAATGGGTCAATTTTTGTTATAATTGGAACACATGGATTCATGTAACATACTTTATGGTTTTTAGGGAAAGAGTTTAACCAATCTCCGGTTACGTTTATTACAGCTTGCTCGTTGTTAATATAAAATGAATAATACCACTGTTTAATTGGACCTTTTACGATAAAAAATAATATTATACAAATCGTGAGTGTTTCCAAATAGAAAAATTTTCTCAAGGGCGTTACAGTGATTAAATTAATACCTCTTAATGAAAGTAGTGCCGCACTAGGAATAAGTGTTGTCATATACCGGATCATTCCTAAATTATTTAACACTCCCGGCATCCAATAAAGTAAGCTATGCAAGAGAAGACAACCTAAAAAACTTCCTAGAATTAAAAATATTTCTTCGAACAAAAAATCATTTACTATTTTCTTTTTGAGTAATTGAATAAATGAAAATAATAATCGGCAAATACCGATTAAAAGAAGAATTGTATAAGCTTTTCCCCATATTTCATCATAATGATTTACAAAATGGAGAAAACTACCTTTCATTCCAATGTAATTTTCATCAATTTTATAGTTATTTGTTATTATCCATAAAATATCACCAAAATAAAAATATCCAATTATAGTATAAATGAGTGTAGCTGAAAATAGTAGAGGAATAGCCAGAAATTTTTTTCTAAAAAATAAAACTGAGGCTATTAATGGTAAAACAATATATCCTTCTGGACGTACGAATGGAATAAAAGAAGCTGCAATTGCAGCTAGAATAAACTTTTTTTCATAGATAAGCCAAACGGAAAAAATAAATATGCATCCAAAAAATATTTCCGTTAGCCCTGTATTAATTACAGCGAAATAAATTGGTGAAAAGAATATAAAAGCTGGCGCAGTCCAAGCATATTTGAAATTTAATTTAATTGCAATTTTGTAAACAAAGAAGGTAGTAAATACTGCGCAAATTCCCTGAAATATAATCATTCCTTTTAATCCGAATTGGGAAAAAGGTGAAGATATAAGTGTGAAAAAAGGTTTCCCCCAAAGGTCAAGAAGTAATTCAGGGTGTTTCCATGAAAAGTGTGAAATAAGGTAATGTTGAATTCCATCGCCGGTATCAAAGGTGGCGTTTAAAGAAATTGCTTTCCAAACAACTATAACAGATGCAATAACAAGAAAGAGGTAGAAAAGTATTTTTTCTGTTTTTGGGTTCAAACTAAAATTCGATTTTAAGTGGATTTAAAGATACAATAAAGCTTAACAGTTTCTAGCGATAAGAGAATTACAAAAATAAATGGTAGGTGGAAAGGGAAATTAAACTTTTAATATTACATTAAAAATTATTTACGTAATAATTGTTAAGCTGAATAATAAATAATTTGTTCATCAAGTAGGTGGGATTATCCACTCTCTAAGTATGCTGGCATTCCTTTCTCATTGCAAGCCGAGATAAGTAATTTGCTTTCATCAAACCAATTTTCTTTATCGAAATCGGAAGCATTAAACCAGAAAGTATTATCGTGAAGTAAAGGGTAAATACCCCTGCTGCGACGGACTTGTCAACCATTTGTCGTCAATTTTCATCTCTCAAAATTAGAAAACTTTCCGATGCTTCGACGCCCGCGTGTCGCAAGGCAGGCAGGCGTCGAAGCGCTGTTGTGCTTTTGGCAAATGTAGGAAATAAGTACGTCGAAGAATGTGTACGTTACAGCGGCTAAAAGGACTCGTAAATGTTAGTGTAATAAATTTTCATAATCTAAATTAGCGAAATAAAAACTCTCGATGAAAAGGTGATATCTAAAATTGACGTACTGTGTGTAACGATATGACCTTGTTCTCATGGCTGGCACTCAAATGTTCCGCCTAGTCGGGTTATTAATCATACCAAATAATGAATGCAAAACAGCTTTTATGTTTGTTGCTTTCTTCAACAGACGACCGATTTCATTCCATTGACAGAAATTAATCTTAACAGGATCATAGGAAGGCTCATCATCAGTCAATCCATATCTCGGCTGTGTCACTTCCTTGCAATAGGTACTGAATATTTTGTCCCAAATAATTAAAACTCCTCCAAAATTTTTATTCAAGTACTCCGTATTGTATGAATGGTGAACGCGGTGACTCGATGGCGTGTTGATTATATTTTCCAATACTCCCAGTTTACCAATGTATTTAGTGTGAAGAAGCGCCTGGAAGATCAGGCTCGTGCCGTCAACAATAAAAATACTGATTGCCGGAAAGCCTATCCAGTAAAAAAATGACCAGTAAATTAACCTATAAAATCCTTCTACGATCGATTCCCTTATTCCGACAGTCAGATTAAAGTTGTTAGAAGAATGATGAACTACATGCGATGCCCAGAAAATTCTACTACCATGCGCCAGACGGTGATACCAATATGTAGCAAAATCCATAATAAGAAATAGGATCATTGTTAAAGGAAAAGACATAGGAATTTCAGCCAGCAAATTATGAGGATTGTTATCCGACTGATCTAAAAAAAACGCCTTCGTTGTAAGTGAAATCGATAGTGAGGCCAGGCTTAGAAACATGCACATCCACCAATCTTTCTTTTCTGAATCAGTCAATCCATTCTTAATTCTGACTACAGTCTCAAGTAAAATCATTGTTGCAAGTAATGCGATTGAATAATTTTGAAATGCTTCCATTTTTTTTAGAAGTAAAACTATTTTGTAGGATGAAGAATAAAAAATTGAAAACGTACTTCTAAATTTTTAAAATGGCAGGTTGCATCAATTCATTGATTTTTCTAAGAAATTTTGGCAATAATTAATAATCATCGAAAATGTATTCACAGGGAAAAAACAATTTAAAGAAGGAATATTTATTCCCCTCTCCAAGGCTAATTTATTCTAAAGTCAATTTGCAGGAATCAATAAATGAATAACCCCGAAGCAGAGCTTCGAGGTATCGCGTTACTCGAATAAACTTAATTGACTTCTATGAAATTTTTTGTATTCTGTTTTTGCATTGCCTTGTTCATTGATATATCTTTGAATTATCTCTTCGTTGGCATATTGCCCTACTGTATTTGCATAATATCCACTTGTCCAAAATTGCCCTCCCCACAGTTGATGTTTAACCTCCGGATGAAGACGGAAAAGTTCTTTTGCTGTAATGCTTTTCACTGTTTGAGCTAACTCTTTAACAGACATCATGGGTACACTTTGTATCAAAAAATGAACGTGATTCTCATCTGCTCCTATTTCTATAAAAATTATCTCAAACCTACTTTCAATATTCTTACAAACTTCCACCAGGCTTTTTTCAACCTCCTCAGACAAAATGCTTCTCCGATACTTGATAGGACAAACCAAATGATACAACAACAAACTTTTATTATGCCGCTTATGAATATGTTCACTCATAAGGCAAATATAACCTTTACATTACTCACCCCCGCCCCACCCCGAAGCAGAGCTTCGAGGAATTCTTTTGATTAAAATCCCCGGCCTTTGTTTTTTAGTAAATATTGCTGAAATAAAAAATACAAAGTGATAAAGTCAATTTTACCCTGCTTTTGTTTAAGTATAAATTTGTTTTCATAAATCTTAAAATCAAAAACCATGAAAACAATTAATCTATTTTTAATCTTTTTGCTGACAACTCTCTTAGTCAACGGAACGACAATCACTATTGTTCATGTGAATGATACGCATTCACATCTTGATGCTCACGGCGAGAAAGATCATGAATTGAATGGTAAGGAAGGAGGCATTGCAAAGGCTGCAACTATAATAAACGGTTTGCGTGCAACGGAACCGAATGTATTGCTCCTTCATGCCGGAGATCTGTTCCAAGGTGATCCATTGTTCAATAAATTTTTTGGAGTGCCGGAGCTACAGATGATGAAACAACTGGGATTTGACGCCATGGCAGTGGGAAATCATGAATTCGACCTTGGCCCGGGAGTCTTGCATGATGCACTATTGGCAGGATTCGTTCATGGAAGCTTCCCGTTTTGTCGGCGAATCTCGACATGTCGGCGTTTCCATCTCTGCAGAATTTTGTCCTCCCTTCTATAATTAAAAATGTGGGCGGCGTTAAAGTAGGAATTTTCGGAATGACTGTTCCCGACAATCCAACGAACATTCCTTTTCCTGTTGTTGTTAAAAACAACATTGTAAACATTGCACAGCAGGTGGTGAATGATCTCAGAAACAATGGCGCACAGGTGGTGATCTGCCTC
>JANLOW010000002.1:0-23780 GCA_031366785.1 Bacteroidota bacterium | reverse complement strand
ACCGTCCCCATGCTTTCGGATACTACTGTAAAATCAGATTGAAAACCCTGGCCAACAGTTATTGTTTCTGTTGGCATCAAATTATTCGCAGAATTAGCATCATTAAGTAAAACTGTATTTGCATTAAAAAAATAATTCCCGGCCAAATTAAAATCATATGTATTATTGAAAGTAATATCTAATGTTGCTGCTCCAGCCAGTGTACCTGTGCTGATCGTTTTTGTGAACGATTGAACCATTGCAGAAGGATCTGTAATTTGAATCACTACATCCAAATGATTGACAGAAAAATCCAATGTACTGGTGCTATAATTCTTTATTCTAACCTGGAGAGGTTCATTTTGAATCGGGCAAGGAACTGATGCAGGACTTAACAATGAAATCGCGCCGGCATCAAGAGTTTGGCAATTCGATGCTACAGATATATAATTTGTTTTAGTTATTGAATTACTTCCTCCCGGACTTACAACAGAAAGTGAAATCGTTTTATTTCCTGATGTTGAATAAGAAACTGAATGTGGTCCTACAGTATTTGCGGTTGCAGGAGTTGCCCCTGATCCAAAATTCCATGAGTAACTTGTAATTCCCAAAGAAGAACTATTTGTAAAAATAGTAGTTTGACCGATACAAAGTGATAATGGATTAGCTGTAAAATTTGCAGTTGGTGGCCCGGTATTCGTTGAAGTAGCCAACCAAATTGTAATGTTCATTAATAATTTACGATGATTAACCGCTGTATACCCTGTGAATAAATTATCATTGGTGTCACCGGTTCCGTCATCACAAGGAGAACTATCGCCAATGGCAGCAACTTTACCACTTCCATAACGTGCATAGGCACACATTACATTGCTATTCCCGAAACTTGATCCTGTTTTATAAACTACACCTTTTACGGTAGAATTTTGTGTTGTATTCAGAGTTATTGAAGTACCTGCACTCCATTGAACTTGGGTCACATTACCTGCCGGCCCGTGTAGAATAGAATCTGATGGTAATGAAGGGATATTGGATGATGTTTGAGAAAAATTTGCATAGTCGAAACTAATACCGAATGGATTTGTCTGTACCGTATTTACAGTCATCAGGTCATTCCATATATGCGGCGAATCCTTTCCATCATTATTTCTGTCTGACACATCATGATCTGATACCATAAATAAGCCGCCGCCATTCTGAACGAAAGTAAGAATAGCGGTTTTTTCTGATGCTGAAAAAATTATATTCGGTTCGCAAACAATAAATACTTTATAATTGGAAAGATCTTGTGCATTACTACTATTCCCATAGGTAATTTGCCCATTGTAAGGTAATGTTTCAATTGTATAATTTTGATTTGCACAATCAACTCCCCAATAAGACAATCCACCCTTCCAATATGATTCTGATGTTGAGGCTGTAATTGATGATTGAGGCAGTGTCGGGATTTGTTGTGGATTGGACTCATTACCACCACCGATGATTGCCGGACCTGAATTAAATCCAAGATTGTGTAAATCTGCATCAACTACCCAATCTGCATTGCTTGCAGATTCTGCTTTAGTGGCATCAAATAAAATTTTTATCCCCTGGGAATATACCGGAAAACAATATTGAATGAACAGTAAAAAGAATACAATATTTTTTTTATTCATGCGATAAATCAAAAGTTCCTAAGTAATATTTGTAATTTATATTATTATTTGTATTTTTTTATAATTAATAAAGCATTCAGTTTAAATGGTATTATGGGTGCAATATAATTCTGCCAATATTATTTTCTATTAAACTAAAATCGGAAGATTCAATTAAATAATCTCCGGTTAAGTCTTTTATTAAATATCCTGCAAGGAATAGCTGTGTTGCATCTCTTACTTCCACGAAGTCAGAACTGCTTATTTGGTTATCCTGATTTACATCGCCACTAAATAATGCAAAACTTCCATCACCAAGATTCTTTTGATTATTACCAAATGCTTGTGAGGAAGAAGTTGTAAAATCATAACTTGTATTCATATTAAACAATTTAGGATTCGAACTCCATGTTTTGAGTGTGTTATGATTATTTACAGTTATATAATAAGAACTACCGTCTGCTGACAAAGGAAAATTGAACGCTCCATTACCGGAAGAATTTATAACACTCCTGCTGGTAAATAAAGTATTAAATGGAAAAACGGTTTCTTTCAATTCAACGGTTACAGTATCACAAATTCCCGGGCTAACCACCTCTCTCATTTGTCCGCTACCTTTGTAATATCCTTCAATAAAAATTTTCAAATTTAATATAACAGCCGTCGAATTAATGGTAATTGGTGTTCCACTGACTGCAATACCACAGTTGTTGGTAATTGTAATATTCCCTGAAGTAGCACCTGTGGGAATGAAAGCAGTAATCTTAGTGCTATTGTTAACAACAAAAGAAGCGTTACTTCCGTTAAATTTGACAGATGTTATTCCGGTAAAATTTGTTCCGTTAATGACAACTCCTACACCACTTGAAGCCGTTGTCGGATTAAAATTTTGAATTGAAGGCACTTGAGTAATTGTAATGTTTTTAGTATTTGAAGTAGCCGGGTTTCCAGTTACACACGATGCATTGCTTGTCATCATACAAAGTATAACATCGTTTTCGGCAAGTGCATTGTCAGAATACATATTACTGTTAATCCCAACATTGATTCCATTCTTTTTCCATTGGTAAATAGGGGAATTTCCACCATTCACGGGAGCCGCAGTGAATGTTACATTTACTCCTGCACAAAATGTGTTGCCTGTATTAGCTGTAATAATAATAGAAGGATTAACATATGCATTTACAGTCATGATTATACTGTTACTTATTACCGATGATGGAGTAGGACAAACAGCATTGCTTGTTAGAGTGCAGGATATTGTATCGGAATTATTAAGAGTATTGCTTGAGAATACATTACTGTTATTGCCAACATTTAATCCATTCCTTTTCCATTGATAGGTTGGAGAAACTCCGGCATTAAAAGTAGTAGCAGTAAATACAACATTGGTTCCGGAACAAATTATTGTTCCAACATTGGTTGAAATGTTTATTGAAGGAGTAACATTATTATTTACAGTCATTGAAATACTATTACTTGAAACTGATTCAGGTAAAGAACATGCTGCATTGCTGGTCATAATACAGTCAATTAGATCAGTATTTAAAAGAGAATTAATAGTATAAGAACCTGAATTTGTACCAACAAAAATTCCATTTTTCTTCCATTGATAAATAGGTGCTGGCCCTCCATTAACAGGAAGTGCAGAAAAAACCACATTGGCTCCCGAACATATTGTGTTGCCAAGATCAGAATTAATTGTAACCTGCGGAGTAGCGTTCGGAAATACAATCATCGTCATACTGTTACTTGTTGATGTTATTGGTGTGGCACAAGTTGTACTAGTTGTCATCAAACATTTTATAATATCACCATTAATTAAAGAACTTATCGTATACGTATCACTGTTTGATCCAACATTGATTCCATTTTTTTTCCACTGATAAATAGGCGTAGAACCACCAAACTGAGGTACGGCATAAAATGTAACAATATCTCCGGCACAAAGTGTGTCTGCAAAATCATTAGTAATGCTTACACTCGCTGCACCATTTTGATTTAAGGTCATTGTTATGCTGTTGCTCGTATCCTTTAAAGCTAAAACACATGATTCACTGGTTGTCATTACACAGGTTAATACATCATTGTTTGATAAAGAATTATTCGAATATGAATTGCTGTTAGTCCCAACGTTATTTCCATTTTTTTTCCATTGATAAGACGGTGACAATCCACCAAAAGCTGGTATTGAAGAAAAAACAACATTATCTCCTGCACAAATGGAATTCCCTATGTTAGAGCTGATACTTACCTCAGGAGCTTTTTTTACTGAAACGTTTACTGAAACTGAATTAGAAACAATTTGGCATCCACTTGCCAATGTTCCTACTACATAATAATTTCCAGAAGTACCAGCTTTTATATTTTGTGTAGTTTGCCCATTTGACCAGATATAAGAATTTATCGGAGTAGCATTTAAACTAACAGAATCACCTTGACAAAAAGAAGTGGGCCCTCCAGCACTAATTGAAATAGAATATGAGCCCGACAAATACCTTAAAGCAACATCATCGATTCTGTATTGTGAAACTACTCCAGTCTGAAGAAATTGAATTCTAAGATTCGATGTTGGAGGTATAAAACCTACGGCGGTCCTGTAATACCAATGTGCTGTTCCCGAGCCAGAAGGCAAAGGATCAAATGAAAGATTTGTATAATTAATTCCATCACTGCTTACTTGAACTAAAAGATCTTCTCCTGTTCCGTTTATACTACTTTTATAAATTCCAAACGATAATTTAAAATCGACAAATGCACTGGTATTAATATCCGATATAATAAAATTTTTCCCTGCCGTATTTGTAAGAAAAATATTTGAACCTCCTGAAGCACCTGTATAATTAAATGAAGGAAGCGTAGGCCTGACATCTCCGGTTCCTGACATCGTAAAATTATCATTATCAAATCCATTATTTGCTTCATGCATTGCAATAGATGTTGTTCCAACGGCAGTGTCCATTGATTCAGTAAAAAAAAGTATTGACGATGTATAATCACTTTCAATAATTTCCACATACGATGAAGTGGAAGTACAGCCTAAACCATTTGTCACTGTAACTCTGTAATTACCTGAAGAAGAAACTGTGATAGAAGGTGTTGTTTCTCCGTTAGACCAGGCATAAGTATTCCCACTTGATGCCGTAAGTATTGCAGAATCACCATTACAAAAATAAACCGGTCCGGAAGGATTTATTGTTGCGGAATTAGTACAAACATCCCAACAGAAATCTATTGGAGTTGCTGTTGCAGAAGCACCTGCATAAGGTAAAGAAAACATCTCTTCAATCGTTCGCAGAACATTATAGTGATCGATTCGACTTGAATAACTACCCGGTTGAACGGGCTGCCCAATTATTAATGTAAATATGTGATTGCCTGAAAAATTATCGTCTTCATCAAAGGTTAGTATTAATAAACTATTATTTGTTTTCGCCCATTCAATATATCCTCCCAAATTATTTTGAATCCAATTATCTCCTACAGTTATTCTTGTTGGATCAGATCCATTGTGCATATCGTTGTTCTGAGTGGGTATTACAAATGATACATCAGGAAGTAAATTATAATTTGTAGGAAAAGAAGTGAACGGCTGACTCAATGAATCGGGAATTGCATACGTCGAACTGCCATGCCAATTTACCCAAGGGCTATGTTTTCTTGCATAGCCACCAAAAAATTCGCCGAGATAACCGGGGTAAGGAAGTCCTTCAGAATAACCAATAAATGTTTTTGAAGCATTGATTAATAAAGCACCAAGATTTGGTGTATTGAAAGGAGCATTAAGAGGGAGATTGCCATTGGTAGTTCCTTGGTTCGAACCCGAATAAAGCCTTAACATATTTGGCTGGCTTGGATGAAATACAGCGTAAGAGTTCGTGAAAAAAGCCGTCCGGCTCCCATTTATAAGGCTATTTAAATATGGAGCAGCCGGAGAACCATATATCTGACTGTATGCGTGATTTTCTAAAACAACGACAACAACCTTATTAGGATTGGGAATAAATCCAAAAACTTGACATACAAGTAGTTGAAATAATGAAAAACAAATAAATAACGAATTATACTTCAATTTAATCACCATTTACAAATATAATAATAATGGCGCAAATTATACTAAGATTTCAGTTGTTAAGTGAAGCTTTTAGTCTATGATTTACAACAAAAAGAGATTTGTTTAACCTTTTAAAATACCCCATCATTTAACAAACTGTAAAGACTGCTTTTTCAAGCCTATTCAACAACAACCTTCATCTTCGTAGAATAATTATCGCTTTCTACCTCCAGAAAATAAAGGCCGGACGTAATTCCTGCTATTGATATTATTTTTTTGAATTGGCCATTCGAAGAACTCAATATTTCTCTTTTTACTATTTTCCCATCTATTGAATATAATTTTATCATTATAATTTTAGATGGCAAATCTGAAATTTCCAAAATTATTTTTTCCTTGGCAGGATTAGGATACAATTTAATTATTGCACCTCCAAATATTGGTTTCACGGATGTAATAATATTAACAAAAATTTCATCCGTAGCCGTACATCCAATACTATTAGTGACAATAACTGAATAAACACCTGAAGATGTAACACGAATCTGAGGCGACGATTGATTGGTTGACCAATAGTATGAAGAGAATCCCGTATCTGCATCTAATGTTATTGATTGTCCGGCTGGAATTATTATAGTATCAGGGCCAAGATCAACAATAGGAAGAGCAACAATGTTTGCATTTACAGCTGCCCTTAAACTTTCACATTCATCTGTCGCATTAACATAATAGGTAACACTGCTTGAAATATATGGAGTCGTAAATGAAGTACCCGAAGCAATCGGCAATCCGCCCGAAGAAGAATTGTACCAGCTAATAGGCAACGGTGATGCAGCTGTTAATATTAATGTTCCGGGGCCACACCTTGCTACATCTGAAACTATTGGTGATGCAGGTATTGATTTAATGATAGCCTGCACAGGAACTCTATTGCTCGGACAATCATAACCTGTAGAAGCATAATATGTTTGTGTATTTGAAAGAATCGGTGTAGTAAAATTCGATCCTGTAAAAAGCAAATTACCTCCTGAAAGCGCATCATACCAATTAACCTGCTCCGTTGCATCAGCAATTAATGTCGCTGATCCCGATCCGCAGATAATTACATTTTCAACAATCGGATCTGGTGGTATTGAATTTACGATTGCCATTATTCTCACACGGGCGCTTGGACAACCATTGTTTGCTTCAGCATAAAAAGTATCGGTTTCAGTAAGGAATGTTGTTGTAAATGAAAATCCGGAACCTAATGAAATACCCTCTGATTGCTGTTTGTACCAGTAAACCGGTGCTGAAGAATTAGCTGTGAAAGTAAGTGTTCCGTTTCCACATCGGGAAACATCGGAAACTACTGGTTCCGGTGTTCTGCTAATCATAACACGAACTTCTATTCTGGAACTCGGACAAACACTTCCGGCCTCAATAAAATAAGAAGTATCGTTTTCAAGAACGTTTGTTGTAAATGAAGATCCGGTTGCCAACAGGCCGCCGCCTACAGATGCATTATACCACCTTATTTCTGCAGTATCCGTTGCATTTAATGTTACTATTCCAGGTCCACATCTTAATGTATCGTTCGAAACAGGAGATTCTGCAAGTAGTTTTATTTCTGCAAGAGTTGCTACAGAATTACTCGGACAATTTTTTCCTGTTCTTGCATAAAATGTAGTTGACTGAGTTATGTAAGGTATATGAAAAACATCTCCGGCTCCAACAAGGTTTCCGTTTAAAGAATTATCGTACCAAAAAACGGAATCAGAAGATGTCGCATATAAAGCTAAATCTCCTGCACCACAACGGCTTGCAGAAGTTGTAGCTGGATCCGGTTGTTGTGCAACCGTTGAGACATCCGATTCTGGTGATAATGCGGAGCAACCATTATTAGTAATGTTCACTGAATAAGAACCTGCTTGTGATACATTGTAAACAGAATCTGTCGCTCCTCCGACATTTATATTATTCTTTTTCCACTGATAAGTACTACCCTGAAAATAACTTGCAGATAAAATAGTACTTCCTCCACTACAGATTGTTGTGCTACCGGAAACTGCAACAGGAATAGTTAATGAAGTGCCATAAGCTTTTCCGGGAGATCCGCCGATGCAGCCAGC
The DNA here is from genome assembly GCA_031366785.1 of Bacteroidota bacterium. Lineage (GTDB taxonomy): Bacteria > Bacteroidota > Bacteroidia > AKYH767-A > 2013-40CM-41-45 > JADKIH01. The sequence goes on along the minus strand of JANLOW010000002.1, from coordinate 16,002 downwards.
AAACCAGCTACTGCCATTGTTTGGATTTGCGATATTACTTGATAACTCACAGGTATATCCCAATCCATTAGCCTTATCCGGCCAAGGTGTTATATCCTGATAGAAAAAAGAAATATATGCTATGTCCAGATTATTTATCAATCTGACCTGATCTCCTTTGTTTGAAAAATTAAAACCAATTAACCCTAACCAATTATTTACAGTAGGAAATTGCGATTTAAATTTGATGCTGTCTTCCACTAAAACCAAATAGCCATTTACAGGTATTTCTGTTCCGGTTGGAATAACAAAATTATGATTATCGTTTCCATCGCTCAATCTCCATCCGGAAATATCAATACTAGTCGTACCATAATTATGAAGCTCGATCCAATCGCCAGCATTGTATGATGAACTAGAGTTGTAATTAAGTTCGCTGACACAAATTTTAGGTGCTACTGCAGATCCTATAAAAAATGCTTTTATGGATTCATTCCTTGTAAAATTATACGTTACTGATTGATTAGGATTATCTCTGTTAATAATTTTATTCGAACGCCAGTGATCAAATTTAAAACCCGGATTCGGAATCGCTGTAAGTGTAACCGGATTACCATTAAAGTAATCTCCCGTCCAAGGATAGGTCGTTGGAATTATAGTACTTATTTCAATTCTACCAGAACCAACAGGTGATGCTTGAAATGTAAGTGTTACTATACCATCGAGGGAAAATTCAGCTTTTATAAAATTCTTTATAATTTCCGGACGAGCATTTGCAAAACCCATCATAGCTGAAATTTCGGTGTTCCAATTTGTTGTATTACTTCCCCATTTTGCAAAATGTGCAGGCATATCAAAAGACATAGTATCTTTTAATGAAAGCATAACAGAATTTATATTCGAAGGAAGAAACGTCGTATTCATTAAATCAGCATAGCGATTAATAAAATTTCTTTTGAAGGTTGGATTTTTTAGAATTGCATCGAACATTTCAGAAGTATGACTGAAAGCAATTGGGTTTATTGCCATTGACAATCTATTATCATCCTGTGTGCCGTATAAGCCTAAACCATAATCCAAATCATACAATAAATATCTCCATTTAGCTCCCGGAGAATTTGGTCGCCATATTTTAATATTGTTGGTCCAGTCACCAATCCAATCACCATTATTATAAAAAGTTTCAGCAGCAAAATAATCAGTATAATTTTTCAGATCTAATGAGGAATTAATTTGATCGTAATAATTTTGTGTAGAAGGATCCTCGGTAGTAGCATAATTATATAGTGTCCAAAATGAAGAATCACTGCCTTCGCCTATACTAATATTACTTCCTGATTCTTTCAGATAATCTATTTCACTTTTCCCCAAACCAAAATTATTTTTCATCCAATGTTGGTCATGGTTCTCATTGATACAGTAAACGCCCCAATATTCTCCATTGAGATATACAATGGTTGGTTCAGCAGCGAGATAACCACTGTTTGTCTTTTTCATGATGCGCTCCATCATGGCATCACGAAAATGAACTTTATTCCAATCAGTACCTGAGTTCCTTAAAATTATATTGCTGATATCATCGACGTAAGATTTATCCGGATAAATTGAATATACAAATGATCCGGTACCATAACTATCTTTAAGTTTTATCTCAAAACTTTTCTGTGGTTTTGCCCGCGAATAATTTCCATAAATCTTAATATCAGCATCCAATTTGACAACCATGTTTTTATTTTTATCATAATACTCGATCGAAGCAGGCTTTTCCCAGTTTTGCCAAAAATTCGCCCCCTTGTATGGAGATGTTGCTGATGCACCAGGACCTAAAACGTAAATACCCGTATTATAATCCCATAAATTAAGTGAATCTGTTGTAATTGAAAATGTAGATAAATGAGTAAATCCACTTATAAAATATGTATTGGTAATTAAAGTGCTTGGAAGTATTCCGTTAGCAAAAACTTTTGCACGAATTGATTTTGTAGAGGATATTACAATAGGAGAATTATACACGGGACTATTTATCGTAGGTGTATTCCCATTGGTTGTATAATATATAACACCACCCGGCGTGGAAGTACTTATCGAAATTGTTTGAGTTGAATTATAATAACCTCCTTCTCTAGAAAAGACAGGAGGAAATGCATAGCCAGTATAACAAGTTGACGAATTATTTGTTGCTTGAGGTGTGGGTGATTCAACAAAACACCAATTAGTAGAACCATCAGGTATCCTGCAAAATGAATTATTGTTTTCCATTGCAGGATAAGTTTTGCTGTCGATATTAATTCCTGTTGAATTATTCAGAAAAATTTTTTCACCAAAACGATTGAGTTTAAATTTTGCACTAAAATAATCTTTGGAAGGCACACGAAACCAGGAAGGAATGGGAATAAAAGTTAATCCTGGCGAACGCATTCCAAAAAACAGATATGGTATAGCTGTAAGATCGTCAGAATTTGCAGGTGTATTATGTACTTCTATGGCCAAAACATTTGTTCCCGGCCGTAAGGCAGATTTAAATATTGTTGGTGATATATTAAATGAATCTAATGGGAGGCCACGATACGATAATGCTTCATGAGAATTGCCGGCAAGGGCATTCCACAAGGGCCTAAAACCAGCTGTACCAATATTAGCTCGTGCGATTTCTACACCATTGAGGTAAGCAACAAATCCATCATCGTAATCCATTAACAAAACAGCCTTTAAAATCTGCGAAGTATCAGGAATGGTGAATGTCTTGCGTAACATAACAGATGCACTTACAGGAATTACAATATTATCATCGCCATCGCCAAATCCAATACCACCATGGTCAGCAGTCCACGATGTTTCTATAAAGTTTAAATTCCTCCAGTTGGTATCAATAGTTGCAATTCCGGGAGAATATTTCCAAATTGTGCCTGCATTAACAGGCATCTCCCAATGATCGACGAGGATTTTATTAGTTTGATCTGAAGCAAATACGACCACCTTACCTCCAGCATCAAGATTATAATTTGGGAAAGTAAATAGTGTTGGTTTCGTTGAATCATCAGTTAAACAATAGCCGTTCAAGTTTATTATAGATGTTCCTGCATTATAAACTTCAATCCAGTCATCAAATTGGCCATCGGAATTAGCAATTATAGAAACATTTGCTGGACAAATTTCATTAATGAATATTTGTCCGGATGAATTCAGGGTTAAAAACGTACCAATAAAAAACACAAAAAATATTTTTTTTGCGACAGTCTTTATAATCATAATTTACGGAAGAAAATATGTGTAGTAGTATAAATATTCCAAGAGCCCTAAAAGTATACTTATTAGCCCCGATGTTATAAATTCTGTGGTAAATGAATACGAAAAATTGGCTAACAGCCCGATAAAGTCGGCAAATAGAAACTTTTTTAATCTAAATTATAATTTAAAGAGCCCAAAAATAATTGCTTAAAAAAATATTTAAAAATATGCTTATACTTATTTTTCATGATCGTTCATTTCAGTTGTTTGCATGAAATTAAGAAAACCTCAAATGAAAATAATAAAACCATTATATATCAAGTTTGGGAATTTACAAATTCATAATATTAGAATTTAAACAATGAATTATATTACTTTTGATTTTTAAAAGGACCATAAGGGAATTGAATTACATTAATCCTTCTTTGTTTTGGAATTATAACTATTAGTTAATTTTAAAAAATGCTTATGAATAAAAAGATTTCTATTAAGGAACTACCATTCTTACTATGCAGCTTTTTTATCCCCCTATTACTGTTCTATATTACAAGCAGTTCTTCATTAATGTTTGATGATGCAGCTGAATTTGCATTAATAATAAAACTTGGCAGCATTTCACATCCACCTGGTCATCCTGCTTTCATCTTTTTTGGAATGATATGGGAACGGGTAACATCTTTTTTTGGTGTATCAACAATTGCTTCATTAACTTTTCTCTCTTCATTTTGTATCTCTTATGCTGCTTTATTGATGTATTTAACTTTTCGTCGTATTGGGATTGAATTAGCTCTTCAAGACAATAATTCAATACTTAAAATTAATTTGATAAGCTGTATTACTTCTTTAATTTTTGCTACTGGCTCAACAACATGGGTATGGGGTAATACAATTGAAGTTTATAGTTTTCAGGTTCTCGCGATGAGTATCGCTTTGTATGGCTTGGTTCATTTTAATTTTGAGAAAAAAAATAAATTTCTTCTTATTGCCGGAATGGGATTGGCTTTAGGGCTAAGTAATCATCACCTTACGATGATTCTTTTTTTACCTTTTGTTCCTCTGTTTTTTTTGAAAAACTTTTTTATTTACGAAATTCTAAAAAAGAAAACTAAAGTTAAAGTCTATAAAGAAAACATTTTAATCCAACTTAGGAATATTTTATATGAAAAAAACATATGGTTGTTAATTACAATAACCTCGACCTTTGTAGTTTTCTTTTATGGATGGATGTTTATACGTGCTCAAAATGAATATGCCTTTATGTTTGGAAAGCCTGACACGTTAAGCAACCTTATTTATCATATAAAAGGTGGGCCATATTCACAATATATTACAAACAAATCTGACACTTTAATTTCCGAACGGCTTCCTTATTTTTTTTATCTGACTATGAACCAATACTTACTTTTCTTTTTGCTTGTAATAGGAGGGGTTGTAATACTGGTAAAGAAAAAATTATATAGGCTTATAAGTATGATTGGAATATACTTTTTCATGGTTTTTTATTATCAATTAAATAATAATCAAGCTTCAAGTACTGATGCTTATATGCTACTTCCTTTTTTTATTTTAACTTTTTTAATATTCTATTTTATATACATGTATTTTGATAAATTTAAACTTGGTATTTTTCTTCCGATTATTTTGATTGGCCAAATAATATATAACTATCCAAATCATGACAGAAAATCTTATCCGGTAAGTAAATCAATGATGCATATATTAGACATTTCAGCTCCTAAAAATAGCGTTATAGTTATTAATACCTGGTCAACACTAATACAGTATTATTACTATCGAATTGTAGAAAATTTTAGACCTGATCTGATCGTATTAAAAGGTGATATAAAATCTACTTATTATCGCTTATTTCCAAATATGTATCCTGAATTTTATAAAAAAATTCAACCTCAATACGATGCTTATATAAACGAATTAGGCAAAGAACATCCTGAAGAATTAAATAATACCGGGAGTACCTTAAGTACGGACAAATTAAAAAAGATGTTCGGCATATTAGTTAGAAGTGCGGAAACGGTTGCGAAAGAACAACATCGCGCATTTTTAACCGACCCTCGGGCTCATATTGTTTATACTAAAGAAAAATTTTATGATTATCATATATTTGTCTCTGGCTGCTTTTCATCTAGTATCCCCGGAGATTCTTTAATTGAATCAGAATTTCTTAAAATGGATGCACCGTTTCTAAAATCACCAATGTTGTTGTCAGATCCGGCTGCCTATGAAACTCTTATTGATTTCGAAGCTGTGCTTGATTGGCATATGCAATATTATGAATCTATACATGACTCGACTAATATGTATTTAACAGATGATGCTCAAAGAAAATTATTAACTCTTGAAAGAAAAATGAAAGAAAAAATTCCATTTCTAAAAATTGATTAATTTATAATTGATTTGAAATAATTTAATATTTTATTACATTTTTCTATTTCTACACCAATATTTGATCTTTTCACCATCATAGTTTTAATATCTTTTTTTAGCATCTATTATTCAATAAGATATTAACTTTATTTTTGAAAAAAAACATGAAAAAAATAATTACATGTATATTGATTTCTTTCATTGTATCTAATTGTATTGGTCAAGGTATTTGGGATCCAAAGGCCACTTGTCAAGGTAGTGTGCGATACCGGGCAATTGCTTTTGAAATAAATGGAAAGTGTTACATGGGTACAGGATCGACCGGCGGTGGAATTACACAAAACCTTAAAGACCTATGGGAATTTGATCCGATATTAAATAGTTGGTCACAAAAAGTTGATTTACCGGACTCTGCCCGAACAAATGCCGTAGCTTCTTCTGTAGGCAATTATGGCTATGTAGGACTTGGTTCGAATAAAGGAACATTACTTCAGGATTGGTGGCAGTTTGATCCATTGGGTAATAGCTGGCAAGCAGTTGCAAATTATCCTGGAATTCCCCGTTATGGTGCCGGTGCATTTTCATTACAAGATTTAATTTATGTTGGAGGAGGATTAGATGGAAACAATCAGGCTCAATCCGATTTCTATGCTTATAATCCATCCAATAATTCGTGGACACCGAAAGCAAGTTTACCAATCGGAGTATCATCGGCAGCTACTTTCACTATCGAACAAAAAGGTTATTTTATCGCCGGAGCATCTACAACCTCTATAAATGGTACTGAACAAACTATAGAATATGATCCTGTAAATAATTCATGGACTACGAAAGCTCCCTACGCCGGCGGAAATACTTTTTCTGCTGTTGGATTTTCATTGTATGGTTATGGTTATGTAGGAACCGGTTTTACAGGCAATTTAACAGATCAAATGTGGAGATACAATCCAATCCTGAATGAATGGACACCGGAAACAAACTGGCCAACCGGCTTGCGTCAATGGGCTGTTAGTTGTACTTCAGGGAACAAAGCCTATGTAGGAACAGGCAATTCAACAGGAGGCCAATTATTCTCTGATTGGTGGGAGTTTGTTCCCGCATTTAATAATACAAATAGTTTATTAGCGAATGAAGTATCAACTAGTATTAGATTCGATCCTATTCAAAAAGAAATTATTGTTATGAATTCCAAAAGTAATGAGTTTTTAAGAATTTATGACATAGAAGGAAAATTGCTTTTTGAAAAATTATTAAATCAAGAACTACAGTCATTTTCATGGAATAAAACAGGTGTATTTTTTGTGACTATATCAGACAGCAAATTTGTTTCTTCTTCAAAAATAGCTTGTATAAATTAATACAGGAAAAATACATTGATTTAAAGTGGTGTCGGTATTAAAATCCGGCACCACTTTTTTTATTCTTTCTATAGAAATAATTCAAAACGACTTTAAAAACAGGCATCAAATAAAATTAACACATAATACATAATAATATAATCAAGTTTGACAATAATTGTCTGTATTTTCACTTCTCAATAAGCACATATAAAAAACATCTTTTACCTGATTGCAATTAGGGTTCTCACTCATATTTTGAATACTATATAAATTAAAAATCTATGAAATATTTATCATTAGTCTCTTTACTACTATTGTTTTTATTTACAAACAATAAAGCCTTCGCACAAAACATAAATATTTTGGATGAAGACAGAATAAAAAAAATCACAGTAACCGGCAGTGCAGAAATAAAGGTTGTCCCTGATGAAATCTATGTTAATTTTACTTTACAGGAATATTACAACAAACAAAAATCAAAAATTGATATCGATCAAATTCAAAAAGATTTTCTTAATCGTTGCAGCAAAGCAGGAATTGAAAAAGATCGTATTCAGATACAAAACATGAGCGGTTTTGATTCAAATGCGTGGTACTGGAGGAAAAGAAAAAAAGAACAACCGGATATGATGGCTACTACGACTTATATTATAAAATTCAATCTTGCATCTGATATAGACAAATTAGTAAATACCCTCGATGATAATGCTACACAAAATATGTTTATCAGCAAAACTACACACAGTAAAATAGAAGAGTATCGGAAAGAAGTTAAAATAAAAGCTTTACAAGCCGCCAAAGTAAAAGCACAATACCTGTGTGAAAGTATTGGGGAGAAAATAGGTAAGACTCTTTACATAGAAGAAATAGAAAATGAAAATTCCATTCCTATGTATAAATACGGTGCGATTTCAAGTAATGAAATGAAAATGTCAGATGCAACTGCCAATGAAGGAATTGATTTTCAAAAAATAACTATTCGTTATGTAATGATGGCTCGCTTTGAAATTCAATAAAGAGTAAGATCAATCGTATAAAAAAAATTAGTAATAATTTAAATTATTTTTTAAACAAGGTTAAAAAATTAATACAACATTTTTATTTTTTAAAGTATATTTTTTTCAATTTTGTAGACTGTATGAAGGGCCTTAAAACCCTCATTGGCGCTTATGTTTCGTAATCAGCAACACTTGGAGTCGAAAATGAAGTTATTTTAATTGATGTTAGATTTAACTTTTTTAGAAGTAAGTTCGCTCATCGAAGAAAATTTTTTCAATTCACTTAGTGAAACCGGAAAAATATTTTAGGGGAAAAAATTACCGGATTAAACATTACAAAAGAATACTTTAAAAAGTATCTGTCACCACGCGGCAAAAGGTGCTTGTCTTTATCTGCACTCATTCATTAATAAATACCTTACACTTAATCATGATGAAAAACAAAACAAAATTATTTTTATTATCCGCTCTGCTGATGTTGAGCATGTCAACTTTTGGACAAAATGTACGCGGGTTTTATTTGCAAGATGTTGGATCCTGGCTGGGAAATACAACTAAAGAAAATGAAATTTTAAAATATGCGCAGGGAAATGGTTTTAACTATATTCTGTTTTATAGTTTGGGAGATATAAGCTGGACCAATACAACAAATAAAAACCAGTTGGGTGCATTTATTAAAAAAGCCCGCACTTTATACGGAGTTACTCAAATTGGCGGTGTAGTAGAATATTCGGGGTACGTTTCACAGAATATTATTCCTTATAACAACTCCCGAAGCAGTAGTTTGGAAAAATTTGATGTTATCAATTTAGAATTTGAATTTTGGGTGTCCTCCAGTATTTCTTCTTCTTATTGCAGTAAATTTCTTAACGCTGCAGGATATTCATGTGACAAAGCAGGAGCATGGAAATTTGCATGGAGAGAATTAAAATTGATTGATGATATGTGCGCTGCAAATGGTTTGATTTCGGAAATGTACCTCGGATGGCCTGATTTAACACAGATGCAGCAAATTGCCTCTCGTGCTGATAGAATTCTTTTATCCGCTTACAGACCAACTGACGGAGATATCTATATTTATTCTAAACAAAGAATGAAAGACATTGCTTCAATTGGTGGTTCTACAAAAGTAATAACACTTATGTCTGCCGAATCTTCTTTCATGGGGCCCTGGTTAACCACACATCCTCAAACGAAACCTTATCAAACACTTGCGGCAAATCTTGCGGCGGAGACTTTACCATTCAAACAAAATATTAATTTACAGGGATACCAATGGTTCACTTACAGATACCTGCCAAAAACAATACTGGCAACGGCAACAATTGCAGCAAGTAGTCCACTTACATTCTGCCCGGGTGGTAGTGTTACATTAACAGCTAATTCGGGAGCATCCTATTTATGGTATCCGGGAGGACAAACTACACAATCGATTACAATTTCAAATGCCGGCTCTTATACTGTTAAAGTTACCAACTCAAGTGGAAGTTCAGTAGTTTCTTCTCCGGCTGTAGTTTCAAATTCAGGCACAGGTGCAACTCCTTTAATAACAGCAACCGGCTCAACATCTTTTTGTGCGGGAGGAAGTGTTACACTTACTGCAACAACTGCAAGTTCTTACCTTTGGTCAAACGGTGCAACGACTCAATCAATTACTGTTTCTAATTCAGGAACCTATACAGTTACTTCCGTTAGCGGAAGCTGCAGCGGGACTTCAGGTCCTGTCGTTGTAAATGCGGCAGCAGCTCCATCAACTCCTGAAATTACCGCAAATGGATTATTAGCAGTTTGTCCCGGCACAACACTCACTCTTACATCAACGCCGGCCAATTCCTATCTTTGGTCGAATGGTGCAACAACACGTTCAATCGTTGTGGCTGCTGCCGGTGATTATTCGGTTACTTCTTATTCCGGCACAACCTGCTCGGCAATTTCTTCCGTAAAAACTGTTTCACTTTTAAGTGCACCGGTTAAACCAACAATTAGCGCTAGCAGTTCTACAATTTTAGGAGTTAGTAATCCATCCGTTGTACTTACATCATCCGTTGCCAACACCTATTTATGGACAACAGCTTCCTCACTAAGGTCAATAACCGTAACATCACAGGGAACCTTTCGTGTTACTGTTACTGGAACAAATGGATGTAAGGCTACTTCGAATGAAGTTGCTGTTACTGCCAATGGATGTACTCCACCACCTTCTCCTACAATTTCTTTGAGTAGTTCAAGTGTTATTACTACCAGCTCAAGTGTCGTACTAACATCAAGCATAAGTAGTGGTTACAGGTGGTCAACTGGCGCTACAACAAGATCAATAACAGTTTCTACTGCCGGCGATTATAACGTGCGTTCTTATAATGGCGGAGGTTGTTTTTCTACTTCACTACCGGTTACTGTTACCGTAATTCTTACCAGAGAAAAAAATCCTTCCACTTCAGAAATACTAAATGAACAAAAAGATCATTTTACAGTATATCCCAACCCTGCTAAAGAACAATTAAATATTTTATTCAATGAAACACAGGAAAAAAATATGAATTTAAAATTGTTAGATATAACAGGTCGAGAGATTCAAAATATCGAAGTGTCATCCTCTATAGGTGAGAACAGGATTCAATTGGATGTATCTGCCCTTCCCCGGGGAATTTATATTGCTTACTTATTAAGTGATAATAAAAAACAAACTTTGAGGGTTATCCTTGAATAAAAGTTCGGGTAAATAAAAATATTTAAAAAAATATGCGGGAATATTACCCCGCATATTTTTTTTACTTTGATTTCTCATAAAGCATATTTCTCGTACAACTCTAATTTATTTATCCTTGCACGAATGGCGCTGGTTTGCCGTTGAAAAACTCTAGCAATCTCATCGATCGATTTTTTTTCACAAAAAAGTTTTTCCAATTTTTCATCATCTGCGGGAGTCCATCGCTCATATGCTTTTGGAAATGATTCCCGAAAAGCATTTATTTTAGGCAGAACATTAGTATTTAAATGAGTTCTTTCTGATGGTTTTTTTTCAAAAACAAGTTCGCTTTCACTGATTATTTCATCAATAAAAGAAAAAAGATCAGCCGCCAGCGGACTGGATTCAATATCTATACTGATACCATATTCTAAGTTATTATTATGAGAAGAATGATTCATGTTTAATGAGGTAACCAAAGCTGTTTTTTCATTGGCATAAAATTTCGCATGCAAACGTGAATGATAAAGTATACTGATATTTGGAAACGATTTTAAAAATTCAGAATCCTCTTCAATCAGCTTATAGTGTGTATTATTTGTAAACTTCCCAAAAAGGACTACAATTTTAATCTGATCATTCACCACATGTTTTTTTAAAGCCCGTTTAAAATGATGATGTAATTCAATGAATGGGCAAATGATAAAAATTTTCTCTTCTGCCTTTTCAATTAAAGAACATAATTCAGATGGAAGATGAATGCCTGTTATAATTTTATCCATAATTAAAGGATTTGAAGTTAGAGTCTAGAATCAAGAATCAAGATTTAATATTTTTATTTAATAAGGCTTTTTAAGGTTTTTATTTGTGGGTAATTTAGCATTATACTGAAACTCACTTATGCTGTTTTGACCACGAATCTTTTAGTGGAACTGTACGGTTAAAGATGCGCTTATCTTCTGATGAATCTTTATCAACACAAAAATAACCCTTTCGTATAAATTGAAATGTATCTCCCGTTTTTGCATTTTTTAAAAATGGTTCGGCGAATGCAGTAGAAATAACTTCCAAACTCTTTGGGTTAATATAATTTTTAAAATCGCCCTCTTCGATGGATGGATTTTCTGATAAGAAAAGACGATCATACAACCGAACCTCGCAGGAAATCGCATGTGGTACACTCACCCAATGAATGGTTCCTTTTACACTGATACCGCTTGTATCGTGTCCGCTTTTACTTTCAGGAATATAACTACAATGAATTTCTATGATGTTTCCTGCTTCGTCTTTTTTAAAGGATTCACATTTGATTATGTAAGCACTTTTCAAACGAACCATTAAACCGGGTCCAAGACGAAAATATTTTTTTTCCGGGTTTTCTTTGAAGTCATCCCTTTCAATCCACAACTCTTTATTAAATGGTAAATCACGATCGCCGCTATTTTCCATTTCAGGGTTGTTCTCTCCCTTAAGTATTTCTCCTTTGCCTTCCGGATAATTGTCGATAATAAGTTTTACCGGATCTAAAACAACCATTACACGATTTACTTTTTTATTTAAGTCTTCACGAATACAAAATTCAAGTAATCCAACATCAATGACATTCTCACGCCGTGCAATTCCAACAAGGTCACAAAATTTACGAATGCTTTCAGGAGTATAGCCACGCCTTCTCAAACCACTGATGGTCGGCATACGAGGATCATCCCAACCGCTTACATGTTTTTCATTAACAAGCTGCAACAATTTACGCTTACTCATCACCGTATAATTGAGATTCAAACGCGCAAATTCATACTGATGGCTGGGATAAATTTCAAGTTTCTGAATAAACCAATCGTACAACGGGCGATGTACTTCAAATTCAAGTGTGCAAATGGAATGTGTAATGTTCTCTATAGAATCACATTGTCCGTGAGCGAAATCATACATTGGATAGATGCACCATTTATCGCCGGTACGATGATGGGGAGTATGTTTGATTCTGTACATCAGAGGATCACGCAAATGCATATTGGGTGAGGCCATATCTACTTTTGCACGAAGAACTTTCTCCCCATCTTTAAATTCGCCTTTACGCATACGTTCGAAGAGATCTATGTTTTCTTCTATCGTCCGGTTGCGAAAAGGACTTTCTTTTCCCGGCTCGGTCGGCGTTCCCTTGCTAGCAGCAATTTCCTCCGCAGTTGAATCGTCGACATAAGCAAGATTTTTCCTGATTAAGGTAACAGCAAAATCATACAATGTTTGAAAATAATCGGAAGCATAAAACTCATTAGCCCAGGTAAATCCAAGCCAGCGGATGTCTTCTTTAATACTTTCCACATATTCGGTTTCTTCCTTGTCAGGATTTGTATCATCGAATCTCAGGTTTGTTTGTCCGCCAAATTCATTAGCCAGGCCAAAGTTGAGACAGATTGATTTTGAATGGCCAATATGCAGGTAACCATTTGGTTCCGGGGGAAAGCGGGTAAGAACTCGTCCATTGTGTTTGCCTTCTTTTAAATCTTCACGGATAATTTCTTCGAGGAAATTAGGGCCTTTTTCAGTACTCATTTTGTTTATTACAATTTTATAAAATAATATGCGAGGTGTATAAAGGGTATCGGGTATCAGGTATCAGGTATCAGGTATCAAGACTCAAGACTCAAGACTCAAGATTTTTATTTGAGAATGGACACAAAAATCTGAAAAAATAATGAGACTTTTAATATTATAATAATCCGTGTTCTTTTAGTATTTTATTCAGCCATTTAACCATCAGAAGAATGATAAGTGTAGTAATTGAAACCAAAATAAAATTTACCAGAAAAAAATTTGCTTTATAATCATAGCCATCCCAAAGAGAAGCAAGTACACCGCTCATTTTATTTCCGATTGAAATCGCAAGAAACCATCCGCCCATCATTAGTGCAGTGAGTCGTGGAGGGCTTAGTTTAGAAACCAATGAGAGAGCCATGGGACTCAGGCAGAGTTCGCCGACAGTAATTACTCCATAACATCCGATCAACCACATCATAGAACTTTTTTCCATTCCATTATTAGAATAAATAACAGCAACTACCATAACCAATGTTGATAAGGCAGTAATAACAAAACCATAGAACATTTTTGAGGGCGTCGATGGTTCTTTTCCTTTTCTTTTCATGAAAGAAAAAAATGCAACAACTAACGGTGTTAATGCAACGACCCAAAAAGGATTTACTGATTGAAAAAGTTCGGTTGAAATCAAATTCACCGAACCTCCTTCTGCTGGTCGTTTTTCAACCGGCAGATTTTTAAAATACAATGGATGATCAAAAGTACGAATCACTTTACCTTTTTCATCGCGGCTGAATCTGAATTGTTCGTCGGCCAATGGCACAGAATCTTTAATCATGGAAACCTCTTGTGTCATCCCAAGTACTTTAGCCGGTTTTACAAGGGCTGTTGGAAGTTCACGATCGGTATAACTTTCGGCCCATATCGTTAAAGCAGTCCCATTTTGTTTAAAAACAGCCCAGAAAATTATTGCTACTGCAAATACTGCAAGCAAAGCAGCAATCGGCCTCTTGTCTTCCATGCTAGCTTTTAGATAGAGTGAAAAATAAAAACCGGCTACAGGAAGAGCTCCAAAAAGAAATGCATCTGTTGAATCACTTCCAAAAATATTCCCGGGAATTATCCAGCCGAGGTATCCTGCAATTAATGCAGGCAATAAAACGATACTAAAAATTTTAGGAATTGACATGTCTTCCTTTTGTACGGGTTTTCTGACATCGGCCCCTTTATAATGTTTGTTACCAATCCAAAAAACGATTACTCCAATAAACATTCCAATACCCGCTGCTACGAATGCATGTCCCCAGGAAAAATTATTTCGAAGGTACGAACCGAAAAAATTACAGATGAATGCACCGATATTAATACCCATATAAAAAATATTATACCCCGAATCTTTATAGGCTTTATATTCTTCACGGTTATAAATATTTCCTAATAATGTTGATATATTCGGTTTAAAAAATCCATTACCGATTATCATAATGAACAATGAAATATAAAAAGCATTCATCCCTGGCAAAGCAAGTCCACAATACCCAATTCCCATTAATATTCCACCAATAGTAATCGATAACCGATAACCCAATACCCTATCTGCTAATAATCCACCGATAAATGGAGTGAGAAAAACAAGTGCGATAAATGTTCCGAAAATATCTGAGGCTTCTTTACGATCGATTGCAAGTCCACCCTTCTCTGTATCTGTAATATAAAGAAAGAATATACCGATCATGAGGTAATAACCAAATCGTTCCCACATTTCAGTAAAAAAAAGATAGGGCAAAGCTTTAGGATGTTTTCTATTCATAATATAAATAAATTGTATTGGTAGATTCGATATAAAATAGAGCAGAGAATGGATACTTATTGTATGGGCCGAATACCGTACTTAACTGAAATAGGAATATTATTTTATCTTTAATAACTTAAAAATGAAACTTACGAGTATAAACATATTTCTTCAAAGAAAGTAAATTAATTTAATAATTTGATACAATATAAAACTATATTTCATCTTTAATTTGCAGTAAAATTAAAGAACTTAATCTACCAATTAATTGAACCGATCAATAACTTCGTATACCTTTAAAAAAACTAATAATCCCTTCAAAAATAAATTGTCACTAATTTAGTTTTAACGATCTTTGATAAAACTACAATTAAATAAAATTAACTATAAACTATGAAACGAATAATTGTTCTGTTGCCTTTTCTTTTTTCGTTATTAATGTGCTATGCACAATACAATAAAGAAAAAATACAAAAAATCCTTACCGGAGATAATGAAAAATCATGGACTGTCAGTGGAATTAATATTGACCGACCCGAGAAAAAATTCATTTTTAATAAAAACAATTCAGTTAAAGTTGAATCAACCAAAGGAATATTAAAAAATGAAAAATGGTCATTGAAGTCTGCCGATGAAATTCGCTGGTTTCTTTCGATTGGAAATCAGACCTATGAATTTATTATCAGCTATGATAAAAAAGGTAATGAATATATAAAACTTACCCACCAGGCTGTAGATAATAAAACATCCGGTTACTATGAAATTAAACTTAATCCGATAAAATAATATTAACATGGAAAAATTAGAAAAATTTATTGCATCCTTTGGTCCATTTTTTGGAATTATCCTTACGGCCATAGGTCTGATGATATCTGTATCAAACTTCTCTAAGGATCAAAAAAGTAAATCTGCCTTAGAATTTAAAAGAGATTTCTGGTCAAAGCAATCGGATATATACTTAAAAACATCTCAAGCAATCGGGACTATCTGTGCAGAAATAAACAAAAGTGATATGGAAGATTTTAACAGCGATAATTATTTAAAATCGAAAGC
>JANLOW010000019.1:0-10163 GCA_031366785.1 Bacteroidota bacterium | reverse complement strand
AAATATTGGTATTTACATTGGACTTAATTTATTTTTTCTTTTAGTGTGCCCGGCTTTATTAAAAACGGGATCTTATTCGTGGCTGCATGTTATATATAATCCGGCTATAGGTGTTGGTTATGTTTTTATATCAAACCTTTTGGCAAGCGGAATCACAATGATTATGCTTTTTCCGGATATGTTTAAGGTCTCGTTAAAATTTGATTCCGTGTTATGGAAAAAAATGATGATCTATTCATTTCCATTAATGATAGTTGGTTTTTCGGGAATGATCAATGAGACATTCGACAGGGTTTTGATTCCTTATCTTATCCAAAATAAATCGGAAGCAATGACACAATTAGGGATCTATGGTGCGTGTTACAAACTTTCAATAATCATGACTTTATTTATTCAAACCTTTAATTACGCTTCCGAGCCTTTCTTTTTTAATCATTCAACCAAAGAAAATCCACAGCGTGTTTATGCACAGGTCATGAAATATTTTGTAATTGTATGTTCTTTTATTTTTCTGGGAGTGATGTTATATATTGATATTGTAAAACGATTCATCGGTCCTGATTATAGATCGGGATTAGGTGTAGTCCCGATATTACTTATGGCAAATCTCTGTCTGGGAGTGTACTATAATCTGGCAATCTGGTACAAGCTGACATCTAAAACAAAATTAGGTGCTTGGGTTGCCGTTTTTGGAGCAGTTGTAACAATTATATTTAATTTCTGGCTTATTCCAATATTGGGATTTATGGGTGCGGCTTGGGCAACATTGATTTGCTATGCATCAATGATGATAGTATCCTATTATGTTGGTCAGAAACATTACCCTGTAGCCTATAACATAAAGTCGTTTTTTTATTATATCTCACTTGCACTGGTTTTGTGGGCTTTAAGTATTTATATCCATCACAATCTTTTGCTTTCAGAACATAAAATTCTCGCAATAAATACGCTATTACTCATAGGGTTTATCATAATTGTCTGGGCTTCTGAACGCAGGAAAATTAGTTACCTTCGCAGCGATAATAATTAGTTGATTATCTAATAGAGAAATTAAAATATAAAGGTTTAAATACATATTCATCAATGAAAGTGCGCATCATTAATAATTCTTCTCATTCTTTGCCTGCCTATGAAACAATTCATTCGGCAGGAATGGATTTGCGAGCGAATCTTGAAAAACCTATTTCATTAAAAAAGCTGGAACGCGCCTTGATTCCTACAGGTCTTTTTATTGAATTACCGGAAGGACATGAAGCTCAAATTCGACCGCGGAGTGGACTGTCTGCAAAAAAAGGAATCACTGTTTTAAATTCACCGGGAACTATCGATGCCGATTATCGCGGAGAAATTAAAGTTATAATCGTGAATCTTTCTAATGATGATTTTATTGTTGAAAATGGCGAGCGTATAGCTCAAATGGTTATAGCCAGACACGAAAGAATAGAATGGGAAGAAACCGATATTTTATTAGAAACTTCCCGAGGTGCCGGAGGATTTGGGTCAACGGGAATTAGGTAGTACAAAATCTTGAGTCCTGAGTCTTGAGAGAAGGTTAGTAAATAACAAATATTATAGAGTCTGCAATATGAAATCACAATTACCTATTCTATATAGAACCATGAACCAAGAACTTTATCCTAAAGACTCAAGACTCAAGACTCAAGACTATGTACTAAAGATTCAAAAAGTTACGCAGCCATGAGAATAATCGTCCCTATGGCCGGAATGGGAAAGAGAATGCGGCCTCATACACTTACGGTTCCAAAACCATTATTACCGGTAGCCGGTAAACCAATTGTTCAATGGCTTGTTGAAGACATAACAAAAGTCTGCAAAGAAAAAGTAGAAGAAATAGCTTTTGTTATTGGTGATTTTGGTAAAGCGGTTGAGGCTCAATTGTTAAGTATTGCATCTGCTTTAGGGGCAAAAGGATCTATATATTATCAGAATGAACCATTGGGAACAGCACATGCAATATTGTGTGCAAATGATGCGTTACAAGGAAAAGTTATCGTTGCTTTTGCAGACACACTTTTTCGTGCCGATTTTACTATTGATGAAAACAAGGAAGGCATTATCTGGGTAAATAAAATTGATGATCCACGAATGTTTGGAGTAGTAAAAGTAAATGATAAAGGAATAATAACGGATTTCATCGAAAAACCACAAACTTTTGTATCGGATCTCGCTATCATCGGCATCTATTATTTTAAAGATGGAGAATATTTAAAAAAAGAAATGCAATATCTGATTGACAATAATATTCGTGAGAAGGGAGAATACCAGTTAACAAATGCATTGGAGAATATGAAAACAAAAGGAACACAGTTTGTTCCCGGAAAAGTTGTGGAATGGCTGGATTGTGGAAATAAAGATGCAACAGTGTATACCAATAAACGCGTTTTGGATATTCACAGAGAAATTTTAAAAGTTCCCCCCTCTCTTAAAAAAGAAAATGCAACTATCATTCAACCTTGTTTTATCGGTGAGAATGTTGAAATAAAAAACGCTATTATCGGACCTTATGTTTCTATTGGAGCGAATACAAAAGTTGAAAGTTCTGTTATAACAAATAGTATTATTCAATCGAATGTAATTATCCGTAATTCAGTATTAGATAATTCGATGATCGGTAATTTTGCCGAATATGTTCAAGCACCGGAGCAATTAAGTTTAAGCGATTACTCCACGCATTACTAAACACTGTATATCCACATAAATTAAATGAATAGATTTTTCAATTTTATTTTACTTCTGCTTATTTTTTCTACAGGATGTAAAAGCACACAAACTTCGCAGTCCGGTAAAAATTCATTGTCATCAAAAATGTCAAGTGCTCAGAAAGCGGAAGTGACTACTATTTTTTTCAATGCCAGTAAGGAAAAGATTCTTGGTAATCCGGATAATGCGGCCTCACTTTATTCTGAAGTAATTCGTAAAGATCCGGGTAATGCCGCTTCGATGTATGAGTTGGCTAATATTTATGTTGATCAGAAAAAATATGCTGATGCACTTTTCTTTAGTAAGAGCGCATATTTGATTGATCGACGCAACAGCTGGTATGCAATGTCATATGCTGAAGTATTACAGAAAAATAAAAAATTCAATGAAGCAGCCGAAGTGCTTGGACGCTTGGTTCAGGATTTTCCTGATAACTCTGATTTTTATTTCGAATGGGCGAATGGGTTGATTTATGCAGAACGACCGGGAGATGCAATTAAGGCGTATGATAAACTTGAATCGCAGATTGGCTTAACCAGAGATGTGAGTTTACAGAAAACGCGGCTTTATCAACGAATGAATAAACCGGAAAAAGCTATTGATGAACTTAAGAAGCTTATTACCAATGACCCGAAAGATGCACAGCTATATGGGATGTTGGCAGAAATATATCAATCAATGGGTAATAAAGAAAAAGCGTTGGAAACTTATGATATGATTTTGAAGATT
This sequence comes from Bacteroidota bacterium, assembly GCA_031366785.1. Taxonomy (GTDB): domain Bacteria; phylum Bacteroidota; class Bacteroidia; order AKYH767-A; family 2013-40CM-41-45; genus JADKIH01. The sequence continues at coordinate 6,713 of JANLOW010000019.1, read as the reverse complement.
GATCCTGATAATCCATACATACATCTTTCGCTTGCAGATTTTTATCGCAGTAATGGCGAAAAAGAAAAATCTGTGGATGAATTAAAAAAAGCATTTCTAAATAAGGAACTTGATATCGATACTAAGATTAGTATTTTATCCTCGTATTATGCTCTTATTGGCGTACATCCTGAATTACAAGAGCAGGCATTGGAAATGTGCCAATTGCTGATAAGCTCTCATCCGAGTGAACCACATGCACATGCCGTTTATGGTGACTTTTTAAACCAGGCTAAAAAATTCAGTCAGGCAAGGGAAGAATATTTAAAAGCAAAAAGTCTAGGGTCAAAAGAATTTATTGTATACAGTCAAATACTTTTTTTAGATTCTCAATTACAATTGTGGGATTCATTAAAGACGGATAGCAAGGAAGCTATTGAAATATTTCCTGATCAACCGGTAGTTTATTTTTTCAACGGCATTGCAAATATTCAAATGAAAAATTTTACTGAAGCGGTATCCGTACTTAATTCAGGTGTTAAAATGGTTGTTGATAATAAAAACCTTGAAGGACAGTTTTATACCAACCTTGGTGATGCTTACAATGAATTGAAGAATTACATCAAAAGTGATGAGAGTTATGAAAAAGCTCTTTCAATAAATCCTGACGATGCCAATGTGCTAAATAATTATGCATATTATATATCAATTCGGGGTGAGCGACTGGAAAAAGCAGAAGAAATGTCGAGGAAATCAAATGAACTTGAACCTACACAGGCTTCTTATCAGGATACTTATGGATGGATTATGTATAAACAGGATAAATTTGATGATGCAAAAATGTGGATTGAAAAAGCAATGACGAATGGAGCTGATAAGAGTGCAGCTGTTTTAGAACATTACGGTGATATATTATTTAAACTAGGCGATATCAACAAAGCTATTGAAAACTGGCAAAAGGCAAAAGATGCGGGAGATGGAGCATCAGAATTTCTGGACAGAAAAATTTTAGAAAAAAAACTTTTTGAATAACCGATTCAAGTTTTAAGGATCAAGTGTATGATACATTAGAGTAATCAGCAGATTATAAAATATTACAAATAACTGTAAATAGACAGGATATAAAATAATTTTCTGATGAAAAACATTTTTAATTTCATTCTATTATTGGCATCCATTTATTTTCTTTCCTGCAGAACTACACGCAAAGTTGTTGACAGCCCTTCTGCATTAGTCAAGCTGAAAGGGGAAGAGGTTATTCAGATATTTGACAGTGTAAAAAAAAGGGAATTTGTTTTTAATTTTTTGTCAGCAAAAGCAGAGGTTAGTTATACCGATAAATCAGGTGAAACAAATTCATTCGATATTAATTTACGAATTCGCCACGACAGCGCAATTTGGATTTCGATAACACCATTGCTTGGAATTGAATTAGCACGTGTTTTAATTAACCGTGATAGTATAATAGTTTTGGACCGGCTTCATAAAAAATATCTGAAAAGAGATTTTCAGTATTTTGAAGACTTATGGAAGACCAATGTTAATTTTGAAATGATTCAAGCGGTTATTGTTGGCAATTATTTTCAATATTTAGGCAAAGAAAAGTTGCGATCGGTATATGAGGAAGAACCCTTTTTAATTTTAAGTACTCTTAATAAACGACAGGCAAGGAGAGCTAGTGAAGAAAAGGACCCCAATAAACCACTAATTCAGGATTTTTGGATCGATGGCAATTACCGTATTGCAAAATCAAGAATCACGGATGAAAAGAAAGACCGGTGGGTTGAGGCAACTTATAAAAATTTCACAGATGTAAACGGTTATCTTTTTCCGAATAATCTTGTTGTCACCATTGCATCAACATCGCCAACAATTATCAGAATAGATTATACAAAAGCCGCCAATGAAGATTCTCTTCAAATGCCTTTTTCAATTCCGGAGAAATATGAAGCTCAATAGGAAGATTCGTATTAAGTAATTTGTGACAACTCTTATGATTAAGTATTTTATTACAGAGTATTTAGAATTTCACCTACAATAAAACTTACTTTTTATATAACTTTTAGCCCTTTTCTTACGTTCAAAATAGTCCTTTCCGACCCTTCATTTACCGATGCTTAGCTTCTTTTATTCTACATTTATGGTAGTTTTTTTTTATAAGAAAAGATTGCTTTTTCTATTAATGCTTCTTTTTACAGCACCTTTCGCAAGTTTTTCACAATCAAAAAATGAGCTTGAAAAGAAAAAAGACCAGATTCAGAAAGACATAGATTACACCAATCAATTACTAAATCTTACAAAAAAGAGTAAAACAACATCGCTTAGCCATCTGGTAACATTAAATAAAAAAATCACTTATAGAAACGATTTAATCAGTACAATCAATACGGAAATTAAAGTGGTTGATAAAGAAATCAATCATGTTTCAACTAATATTGATTCTCTAAACAATTCATTGAATAGATTGAAGAAGCAATATTCACAGATGCTTTATTTTGCATATAAAAACCAAAGCTCGTATTCACGGTTGATGTTTATTTTTTCTTCGGATGGTTTTAATCAGGCTTTTAAAAGAGTTATTTATTTACGACAACTTAGTGATTATCGATTAAGACAAAGAGATTTAATAGTACTGTTTCAGGATTCGCTGCATGGAAAGAAGAATAAGCTGCAGGATGTTCGGATTGATAAAAAAGGGCTTCTTGTTTCGCAGGAGAAACAAAAAATGCAACTGGATGAAGAAAAGAAGGAGCAAGTTGTTGTATTAAATAATTTATCTTCCAAAGAAAAAAAATTAAGAAGTGATTTGAAAGAAAAGCAGAGAAAACAACAACAGCTTTCTGCAAAAATTGAAGAGATTATTAAAAAAGAAATTGAAGCAGCACGTGCTTCGGCGAAGAAAAAAAATATTTCAACATTATCAGCCAGCAAATCAGTAAAAAAACCAGAGAATACTAATACAGCTTCTGTACTTTTAAATACACCGGCAACAATAAAACTGAGTAATGATTTTGAAAATAATAAAGGACAATTACCCTGGCCGGTAGAAAAAGGAATTATCAGTAGTTCATTTGGTCGACATGCTCATCCGATTTGGCATGATGTAGTAATAAATAATAACGGAATAGATATAAATTCCTCTAAAGGAGCGAAGGCAAGAGCTATTTTTGATGGACGTGTAATTTACGTTGTCCAGGTATATGATAAATATGCTGTTCTTGTTCAGCATGGTGAATATTTTACTCTTTATTCAAATCTCGAAAATGTTTTTGTAAAAGCTGAAGATAAGGTAATAACTAAACAGCCTATCGGCATTGTACAAACAAATGACGAAGAAGGTAAAACGGAGATCCATTTGGAGATATGGCGAGGAAGTAATAAGATGAATCCGGAGGCTTGGATTGCGGCGAGATAGTTGAAAAGGGAGTATCTGGTATCTGGTATCGAGTATCGGGTAATTGGATGGTGGAAACTGGATTGAGCAATAAATTATACAATAGTTAAACATTCACTACATTTGATATATAATAGAAAAAAGTAAAACCAAATTTCAAAAAAATGACACCATTAATATTACTTGGATTTCTCGGAGGTATGGGTACAGGAGAAATTATTTTACTAGTTGTAATTATCCTTTTACTTTTTGGGGCGAAAAGGATTCCTGATCTTGCCCGCGGAATCGGGAAGGGGATCAAAGAATTCAAGGATGCTAGGAATGGCGAAGATCCTAAAGAGAATGAGAAGAAGGATAAAGGTTAAATCGGGGTTCATATTTTTTAATATTTTTTTATTTAGAAGACCTTATTCTTTCAATCATATCGATTGAAATTTTTTCAGAATGTGGCGCCAATTCTTCGTGATCCATTTTTTCAATTGCACGTTGATACTTTTTCCCTTTTTGCATACTAATAAAATATACCTCTTCCAACGGTTGTTGATTTTGTCGCAGAGCCTGATCAATAAATATCCATCCGACTTTGCGTTTGTGATTCTTTAAATAAAGCGTAGCAATCTTATTAAGGTGAGGCGTGATTTCGTCAAATCCCATATGGCTTTTTAATTACCTTTTTGAAAACATTATAGAGTTTTGAAGCAAAATTCTCTTCAAGGATCTCTTCTGCATTAAGACTGTTTTTTTTATTTTTAATTATTGCTGTTATATTTATTCTTGTTGAGTGATTATCTTCACTTATGAATTCTAATATCAATTGACGTGGACTTCTCATCCAACCGCCTTCCTTTGATGCGATGATTACTGGATCTGCAGTAGGAATAGTTTGCACCATGAATCCCTGATATAAAAGCATCTCTTTTAATTGTTTTAAAACTTTGGGCATAGCAAGCCCGAGAAGCGTTGTTTCCATTTTTTCGCTTTTAAATTTTTACAGGGCAGCACAACTGTGCAAACCTGTTTTTTTTAAGTTAGTCGAGAGCGCTGTTTTAGATTACAGCATTTCTTTAATTGATATGACCAAAATACCCTTACAACCTAGCAATGTCTATTTAATTCGGTAAAAACATTATTTACCCTAAAAAAAACCCGATTCTAAGTGACTAAAGGATAAACGGATGGGTGAAAATCGTAACATTCGCAATTAATAGATAAATTTAGTTAAGAACTCATCATTTATCTTTCAATTTGTAAGAAATTATGGAAATTAGCAAAATTTCAATCGTTTTTCATCGTATACTCAGTATTAATTTCCTCATAGTTATATCTTTGCGGCTAGTTAAAAAACTTGAAATCATCTGGAAAATAGAAGATATAATTAAAACCCCGGGAAGCAGAATGAAAAATATAAAAACCCTTATTAAACTATTATTGATTAACACATTGTTGTTTTCTTTTAGTAACAATATCAATGCTCAGATTATCAATGGAAATTCTTCAACGTTAACAACTGATTATGATCCAATAGCAGCGACACTTGACAGCCTTGTAAATCTAACGTATGTTCAGCGATTGAATCTTAATTCAGCAGCAACTACCAATAACAATTTTAAGTCTTTCGAAATTCCTTCTTACTCATCTGACATTTATAAAAAACGGATTGAAAAAATACAGACACCTATTCCACTTTGTTATAATAGTCAGGTAAGTGAATACATAAATATGTATGCTCTGAAAAAAAGAGACCTTACAGAAAGAGTAATGGGATTATCTTATTTTTATTTTCCATTGTTTGAACAGATTCTTGATCAACAAGGATTGCCACTCGAATTTAAATATCTTTCCATTGTTGAAAGTGCACTAAATCCAACTGCTGTTTCCGGAGCAGGAGCGGCCGGCTTGTGGCAATTCATGTTAGGAACAGGAAAATTTTATAACCTAAAGATCAATTCTTTTATTGATGAGAGAAAAGATCCGGCATTATCAACTTATGCTGCTTGCCAGTATTTCAAAGATATGTATGCTGTATACAATGATTGGTTATTGGTGATTGCCGCTTATAATTGCGGAGCAGGAAATGTAAATAAAGCAATAGCAAGAAGTGGTGGTAAAAGAACATTCTGGGAAATTTCACCCTATTTACCTAGAGAAACGAGAGGATATGTTCCTGCTTTTATTGCAATAACATACATCATGTCGTATCCTTCCGAACATAATTTAATTCCTGTTAATCCAATCATGTCGTATTTTGAAGCGGATACAGTAATGGTTGATCAAAAGGTAGCATTAAAAACTATTGCAGATGCAATTAATATTCCGGTTGCTTTATTGCAGCATTTAAATCCAATGTATAAACGAGGAATAATTCCGGAATCCGACGAACCCTTGCCTTTAAATTTACCTACCAATAAAATTAATTCTTATTTGTCCAATATTTCAAACATATACAAACCGGAGGAAAATAATTCATATGGTCTATTTGTGTCAAATGAGAATTCTGTCGAATTGCAATCAGATCAATTGGTTAAAAAGTATCATCAGGTTAAACGCGGGGAACATATTCAAAATATTGCCAAACATTATAACTGTACAGTAAACGATTTAAAAAACTGGAACAGGTTAAAGGGGAGTAATTTGGTTGCAGGGCAAAAACTAGCAATTTATGTACTAGCCAGAAAGAAAACAGAAAAAATTGTAGTTAAAAATAATGTAGAAAAATCTTCTGTTGTTACAGCATCTGTTTCAAAACGCACCGTTAATTCCCAGACAAAAAGTAATGGCGATATTAAATTTGTTTGGCATACGGTACAGTCTGGCGACACTCTTTGGAAAATTGCCCAGCGATATGATGGAGTAACAGTAGAACAAATTAAAGAACTTAACAATCTTCAATCGAATAATCTGAAAGTTGGAACTAAGTTAAAAGTCGTCATTAATACTTAATGGTAATTTCGATTAACTGATCGTAAGGATAAATCAATCGGAATATCTCATGGTTCAATAATTCATATTTTTTTATAATCGACACAATAAAAATTCAGATCTTTAAAGGAATTTTTTACATTTGAATTAAATTAATCATTCTATGAAAACCCTATTTGCATTACTATTATTTGTATTTAGTTTATTGATGGCATCAGCACAAAATATCCCCAATGCAAGTTTTGAAAATTGGCATGGATATACTTTTGGAGAATATCCCGATTCATGGTCAACAAGTGATAGTGTTTCATTTGCTAATGGTGGCGGTACAAGCGTTTTTAAATCTACCGATGCTTTTGATGGTACTTATTGTTTGCATCTTAAAAGCACTCAAATAACCATTATTTTTATTCAAGTCACC
>JANLOW010000495.1:0-2961 GCA_031366785.1 Bacteroidota bacterium | reverse complement strand
GCCATTATCGGAAACTATTACTATTAAATCAGAACCCGAATTAGATGTTTGAATAGATAATTCGGGTTTTTCTTTTGAATATTTAATTGCATTGTCAATCAAATTGCACAAGGCATTTGTAAGATGTGTTTTATCTCCCATAACCACAAATTTTTCAGCATCCAGATTTAAAATTATATTTCCATGTTTGTTCTCAATTTGTAAGCATATATATTTTAAAGAATCTTTAATCAAATCATGAAAATTTAATTCAGTTTTTCGTAAAGGAATTTCTCCTCTTTCAAGAGCTGTCATACTTAATACTTGCTCAACCTGAAGTCGTAATTTCTCATTTTCTTCTAGTATAATTGCAGAGTATTGTTTTATCTTCTCATCTTGTCTATTAGCCGAATCCTTAATTATCATTTTACTAGCTAAAGCAATATTTGTTAATGGCGTTTTAAATTCATGAGTCATATTATTCAAAAACTCTGTCGTGTGTTCTGAAATTAATTTTTCTTTCATGAGGGATAAAACTGTTCGCCAAAATAAAATGAGTACAAAAAGTATAAGTACAATGGAAGTGATAAATTGTGTACCCATTTCTGCCAGGATAAATTGTTTCTTGTCTGGAAAAATTAATTTTAATTTAAATCCATTTTCACCTGCTGCAACTTCTGATGGAATATTATAAATGTAATTTGTAAAATTATTTTTGGTTTTATCAGCATCCGATCTTGGCTTTAATACAATATAAGAATAATCTATATGAATTTTGTAAATATTCATATAGTGATTAAACAAAGAATCGATTTTATGTATTTCATTCTTCCCTAATTTAGCATTTGATTTGGGATTATTATCTTCCTGAACACAAGCTCCAATTTTCATACAGGTTTCTTTGTCAGAACTTATTGCATCAGTTGTTCTCGACAATACTATATTAGCTTTTTCATTAAATAATTCTTCTTTAATTTTCGCGGTTTGAATAATCCAATTCACTTGAATTATCAGCACAATCAATAATGCAACAGAAGTAATAGCAATAAATATATTGGTTCGTTTTTTTTTCATTTGAGTAATACAAAAATAGACATTATCTTTAGTTTATTGTCTGCATTAACAAGTCAATAACAAGTCAATAACTACTGAGTAACAAGATTCTTTCAAATCGAAGATACCTTTGTATTATAAATTTTAAATACAACCCTATGAAAAAAACAACTATAATTTTACCGATAGCCTTATTTTTACAACTTTCAATTTTTGCACAGGACGATACTAACAATAAGAAATGGTATACAGAAGGAGTTTGGACGAATAGTAATTTTACAAAAGAATTGTACTTTGAAGTACGTGGGAATTATACACATTCTGTTAAAAAAGAAAAATTAAATGAAGCTAAATTGATAAATGATATAATTCCCGGCTATCCGGAAAATTGGATTAGCCAATATATTTCAGTTGAGATGTTAGCTACCCGCAACGGGAATTCAATGAAAGCTAACGGCCTAAATAATATCCTAAGCCCTGAACAAAAGAATATTTTACACTCAACCGAACTGGGTACTAAAATTGAAATAATCGTCAACTACAAATCCAAGAACCCGGCAACAGAAAAGATTGTAAATTACATGGTAAATTTCTCCTTGATGGTAATTCCTGAGATTGAAGCGGAATATGTAGGAGGGTACCAGCAATTAGCAAAACATATAAAGGAAAACATTATCAATAAAATTTCTGATAACACACCTCAACAGTATCAGTCAGGAATTGTTTTATTCACTATTGACGAAAAAGGTGAAATAACAGATACTAGAATTTCGAAATCTTCCGGTGATCTCAACACAGATAAATTTTTAATTAAGTCGGTAAATAAAATGCCTAAATGGAAGCCGGCAGAAAATTCAAATGGAATAAAAGTTAAACAGGAATTTCTATTTAGTTTTGGTAACCAGGGGTGTTAGTTAAAATAATGATTTATAGAATATTCTAATTAATGTAAAGGTTAATTTAAATATTGAATAAATATTCTTTTTTTTGAAAAAAAAATTAAAAATAAATTGAGTATTAGTACTACCTTCACTTTTAATATTAATAAGGTTTTGTATTGAGGGTGTTATTTTGTTTTAATAATTTAAATTAATCAACATGAAACTCTTAATTATTGGCGGAACAGGCGGAACCGGAAATGAACTTATTAAACAGGCACTGGAATCAGGTCATATTGTAAGTGCTCTTATCCGTAATCCGAAAAACCTGAAAATAGAACATCCGAATTTAAAGATAATTGAAGGAAACGTTCTTGATTTTGATAAAGTAAAAATGGCTGTTTCCGGACAAGACGCTGTAATTTCATTCCTCGGACACAAAGGATTTTTTATCAAAACAACAATACTTTCTGAAGGGACGAAAAATATTATTCAGGCGATGGAAATTCAGAATGTGAAACGATTCATTTGTATCACTTCGCTTGGTGTCAATGATAGTCGTTTTAAATTGGGCTTGTATTATACTCTTTTTGTAATTCCTTTTATCATTTTTTTCTATTTTTGGGATAAATCTAAACAAGAGAAATTAGTTCAAAGCAGCAAGTTAGACTGGACAATTGTACGGCCCGGACAGCTTACAAATGGAAAAAAGATTGGCAAATACAAACATGGTTTGAATGTTGGAAATTATATTCTCACAAAGATGATATCAAGAGCCGATGTAGCTCATTTTATATTAAGTCAGCTAAATGATAAAACCTATGTACACCAAACGCCGGGCATTACTTATTAAATATTAAATTTTAGATTGAACAGAATTACCCCAATTTAACGTTTTAAATAATTTAAACAAATTTTTATTTCGAACTAGATTTATTTTTCATTGATTAACTTCACTAAATAAAAGGGTATATCTTTACAGTGTGAAAAATTTCTTTTTACTATTTCTCTGCGTTTTATTTGTGTTGGGAATTGGTTTTTTGTCGGGATT
>JANLOW010000494.1:0-4627 GCA_031366785.1 Bacteroidota bacterium | reverse complement strand
GTCCGCGAAATCGGTTTTGTTGCTAACATCCGAATAGTACCACTTGCTCCTTCTCCTGAAACCAAATCGCCGGTTACCAATGCAACTAATAAAGGAATATGAATAACCAGCATCTGCAAAACAATGAAAGCAACCAGGTTTCCATTGAGAATATTTCCTTCAAATAAAAGAGTTTGTTCAAACGATGAAGTCACAAATGAAATAAAAGATAATCCATCAGACTTTAATGCAAATAATATTACACCTACTAAAATAGTGATAGCGCCGAGACCAAGATAGCTTCGCGGCTTTGCCGATATTTTTACAAATTCATTATAGGTACTTTTTAACAGCATCGCTAATTAATTATTAATGATTTTAATAAAATAATCCTCGAGTTTTCGTTTTGATTCAATAGAATAAACTTCCACCCCATTTTCAACCAGTGCTTTATTGAGAGCCGGGACTTGAGTTTTATTAATAGATAATTGTAGATGATTTACATCGCCGGATACTATTTGAATATTTTTAAAGCCATTTCTTATTATATTTTCTGCCGTTTGCAAATTATTTACTTCAATATTCACAATCAATTCTTCAGTATTTAACAATTGCGATACTTCCCCTTCGATAATAGATTTTCCATTGTTGATTATAACCATACGATTTGCAATTATTTCAATTTCGGAAAGCTGGTGCGACGAAAGCAAAACGGTCTTCTTCCCCTCGCTCTTCAATTGTAATATTAAATTACGAATATCAATAATTCCCTGAGGATCTAATCCCGTTGTAGGTTCATCTAAAATTATTAAATCGGGATTATGCAATAAAGTTTGTGCAATTCCTAATCGTTGTTTCATTCCATGGGAAAATCCTGCCACTTTATCTTTTTCCCGTCCTTTTAAACCAACAAATTCCAACATCTTATAAATATCCTTTTTTGAAGAATATGCACCTGAAATTCTTGCAAATATTTCGAGGTTCTTTTCTGCAGACAGGTATTTATAAAAATCGGGTTTTTCAATTATACTTCCTGTTTTGGTTAGTATACTTATTCTGTTTTCAGAAAGTGACTGTCCGAAAATCGAAACGCTACCGCTATCCTGCTTAATTAATGAAAGCATACACCGTATGGTAGTACTTTTTCCTGATCCGTTAGGTCCTAAAAATCCGAAGACATCACCCTTGTAAACAGTAAAGCTAACATCTTTTAAAGCTTCAAAATCACCGAAACGTTTCCTTAAATTTTTAACCTCAATAACTATATCTTTCATAACAATTAATCACCTATTTAGATAAAAGATGGAGGCATTTAATACAAGAGCAAAGGTAACCCAAATTAAATAGGGTATTTGCAAATAAGACGAAAAAGGTTTTACTTTTTTGAATTGAATAATCATTAACAATATAAAAATCCACAAGGCTATAATTTCCAATAAGGCTATTCCCAAAAATTTAAAATAAAAGAAAATAAAACTCCAGCAAAAATTCAGAAGTAGTTGAATACAGAAGAATAGTATTGCTTTGTTTTTCTCTTTTGATGCAGGGGATTTTAAGATAAGGTAAATACTTATTCCCATTAAAAAATATAATGTTGTCCATACCGGGCCAAACAAATAATTGGGTGGATTAAAAGAAGGCTTTGCAAGTGTAATATACCAACCATTAACACTTTCCATTGTAGCAAATCCCGACAAAAAACCAATTCCCAACACAAATAAAACGCAGAGAAATAGTAAAAAGAAATTTTTCACACTGTAAAGATATACCCTTTTATTTAGTGAAGTTAATCAATGAAAAATAAATCTTCTTGGAAATAAAAAGTTGTTTCAATTATGTAAAATGTTAAATTGGGATAATTCAATTCCACATATAATTTAGTATTTAATAGGTTATGCCCGGTGCTTGATGTACATAGGCTTTATCATTTAGCTGACTTAATATAAAATGAGCTACATCGGCTCTTGATATTATTTTAGTGAGAATATAATTTCCAACATTCAAACCATGTTTGTATTTGCCTCGCTTTTTCCCATTTGTAAGCTGTCCGGGACGAACAATTGTCCAGTCTAACTTGCTGTTTTGAATTAATTTCTCTTGTTTAGATTTATCCCAAAAATAGAAAAAGATGAGAACAGGAATTACAAAAAGTGTATAATATAAACCCATTTTAAAACGACTATCATTGATACCAAGCGTAGTGATGCAAATGAATCGTTTCACATTCTGAAGTTACATCGCCTGAATAATATTTTTCGTGCCTTCAGAAAGTATTGTTGTTTTGATAAAAAATCTTTTGTGTCCTAGGGATGAAATTACAGCGTCTTGTCCGGAAACAGCCGTTTTTACTTTATCAAAATCAAGAACGTTTCCTTCAATTATCTTTAAATTCGGATGTTCTATTTTCAGGTTTTTCGGATTACGGATAAGAGCACTAACAATATGACCTGATTCCAGTGCCTGCTTAATAAGTTCATTTCCGGTTCCACCTGTTCCGCCAATAATTAAGAGTTTCATGTTGGTTAATTTAAATCATTAAAACAAAATAACACTCTCAATATAAAACCTTAATTATATTAAAAGTGTAGGTAAAAATAATACTTAATTTATTTTTAAATATTTTTTTCAATAAAAAGAATATTTATTCAATATTGAAATTAACGGTTACATTAATTAGACTATTCTATAAATTATTATTTAAACTAACACCCCCGGTTACCAAAACTAAATAGAAATTCCTGTTTAACTTTTATCCCCTTTGAATTTTCTGCCGGTTTCCATTTAGGCATTTTATTTACCGACTTAATTAAAAATTTATCAGTGTTGAGGTCCCCGGAAGATTTAGATATTCTAGTATCTGTTATTTCACCATTTTCGTCAATAGTGAATAAAATAATTCCTGACTGATACTGTTGAGGTGTGTTATCAGAAATTTTATTGATAATGTTTTCCTTAATATATTTAGCTAATTGCAGGTAACCTCCTACATATTCCGCTTCACTTTCAGGAATTACCACCATGGAGAAATTTACCATGTAATTTTCAATCTTATCTGTAGCCGGGTTCTTGGATTTGTAGTTGATGGTTATTACAATTTTAGTACCCAGTTCGGTTGAGTGTAAAATATTCTTTTGTTCAGGGCTCAGGACATTATTTAGTCCATTAGCTTTCATTGAATTCCCATTGTGGGTAACTAATATTTCAACTGAAATATATTGGTTAATCCAATTTTCCGGATAGCCGGGAATTATATCATTAATCAATTTAGCTTCAATTAATTTTTCTTTTTTAACAGAATGTGCATAATTCCCACGAACTTCAAAGTACAATTCTTGCGTAAAACTACTATTTGCCGAAACTCCTTCTGTATACCATTTCTTGTTGTTAGTATCGTCTTGTGCAAAAATTGAAAGTTGCAAAAATAAGGATATCGGTAAAATTATAGCTATTTTTTTCATTGGGTTGTATTTAAAATTTATACTACAAAGGTATCTTCGATTTGAAAGAATCTTGTTACTCAGTAGTTATTGACTTGTTATTGACTTGTTAATGCAGATAATAAACGAAAGATAATGTCTAATTTTGTATTACTCAAATGAAAAAAAAACGAACCAATATATTTATTGTTATTACCTCTGTTGCATTATTGATTGTGATGATAATTCAAGTAAATTGGATTTTTCAAACGGCAAAAATTAAAGAAGAATTATTTAATGAAAAAGCCAATATGGTTCTTTCCAGAACAACCGAAGCAATTAGTTCGGACAAAGAAACTTGCATGAAAATTGGGGCTTGTGTTGATGAAGATAATAACCCGGAACCAAGTGCAAAATTAGGAAGGAATGAAGTTCATAAGATTGATTCCCTATTTAATCACTATATGAATTTTTACAAAATTCAGGTTGATTATTCTTATATAGTTTTAAAGCCAAGAACCAATATTGATAAAACCAAAAATGGTTTTACAAATTACATTTATAATATCCCATCAGAAGAAGCAGCGGGTGAAAATGGATTTAAATTAAAATTAATTTTTCCTGATAAGAAACAATTCATCCTTGCTGAAATGGGAACACAATTCATCACTTCCATTATACTTATACTTTTTGTACTCATTTTATTTTGGCGAACAGTTTTATCCCTCATGAAAGAAAAATTAATTTCAGAACATACGACAGACTTTTTGAATAATATGACTCATGAATTTAAAACGCCTTTAACAAATATTGCATTAGCAAGTAAAATGATTATTAAAGATTCTGCAAACAAGCAGGATGATAAAATAAAACATTACTCAGAGATAATACTTGAAGAAAACGAGAAATTACGAATTCAAGTTGAGCAAGTTTTAAGTATGACTGCACTGGAAAGAGGAGAAATTCCACTACGAAAAACTGAAATAAATTTTCATGAGTTGATTAAAGATTCTTTAAAATATATATGCTTACAAATTGAGAACAAACATGGAAATATAATTTTAAATCTGGATGCTGAAAAATTTGTGGTAATGGGAGATAAAACACATCTTACAAATGCCTTGTGCAATTTGATTGACAATGCAATTAAATATTCAAAAGAAAAACCCGAATTATCTATTCAAACATCTAATTCGGGTTCTGATTTAATAGTAATAGTTTCCGATAATGGC
>JANLOW010000230.1:0-25521 GCA_031366785.1 Bacteroidota bacterium | reverse complement strand
GATGGAGTTTGCCTTCTCGAATTTACAGACCGTCGTATGCTGGAAACGGAATTAAAGACCCTCACTAAAATATTAAATGCATCAATTGTTCATGGAGAAAATAAACATTTTGAAAACCTTATTCAGCAAATGGATGAATATTTTAAGGGTGAGCGCAAAGAATTTTCTATTCCATTATTTACACCCGGTTCTGAGTTTCAAAAAAGTGTTTGGAAAGAGTTGCAAACAATTCCCTATGGAATTACACGATCGTACAAGCAGCAAGCTATAGCTTTGAATAATCCTGGTGCAGTTCGAGCTGTTGCAAATGCAAATGGAATGAATAGAATCTCAATAATTATTCCCTGTCATCGTGTAATTGGTGACGATGGACATTTAACAGGCTATGGCGGAGGAATCTGGAGAAAGAAGTGGTTGCTCGATATGGAAAGTAATAAAATGAATGATATTGATTTTTCGGGGCAACAGCGGTTTGTTTTTAAATGACTTTACATTTGATGGTTTTTAGGATTATCTTAAAGTTAAATTGCAGATATAATATTTCATACTTTAAATAGAACACGGGTTTAACGGATTAGACATATTAGCACGGATTTTTCGAGGCGAACTTGTCAGATCTGAGTAATTACTCTTTTATTAATTGGTAAAGTATTATTGTATTGGTAAAATTCGTTTTTTGGCATTTTGAAACTATCTTTGCATTCTATGCCTACAGCTAATATTCAATCACTCCCATTACAATCATTTCCAATTCCATTTTCTAGGCCATTTATTATCTCCGGTCCTTGCGGTGTTGAATCAGAAAAGCAAATTAATGATATTGCTTCCGGTTTAAAAAAAATCGGCATTAATCTTTTACGTGGTGGAATATGGAAACCACGAACAAGACCGGATTCATTTCAGGGTATTGGTTCTGAAGGATTGCAGTGGTTGAAAGATGCAGGAATCAAAAATGATCTACCTGTTACAGTTGAAGTAGCTAATCCCCGTCATGTAGAAGAAGCATTAAGAGCCGGCATTGACATATTATGGATTGGGGCTCGAACAACAGTAAATCCTTTTCTAGTTCAAGAAATTGCTGATGCATTGAAAGGAAATGATATTCCTGTAATGGTTAAAAATCCTGTCAATCCTGATCTTGAATTATGGGTTGGCGCATTTGAGCGATTGAATCGTTCCGGTATAAACAAACTTATAGCTATACATCGTGGCTTTTCATCTTCCGAAAAATCGCGTTACCGTAATGTTCCAAACTGGCAGATTCCAATTGAATTAAAAAGGCGATATCCAAATCTACCTTTGATTTGTGATCCAAGCCATATTGCAGGTTCAAGGAAATATATTTTAGCAATATCCCAATATGCAATGGATCTGAATTACGATGGTCTGATGATAGAATCACACACGAATCCTGACCAGGCCCTTAGCGATCGTGAACAACAACTCAAGCCTTCCGAATTGAAAAATGTTCTTGAAAACTTAATCATACGACAACCCTCTGTAAATGATTTAATGTTTATGAATTTATTGGAGGATCTTCGTGAACGAATCGATAACATTGATGAAGAGATATTATCTAAGATGTCTGAAAGAATGAGTATTGCAAGAAATATCGGACAGTATAAAAAGGAAAATAATATGACTGTTCTTCAGGTGGAGCGATGGAATGAGATTTTACGAACCAGAATTCAGTCAGGAGAAATAAAGGAGTTGAACAAAGATTTTATCCTTCAATTGTATTCGATTATACATGATGAATCGATACGTCAGCAAACGGAAGTAATGAATGAAGAAAAAGTAAATTAAATTTTTTATAATTTACGATTTTAAAAATGTTCATGAGTCGCTTTAATTTTTTTAATAAATGATTAGTTAGTTTATGGAGAAAGTATTGAATGATATGTATCCGATTTTTTTGGGAGAAGAGGCTCTTGGGGAAGTTGGCAAAGTTATTTCTGAAGGAAAATATTCTTCAATTTTTATTCTTACCGATGAAAATATAAATGTTCATTGTTTGCCCGTTTTGTATTCAAAATCCGAAGAATTAAAAAGTGCTTTCGTAATTGAAATACCATCGGGAGAAGAAGAGAAGAATATTACAATTAGTGCAAAAATCATTTCTGTTCTTTTAGAAAATAATGCTGACAGAAAAAGTTTACTTATAAATTTGGGGGGAGGTGTAATTGGAGATATAGGGGGATTTACAGCGTCTGTTTATAAAAGAGGAATTCGCTTTATTAATATTCCTACTACATTATTATCGATGGTTGATGCATCAGTAGGCGGAAAAAACGGGATAAATTTTCTGGAAAGAAAAAATATTATCGGAACATTTACGAATCCTGAAGCTGTTTTTATTTTCCCCGATTTTATTAAAACACTTTTACCAAGAGAAACAAGATCGGGTTATGCTGAAATTCTGAAACATATTTTATTGTCAGATGAAGGAAGATGGAAATATATTCAAGATAATGTTCCGGTTTTTTTGGATGAAAAAAATCGTGCAGAGCTGATAAGTCATTCCGTTAGGTTTAAAGCCGGGATAACAAAAGAAGATTTTAAAGAAGAAGGGAGGAGGATGATTTTAAACTTCGGTCATACTATCGGACATGCTATTGAAAGTTTTTCTTATCAGGGTAATGAACCATTAATGCATGGAGAAGCTATTGCTGCCGGAATGATTGCTGAATTGTACTTAAGTAAAAAGCTTGCCGGTTTTCCTGAATCTGATATGTTTTCTGTAATACATTTTATTCGTTCTGTATTTCCAGAAATTCATTTGAATTGTAATCCGGAAGATTTAATTCCTTTTTTATATGATGATAAAAAAAATTCTCGGGATAAAATTGCTTTTTCATTACTAAAGTCTCCGGGAGTTCCTGCAGGAATATCTTATCCTGATCTTGAATTTATTGTTGAAAGCCTGATATTTTTAAATGAAGAGTTTTCAAGAATAAATACACAATGATCAAAGTTAAAAAAGACGGGAAAAATGTATTTGCCAATGTTTCATTGACATCTTCAAAAAGTATTACTAATCGTGCATTAATTATCCAAGCACTTTGTAATAAGAAAATATTAATTGAAAATGCAGCTTTGGCTGAGGATTCAAAAATTCTCAGGTCGGCATTAGAGAATCTTTTGCCTGCAATTAATGTTAAAGATGCAGGTACTGCTTTTCGATTTTTAACAGCCTTCCTTTCTATTCAACCAGGTACTTTTATTCTAACAGGTACTGAAAGAATGAAGCAACGTCCAATTGGCGGATTAGTTACAGCCTTGCGAAAAATTGGTGCGGAAATTGAATTTATAGAAAATGAAAATTTTCCTCCGCTTAAAATTATTGGCAATAATTTAAATGGAGGTCAATTGAGTATTGATGCCTCAGAAAGTTCACAATATATTTCAGCATTACTTTTAATTGCACCAAAACTATCTCAAGGCCTTATACTTCAATTAACTGGAAAAATTAATTCGGTATCATACATTGATATGACTCTTTCTTTAATGAAACATTTTGGAATTGATGTAAAAAGGAAAAATAATATTATTGAGATTCCTGGCAAGGATTATTCTTCAGGGGTATTAAAAGTTGAAAACGACTGGAGTTCCGCTTCTTTTTGGTATGAGATTGCAGCTCTCTCAAAAGAATCTGAAATATTATTGAAAGGCTTGAACTTAAATTCAATTCAAGGAGATGTGGCTATTGTCGACATCATGAAGAAATTCGGAGTTCAGTCTGAACAATTGGGTGATGATGTTATTATTAAATGTAACAATAGTTCTGTAAAACCTGAATTTTTTGAATACGATTTTTCTTCCTGCCCTGACCTTGTTTTACCCGTTGCAACTGTATGTGTTGTATTAAATATACCTTCCTGTTTTAAAGGGGTTAAAAATCTCAGGATTAAAGAATCGGATCGATTACAGGCTGTTAAGAATGAACTTGAAAAAATTGGTGGAAATTTAATTATAGAAGAAGATTCTCTTTTAATTAAAACTTCAGGAAATACCGGGAATGATAAAATATTTCAATCGTATACTGACCATCGGATGATAATGTCGCTTGCTCCTTTAGCTTTAAAGTATGATGAAATTAATATTGATGATCCCTTGCCTGTGAAAAAATCTTATCCTGGTTTTTGGGATGATTTACGAAGTGCTGGATTTTCTTGTGATGTTATCTAAAGGTTGTTTTAAATTGCAGCTTTATTTCTGATTTTTCATTCGAAGCAAGCGGATCATCGATCCAACTTATCGCATATCGAATTGAAATTGTAATTCCATTGCTAATTTTATAATTCAGGTTTGTATAGAAACGGCTACCGGTTCCATAGTAAAATGGTATAGAGAAAGCGCCTTGAACATCATTTTCATATTCATAAATTCTATTTTCAAACTGCGGACAATTAAATACTGCATAACGGCAATTTGCACTATATGGCTTTCCCATAGGATGATAAAATAAATCCTGGCTGACTAATGTTCCATTTCCAATTTTTATTTTCATTTTATTTTCATAAGTATATTCAACTCTAAAACTGTATTCCCACGAATTGTCGATTTTAAATCGTGCCGAAAACCGGAAATTGTTATAATAAAAATCGGATAAATATTTCAGTTCTGAATCTGGTATTTCATCGTTTAATTGTTTTAATTTTTTTCTATAACGCAATTGAGCTTTGAATTTTTTCGATGGATTAAATTCGAGCTGTTGAAAAAAATCAAAACCGTAAGAAGGGTTATCAATACGATATTTTAAGAATGGGAATGAATAAATATCTGTATATCCAGAATAGGTTGTTACATTGTTTATTTTGTAAATTATTCCAAAATAGTTTCCTCGTTCATTTGTGTTTTTTGTATTGACACCAAAAGCATTTGATTTCAAAGATATAAACTGAGGCGAATATGACCTCCACAATATTCCAATTGAAAATCGGGGATCTAAACTCACCAGTGCACCATTTAAAGAGGCAAAAGAATTATTATTATAACTGGTTTCACCGAAAAGTAGAATATTTTTATACGTTAATGAGTAGTACCAGCCCAGATTTAAATTATTTTTACCGCTAAATTCATATGCGTTATAGGGCTTGTTACTTTTTTTAAATGGTATTGTGAAGCGTTGTGCCGATACCGTAAACCCGGTTGATAAATTTCCTGAAGAATAGATTATTGATGATCCAAATGCTTTTTCATTCTGTAAATGTTTGTTTTCAATTTCGGATGATGTTCTGTGATAACCACTGGTCTGAAGAGAGGAGATAAATTCTTCTTTATTAAATGTATCTGTTTCTTTATTACCATCAATTGAATGATAAGAAAACCATGCATCTAAGCGAATTTTATTTTTCCCAAAGCTTGCAGCAATACCTCT
The DNA here is from genome assembly GCA_031366785.1 of Bacteroidota bacterium. Lineage (GTDB taxonomy): Bacteria > Bacteroidota > Bacteroidia > AKYH767-A > 2013-40CM-41-45 > JADKIH01. Next base: position 20,141 of record JANLOW010000230.1, on the reverse strand, counting down.
AAAGAATCTGTTTTCATCAGTTCCGGAATATGGGATTATACCCCGACCAGATTTATAAATACCGGTAATGTTGGAACCGCCTCCTAAATTGAGTCCTGTCCATGCTGTGAGTCCTTGCCCGTATTCAATATTATAATCACCCGCGATCACTTTTTTTAGAAACAATTTTCCTTTGTAAGAAATATTAAATGAATTAAAGTCAAAGCCTTTTTTGCCATGAGTAAAAAACTCTTCGCCTGCATCTTTTTCGCCTGTCAGTGAAATATTAAATACTGAAGAAAGTTGCGTTTTGTATTTGACTAATATTTTAGAATTCGTACCGGGGTAATTTTCTTTTGATTTATTCAGGCTGCTTTGAATTCGAAAAGTTATTTGGTGATAATCTTGCTCTTTTTCGGATGAAATTATTTTACAGTAAGGAATTATATTTTGAATAGTTTTTTTATCAAAACCATCAACTTGTTGGAGTTCTTCTAATTCAACCAGTTTCCCCATTATTTTAAGATATTCTTTTAAAGTTGTGAGTTGAATTTGTGTGAGTAGATTATATCGTATCAGAATTTCACAATTGTCGATATTCAAATTTAAAGGATGATCCGATAAATCGATTAGTTCCTGTGGAATTTCGTTTTGTCCGCTTTCATTAATTTCTTCGGCAGAATTTTCTGTACCATCTTCGATAAGTTGCCGGTTTTCTTCTTTGTTTACCTGAGCCGAAGTTATGACGGAATTCAGATTTATTAATAATGAAAATAGAATTATGCACTTATTCATAATGAAAATGTTAAACCAATAGTTGAAGAATTACCCAATGTTGGATGAGTTTTAATGGCCATATCAAGATAAATTCTTTTCATTTTAAGTCCGAAGCCAAAAGATTCAGAAACAGGAAGAGTTTGCCAACCGAAACGGAAATAGAGATTGGGATGAAAAATGTATTCAAGTCCAAATTGTGTAGATAATGCTTGTTGGCTTTTTTGATTGGCAGATATTGCAAATAAAACTTTTTCTGATATTTTGCATGATATACCGGTATTGATTTCAGCAAGTAGTTTATTTTGTTCAATGGCGTTCATCCGGACTCTTACGGGATTCCGGATGAGGACACCAAAGCATATATTTTTAATTGGATTTGCAAACAGACAAATCGTTGGTACCAGAGCATGGCTGTTTTCATACCTTGATTCATTTAGAATCCATTGGTGATATTGTATTAATAAAGATGCATAGAATTTTTGTCCAAGTTTTTTTGCAATCCCGGCTTCAATGAATTGTTCCGAGAACGATTTATTTCCCATTTTGCCTATTTCTGAAAAGATTGCAGTTCTATCATTAAATGATTTATAAATTGAAACATAAACTGGGGAGAGGTCTTTAATAAAAAAGTTGTTAGAAACTGTTAAGTTTATTATTGACTTTTTATCTGATTGAATGTAGGATGAATTTTTAGCCAGTCCGTAGGTTGGCATACAAGCAACAGTAGAATTTCCCATAGCTAAATCACGAACATCAATCTTTTGTAATTGCGCAAAAGAATTAAGGTTTGTAATTGTCAGAAAACTAAAAAGAAAAAATAATTTGATATTCATCTTCCGGAATTTTTGACCGAAAGTAGGGTGCTTTGTTACGTTTTGAAAGCGCGTTTATGTTGGGAAAATTTCTATGGTTAATAAAATAGAATTTGAAATGTGTTTACTATATTAACCATTAATAATTTACAAAAAAATTAACTAATAACAAAAACTCTTACTTACTCTTCATCTCATCATTACTCTTTTTCACTTTCTCTTTTAGTTCATCTTTAAAAGCCTGTACACGCGAAAGGATTTCCGGTTCAGCAGAGCCAATTATTTGTGCAGCAAGTATTCCGGCATTTTGCGCTGCGTTTAAAGCAACAGTTGCAACAGGAACACCATTGGGCATTTGTAAAATTGATAATACAGAATCCCATCCGTCGATTGAATTTGATGAACGAATTGGAACACCGATGACAGGAAGAGGAGTAATAGAGGCAACCATACCCGGAAGATGAGCGGCACCACCGGCTCCTGCAATGATTACACGTAATCCACGGTCAACAGCGCTGCTGGCATATTCAAACATGATTTCAGGGGTTCGGTGAGCAGAGACAATTGAAATTTCATGTGAAATTCCGAGACGTGTGAGTATGTCTGCAGCTTCTTTCATAACAACAAGATCTGATTGACTTCCCATGATAATTCCGACTATTGGGGTTTTGTTCATGGGAGTAAAATTAGTGATTTGAAATTGATAAACAATGAGAGGAAGGGGGGCGCGCAGAGGGCGCAGAGTTCGCAAAGGATTATTACTTATTTCTCTGCGAGCTCCGCGCCCTCTGCGTGAATTTATTTTTCATTTACTATTCACTCACTAATCACCCGAAGATTTTTTTTAACCTCAATGGCTTTGTTTCTTGCTTCCTCCATACTCTTAGCCGTAACAGTTACATGTCCCATTTTTCGAAAAGGTCTTGTAAATTTTTTACCGTACAGGTGAATATAAACACCTTCCATTGAGAGAACTTTTTCTATGTTTAGGTAAATAGCCGGGCCATCATAATTTTTTTCTCCTAATAAATTAACCATAACAGCAGGTAAAATTGAATCCGTTTTTCCGAGAGGTAAATCAAGAATTGTTCTCCAATGTTGTTCATATTGAGAGGTTGAATTAGCTTCAATAGTGTGGTGTCCGCTATTATGGGGACGGGGTGCGATTTCATTTACCAATATTTCATTATTCTCAGTCAGAAACATTTCTACAGCAAGTACACCTACAATTTTCAACGCATGTGCTAGGTCAATAGCAATTTTCTGTGCTTTTATTTTAATTTCATAAGTAAGATCTGCAGGAGAAGAAAGAAATTCTACGAGATTGGCTTCAGAATTAAATTCCATATCGACAGCAGGAAAGCATGTACATTCTCCTTTACTATTTCTTGCAACAATTACAGCTATTTCTTTTTTAAATAGAATTATATCTTCAAGAACAGAAGGAGCATCGAAAGCATTTGCAAAATCGGCAGGAGAAGAAATTCTGAAAACACCTCTGCCATCGTAACCTCCTTTTCTGATCTTTTGTATTAACGGTAAATCAATTTTAGCATTAAGGAGTTCTTGCTTATTTTCAATTAACTGAAAAGCAGCCGTCGGAATATTATGCGATTTAAAAAACATTTTTTGATCGCCTTTATCCTGAACTAGTCTGATAACACTGGGTTGGGGGTAGATTAATACGCCTTCCTTTTCGAGTTTTTCCAGAGCAAGAACGTTAACATGTTCAATCTCAATAGTAATCAAATCGCAACTTTTGCCAAAAGAATAAACAGTGTCATGATCTTGAAAACTGCCATTAATAAATTCTTCTGTAAGATACCTGCAAGGCGCAGTCGGATCAGGATCGAGAACTTTAATGTTCAAAGAAAAATCCGCCGCTTTCTGTAAAAGCATCCGACCAAGCTGCCCACCGCCGAGTAATCCTATTTTAAGTTTATTGAAGTGCTTTTTCATAAAACGGTGCAAATTAATCAATAATACATTTAGTATCAGGTATCATTTATCAGGTATCAGGTATCATGTATCAAGATGGATTTTTATTATTATTTATGAACAAAATACTCGATACCCAATACCCAATACTTGATACCCTTTTCTTGTTCCAAATCATTAAAAAATCATCCAGTTACTACCATCCTTGAACTTTAATTTTACATTTGCAAATATGCCAATGGAAAGAGTTACCATTAGAGATAAAACATTTGAAATTTCTATTTCTTCTGATGTTATTCAGAAAAAAATTTCAGAACTAGCTATCCGGATGAGCGATGAGCTCAAAGGTAAATGCCCTTTATTTATCTGCGTTTTAAATGGTTCTTTTATATTTACGGCGGATTTATTTAAAAAAATTTCCATAGAAGCAGAGGTCACCTTTATCCGTGTTTCTTCGTATGAAGGCACTCAATCTACCGGTACTGTAAAAAGTATAGTAGGGATAAACGAGTTACTTGAAGGGCGTACGGTTGTTTTGGTTGAAGATATTGTAGATACAGGCGATACTGCTGTTTATCTTATTGATGAAATTAAAAAACAAAATCCTGAAAAAATATATTTTGCCAGTCTGCTTTTGAAACCCAAAGCATTAAGACAAAAAATTAAAATAGATTATCTGGGTTTTGAAGTCCCAAATGATTTTTTAGTTGGTTATGGGCTTGACTATGATGGTCTTGGGAGGAATCTTCAGGATATTTATAAATTAATTTAATTGTATGATGAATATTGTACTTTTTGGTCCTCCCGGCGCAGGAAAAGGAACACAATCTGAAAAATTAATAGAGACTTTTCAGCTTGTGCATCTTTCCACCGGTGACATTCTTAGGAATGAGATAGCAAATAAAACAGAAGCCGGTCTTGAAGCAAAAAAATTAATGGATCAGGGTATTTTAGTGCCTGATTCTGTTGTTATAAAAATGATCGAAGATCGGATTGATGCGAATAGGAATGCTAATGGGTTTATTTTTGATGGCTTCCCACGTACTACTGCCCAGGCGAAAGCATTAGACGAAATGCTGATAAGAAAAGGATCGTCAATAAATATGATGTTGGCATTGGAAGTTGAAGATCAGGAATTGATAAAAAGGTTGTTGAATCGAGGGAAAGAATCAGGTCGACCGGATGATCAGAATGAAACTGTTATCGGCCGCCGTATTAGTGAATACAATGCAAAGACAGCTCCATTGAAAGACTATTATATGGCACAAGAAAAATTTTACAGTATTAATGGGATCGGAAGTATTGACGATATTTTTGGAAGACTTTGTCATGTAATAAAGACCTAATTTTTTTTTCCCGATCTTTACCATTCACTTTTTTATTGCCTAAGTATGAATTCCAATTTTGTAGATTATGTAAAAATCTGTTGCCGCAGCGGTGCCGGAGGAGAAGGTTCTATTCACTTTCATCGTGATAAAAATACAGCCAAAGGTGGTCCTGATGGTGGAGATGGTGGTAGAGGCGGTCATATTATTTTGCGTGGTAATAAGCAGATGTGGACACTTTTACATCTTAAATACCGTAAGCATGTTCTCGCAGAACCGGGAGATAAAGGTTTGGGAGCTTTGAAGACAGGAGCTGATGGCAAAGATGTTATTTTAGATGTCCCCATTGGAACTGTGGCCAAAGACTTCGAAAGTGGCGGAACATTGTTTGAAATCACTGAAGATGGTCAAAAGATAATACTGGTGCCCGGTGGAAGAGGTGGAAAGGGCAATGATTATTTTAAATCATCAACCGTTCAAACGCCGCGATTTGCTCAACCAGGAGAGCCCGGCAAAGAAGAATGGAAGGTTCTTGAATTAAAACTACTTGCTGATGTTGGATTGGTTGGATTTCCAAATGCGGGAAAATCAACTTTACTTTCTGTCGTTAGTGCTGCAAAACCTGAAATTGCTGATTATCCTTTTACGACATTGGTTCCTAATCTGGGAATTGTTTCTTACCGCGAAGGCCGGTCGTTTGTCATGGCTGATATTCCCGGAATTATCGAAGGTGCACATTTAGGTAAAGGGCTTGGACTGCGTTTCCTCAGACATATTGAAAGAAATTCGATACTTCTTTTTATGATTCCATGCGACAGCAAAGACATAAAAAAAGAATATAAAATTCTTATCAATGAATTACTTCAATTTAATCCGGAATTGTTAGATAAATCTGCCGTATTAGCAATAACAAAAGCTGATATGCTCGATGAAGGATTGATTGCAGAAATGAAAAAAGAATTACCCGAAAAAATTTCGATAGTTTTTATTTCTTCAATAACCGGTCAGGGAATTGATGAACTTAAAGATGTTTTATGGAAAGAGTTGAATAAACAAGAGTAGCATGCTTGAAAGTTTAAAAAATCTGGATGCTGAATTGTTATTATTTTTCAATCGTCTCAACAATCCGTTTTTAGATTTTATTTTCTATTGGTTCAGCGATAAATGGTTTTGGATTCCATTTTATGCTTTTCTGGCGTGGAAGGTTTTTCGTTTCGATAAATCAAATTTTTTATTAATTGTATTTTTTATTGCTGTAGCTATAACTATCAGTGATCAGTTATCATCAGCTTTAATAAAAGAAAATGTATTGCGTTTGAGACCTTGTCACGATCCTGCTTTAGCATCTCAATTACATTTGGTGAAAGATTATTGTGGAGGGCAATATGGATTTGTTTCTTCGCATGCCGCAAATGTTTTTGCATTAGCAGCTTTTATTACCAGACTTTTTGAACGAAGAAATTTAACTTTACAAAAAATAATATGGGTATGGGCTGTAGTGGTTTCATTCAGTCGAATTTATCTTGGAGTTCATTTTCCCGGTGACGTAATTTGTGGAGCATTATTGGGACTGGTAGTAGGGAATAGCCTGGAAAAAATTTATAGCATTCTAATTAAACGGATTCAAAGATCCAAAGCAAATCGGAAAACACTTGCATGAATAAATTATTGAATCATACTTTAAATAATAAATATTAAATTGCAAAATATAAACAACAGAAATGAAAAAATATTCAATCTTAATTCTTTTGGTAATATTTTCTTTTACCTCTAAGGCACAACGTTCAAAAACTGATGGTGATGGACCATATCTTGCTTCATCTCCCGGACTCGTTGTCGGAATTGTAGTAGATCAAATGCGTTATGATTACCTGTATAGATTCTGGAATAAATTTTCCAATGATGGATTTAAGCGATTGGTAAACGAAGGATTTGTTTTTTCAAATGCTAATTTTAATTACGTTCCGACTTATACGGCGCCGGGGCATGCTTGTATTTATACAGGAACAACTCCTGCTTTTAATGGAATAATTAGTAATGATTGGTATAATCTTTCTCTGAGAAAATCGGTTTATTGTGTTGGAGATTCTACAGTGATGCCATTAGGAACAACATCCATATCAGGAAAAATGTCGCCGAGAAATATGTTTACTACAACGGTTACAGACGAATTAAAACTTGCGACCAATATGACATCAAAAGTAATAGGTATTTCCCTCAAAGACAGAGGAGCTATTCTGCCTGCCGGTCATACTGCTAATGCAGCGTATTGGCATGATCCATATACAAATAATTGGGTGACCAGTACTTATTATATGAAAGAGCTTCCAGTATGGGTAAGTGATTTTAATAAAAGAAAAATGAGTGACAGTTTACTCAATTACAAATGGACAACTTTACTTCCTATCTCTCAATATACAGAAAGCACTATTGATGATAATGCTTATGAAGGTTTGTTTGAAGGAGAACTGAAACCAATTTTTCCACATGATTTACCTGCATTAAAAGCCAAGGAAAGTGAACTAATTCGTGCTACGCCTTTTGGTAATACGTTTACAAATGAATTTGCAATGCAAGCCATCAGAAGCGAGAATTTAGGAAAAGGTAAGTCAACAGATTTTCTTGCAATTAGTTTTTCTTCTACCGATTATGTTGGCCACATGTATGGAACAAATGCAATTGAACTTGAAGATACATACTTACGTCTCGATAGGGACATTGCAACATTATTAAATTTCCTCGATAAATGGACGGGAAATAATTATCTGTTATTTCTTACAGCAGATCATGGCGCTGCAAATAATCCAAAATTCGCAACAGATCATAATTTGAATGCAGGCAAATTTGAATCAGGTGCTTTGGTTGATACATTGAAAAAGTATATTAAAGATGTTTATGGAAGCGATACACTAATTGCAAATGCAAGTGCACATAATATTTATTTAAACAGAGCATATATCGAATCAAAGAAAATAAATCTCGAAGAAGTTCAGAATAAGTGTGTAGCTTTTGTTACAAAACTTAACGGAGTTTCTGTGGCAATGACTGCTTCAGAATTAGCTCGTGGACTTAACCGTACCGGAATATATTCACTTATGCAGAATGGATATAATGTAAAACGTTCTGCCGATGTGATGATTCAACTTCAGCCGGGTTGGGTCGATTGGTATTTAAAAACAGGAACATCACATGGTACCGGTTATAGTTATGATACACATGTTCCACTGATCTTTTTCGGTAAAAGAATTAAATCCGGTTCTTTTGCAGAACCTGTTAGTATTTGTGATATAGCTCCGACAATTTCAACATTGTTGAATATTGAATTCCCAAATGGTAACAGTGGAAAATCCTTGCCACTGCTTTTTAAATAATTTAATTATTTTGAAGGAAGTAAAAGATCGGTTCCTGTAATTGATAAAAATATTGAACGATTAATGGGATTTTGTTCAAAACTATGCTCATAACTTGAATATTGATTTAAAGCATTACATTAGTTACCGAATAATTTTGTAACAAGCATTTTTAGGCCACAACAAATCTTAACTATTTGAAAATTATATAATTATGTCCGATTTAAAGAATAAGCACGAAATGGTAGTCGATATTATGACGCAGGTAGCAACCATTGCTACCAAGCTGGGTATCGTACATAATAACAATGAAGACGATAGTTTAGATGGCAGACATTTAACTATCCGTGGAAATAAATTATTGTATTTTGGTAGTTGCGGATATTTAGGTCTTGAGCATGACGCTCGTTTAAAGGCCGGTGCTATTTCGGCAATAGAAAAATATGGAACGCAATTTTCTTCATCGCGGGCTTATGTTTCTTCTTCCTATTATCAGCAATCAGAAGAATTATTAAGTAAGATGTTTTTTAATAAACCGGTTTTACTTTTGCAATCATTAACAGTAGCTCACATTTCCAACATACCGATTCTTGTTGGAAATGATGATGCTGTAATTATGGATTCGCAAGTTCATGATAGTGTACAAACAGCAGTTCAGCTTTTAAAAAACAGAGATATCCATGTAGAGATAATCCGTCACAATAGATTGGATATGCTTGAAAGCAGAATCAAAGCATTAAAAGAAGACTATAAAAAGATATGGTATATGGCCGATGGAGTTTATTCCATGCAAGGCGATTTAGCTCCTGTAAAAGAGTTGTATAAACTGGCTGATCAGTACGAACAATTATATTTATATATCGATGATATTCATGGAATGAGCTGGGCGGGACCCAATGGTACAGGCTATGTAACAAGTCAGGGTGATTTTCATCCTAAACTTTTTCTCACTACCGGACTTACTAAAGCGTTCGGTACAGCGGGAGGAGTTTTGGTTTATCCTGAACAAAAAGTTTTTCAACTGGCAAAAAATACAAGTAAGTCGTTTATATTTTCCATTCAAATGCCGCCGATGATTCTTGGTGCCACTATTGAATCAGCAAAAATCCATCTTAGCAATGAGATATATACATTGCAAGAAGAACTGGCTGATAAGATGCTTTATTTTAATATGACAGCTAAGAAACTGGGCTTGCCTTTAATCAGCGAATCAATTTCTCCCATAGGATTTATCGGAGTTGGAAAACCGGATGTCGGTTACAATATGGTCAGAAGAATGATGAATCTTGGATATTATTTTAACCTGAGTGTTTTCCCTAGTGTATCGTATAACAATACCGGCTTACGTATACCAATTAACAGAATGCATACCTACCAAGACATCGAAAATATTTTAAAAGAAATTTCTATCCAATTACCACTGGCACTTGAAGATTCTCAATCAAGTATGTCTGAGATTTACAAGCATTTTAAGTTGGTAGCTTAGATAGTATCAAGTATCATGATACAATCCTGATACCTAATACTTGATACTTGATACTTGATACCTGATACCTGATACTATCATGGTTGCTCACAAAGCTGCCAGAAATTATTCAGGATAGAAATAGCAGCAACAAAATTTTCGAAAGATATTGGTTTAACGATGTATCCGGCTACATTATAATTATAGGCTTCAAAACGGTCTTTATCATCGTTGCTTGTAGTCATTACGAATACACTAATAGAGTGTAATTCTTTATCTGCTCTTAACTCTTTTAAAAATTCGAGGCCATTCATTTTTGGCATATTGATATCGAGTAGGATGATTCTGGGAAGAGGATCAATTCGTTCAATGCCATTATTTCCTCTTAGCATATCCAGACCTTCAACTCCATTGTGAGCAATAAAAAGAGGATTTGAGATATTGCTTTTCTTAAATGCCCGCTGAACATTCATACAATCAACTTCATCGTCATCTACAAGAAGAATATTTACCAGCTTATCCATTTAGATCTATTATAGTATTTGATACGAATAATAAGATTAGTTGTTACTAAATAATATTCCCTTTTAGACTTTGTTTTTGATTTTAGTTCGAAAATCAAAATGATTTTTTTTTGAGATTAATGAAATGTTATGATTTTTCCAAATTCAAATTCATTGTTTAATGCAGTTAATTGCAGATTTATATCAACCAAATCGGTTTTACAAAATAAACCAAGAACACTTTTTGTAATTTATATCAGAATCTTACAGTTCGGTATCTTAAGGATAGATTTCCCGTTTTATTGGTATTAAGGTAACTAACTAAATAAAATGATAGCATTATTCAGGAAATTGTCACGTCGTGAAATATACGATAGAATTCCGGCAGACGATTTATTGTCGCGACAGAGATTCGCGCTTTTCCGTATTTTCTCGTATACAAGTTTTATCGTTTGTCTTGGAATAGCCATTCAAATTTCAACAAGTTTCGAACGGACCAGTTTATTATCTATAGTAATGGTAATACTTTCATTCGTTGTGCTGATAAATTTCCTGACGGTAAATAAAATTGAAAAACTCCCAACATCATATGCGATAACACTTATAGCCGGTTTCTTAGTAATTCATTTGCAAGCATACAGTTCGGGTGGTGTAGTAAATACCGGAACAATATATATGTGTGTTGAAATCATGACAGCATTTATGTTGCTTGGACCGCGATCCGGAAAATGGTTTACATTTTTAGCCATTGGCGGAGTAATACTTTTGTATTTTTTATCGGAGTATACTACGATTACCAGCTATGCATTGCTAAAGAATGATCAGCATATAATTAATCAGGATGCGCTTACTACATTTATATTCGCACTTTTCCTTGTTGCTGCTCAATCAAGTTATCTGAACAGCGGAAAGAATGTGATCATCGAACGTATTACGCTGCAAAGAAATCAATTGGAGATCAGTAACAGGAGATTGCAGGAGTATACGGCTTCATTAGAAAAGACAAACAAAGAACTCGATAAATTTGCTTCCATCGTTTCTCACGACCTCAAAGCTCCGTTAAGAGCTATTGGTAACCTTACCGGTTGGATTGAAGAAGATGCCGGCGATACAATGAAAGGTGAGGTTAAAGCAAATTTCGAACTTATTAAACAACGAGTAAAGAGGATGGAAGATCTAATTAATGCTATCCTTGATTATTCCAAAGCAGATAGAGTTCAAAGTGATGAAATTCGATTTGATGTTAAAGCATTGGTAGAAGATACTGTTGATTTTATTGGTATGCCTGATAATCTGAAATTAAATATTTCGCCGGACTTGCCTGTAATGGTATCAGATAAAATCCGCCTTTCTCAGGTATTCAGTAATCTTATTGAAAACGGAATAAAATATAATGATAAAGAAGAAAAGCAAATAGATATATTTTCGGAAGAGACTTCGGATGGATGGATATTTTCAGTAAAAGATAATGGTCCCGGCATAGAAAAACAATACCATGAGAGGATATTTGTGATTTTTCAAACCCTTAACAGACGCGATTCTGTAGAAAGTACAGGCGTTGGTTTAGCCATTGTAAAGAAAATAATAGAAGACCAAGGTGGTAAGATTTGGGTGGAATCTGTACCGGGAAATGGGGCTCAGTTTAAATTTTTATGGCCGAAAGTCAAGAAATACAGAGAACCCGGACTTATTGCAGCTACAATGATAGTGTAAGATATATGAACAGGTTAATAAATAGATGAACGTGCGCGCTGTATTATTGTTTATATAAATAAAACATGAAATGCGCAAAGAAAAAAACACAACCCAATCAAACGAAAAAAGAGCGCCGGTCATGAAGGTGGTTGAACCCACTGAAGACCGTTCCCATCTCGAATTCGAAATCGAGCGGCACGTAAAAAGCATACGTGCACTCATTCAAAAACTACGACCCTTGGAAAGACAAAGGTATTACGACGGCTTGCTTTCACATTTATTATCGCAGCCGGTTAATTATCCATTCAGTAAAATGGACGTTAAAAAGACTTCAGGAGACTACAGCAATTTGTCGTCTAACGAACTCTCTTTGGTAAGAGAACTTTCATTGAAAATCGAAGAGCTTTACCGCCATTCGGAAAATGAAATGAATAATTAGTGATTTAAGAAAAACTTATAAAAGCCTGCCCAGAAAAGTCTGTGCAGGCTTTTATTTTTTCATAGATTTTTAATTTGCAGAATATATCAATTGGAAGTTTGATATAGAAAAAGTAGTCGTTAATGTTTTTAGCTATTTATTAGTTGTGTAGTATTTAGTTAAAGAGTAAAATTATTTCTATTTTCTTGTTTCAAATTACAAATCCCAATACTATTTCATACATTCGCTTAATTCAAATAGCGAATGAAAAAACTGCTCGATAAACACTCTCTGCCTGTTCGTATTTTTCACTGGATAAATTTTCCTGTCATATTTATTATGATATGGAGCGGTACTCTTATTTATTGGGCCAATGGAGTTTATAAAATTACAGTTGCCAATCATGAGCTTTTTAAATTTTATCCACCCTCCGTTTATAAAGCATTAAACATTCCTTACCGTCTCGCCGAAGGTATGTCATGGCATTTTGTATTTATGTGGTTTTTCTTTTTTAATGGATTGATATATTTTATTTTCCTTATTTTTTCTGGTGAGTGGCGTGAAATGATTCCCAAAGTATCGTCATTTAAAGATGCATGGTTTGTATTGTTGCATGACTTACACATACGAAAGAAAAAACCGGATCAGGGTAAATACAATGCTGCACAACGCCTGGCTTATACAGCCATTGTTTTTATGGGCCTCGGGTCTTTGCTAACGGGACTTGTTATTTATAAACCGGTAGAATTTTCATATTTAACTACTTTGCTCGGTGGATATGAAGCTGCACGTTTTCAGCATTTTTTGCTGACGATCGGATTTTTATTATTTTTCGTAATTCACATTCTACAGGTAATACTCGCAGGGTGGAATAATTTTCGATCTGTTGTAACGGGTTGGGAGGTAAAAGACGATGAATCAGTATCTGAAAAAGAAAATGGAAGATAAAATACGTACACCCGAAGAGGAATTTAAAAAAATGGTTCGGAGAAAATCCATCCGTTCTTTTTCTATTTTCCTTTTATTGATACTTGGAGCATTTGGAATTTACCGGTGGACGATTACACAGCCGAGAAAAGATAATGCGTATGCGCCATTGCGAAAAGTATTGGATGTAAATTCAAAAATCTTTGCCAGAGGTTATGATAATCCTTCACTCGCCAAAGAGTTTCCAAAAAATATTGCAGCAGGAAGAGTTCGTGTAAATGGAAAGTATGGTTTAAAATCACCACTTGATTCGACCTTGTGGAGATTAAAAGTCGTTCGGTTTTCAAACTTAGCGCCATTGCCATCGGATACAATTGTAGTTACCATTGATGAAATCAGAAAGCTTCCCAAAACAGAAGTAGTTTTTAATTTTAAATGTATAGAGGGATGGAGTCAGATTACATGGTGGGGTGGAGTACGATTTTCAGATTTTGCAAAGAAGTATAGTATCGGGACAAGAGATAATTCAATTCCCGATACAAAAAGTAGTGCTGAAAAACTTGCCGATTATTGCGGACTAATTACTCCTGATGGTGAATATTATGTGGGCATAGACATGCCAAGTATGATGCATCCTCAAACAATACTGTGTTATGAAATGAATGGACAACCTTTGCCGGAAAATCAAGGGGCACCTTTACGATTAATTATTCCTGTAAAATATGGCATCAAACATATTAAACGCATAGGCACTATTTTCTTTTCTGATTCTAAACCCCCGGATTATTGGTCACTAAAAGGCTATGATTATTTTGCTGGACTATAATTTTTTCTTTGCGAATCGTAGCTTGTGCCATGAAGTAAATGAATAGTAGTTCATTGACATGCTTTGATTAAGATGATCGAAGTACGAAACAATTAGTACCTGACCCATCGACAGCACCATTCAGGAGGAGCTGTCAAACGACTCTACACTGCTAATGCTGTAAAGCAAAGGTGGTGAACGTGTAGAGAAAAGCGTTAACAATAACGCACGTAAAGTAAATAAAGATGAACGAAAGTGAATCCACCGATGAAGTAACGAAACCGCTAAGACGTCTGGCAAAATCACTCTATGCTAAGGGAGATGAAAAGAATGTAACGATTACCTGATTATTGGTTACGTGCCGACCGTTATACAGGGGACATGATTATTTACCGGGCTTAATCAAGGAACTTGGGAGATCCTGTAGGGAAACATTATCCAAGCGAAACAGAAAAGAGCTTTCAAAAAGAATCGGAAGAGGACTCACAGAAACGCTCCAGGAGTATGCTATAGGAAGTCGGACAATGTCATAGTAGTGATGAGGTATTGGAAACAATAAGGAGCGAAGGACATTGGTAATTCTAAGTGAACAACAATTAAACAACTTGATTAAATTCAAGGAAGGGATTAAATGGAAGTACACGTAATTAAACTCCCCTTTGCCTACTCGGCGTGCATTGCGTTAAAATTCCAACGGTAGTTAAATAAAACGCAATGCACGCGAAGATGCGCAACGATTCGCAACGTTTAATAATTGCTATTCAAAAAATAAAGACACCACAAACGTCTTCGCATACAGAGCATTGATTGGACTTGAAAAAGGTGTATTTTCATTGACGATCAGATTGGTGAGTCCGTTATACATTTTAATTTCCGGTGAAAATTTAAAATAGGTGAGATAAAAATCAAAGCCCAGACCAATTTCATAACCGTAATCATTTCTTTTCAACTTAAGAATATCCTTGTCGGTTTTCTTGACTTTCGCTTGCGATACCATATCAATCTGATATTTCCAACCGGCGATAACATAAATTCTGTAATTATTAATTCTGCTGGATTTAAATTTTAAATCAAATGGGAATTCAAGGTAGGTCGATTCTATTGTTTTCGTTGTAAAAGCACTTGTTGAATCATTATATATAAAATGATAATTAAGATTTCTTTGACAAAAAGATAGTGTTGGGATAAATCGTAAATCTAAATTATTTCCTATTCTCAGATTACTAAGAATGCCAAGATTGAGTCCGGATACAGGTTCTGATTCTACACTATAAATAGTATCACGGATTTTCAAATCTCCGACACGGTCGATGACAAATTTTGATGAATTGATTCCAAGAGTAAAACCAAAATGGATAGGCTGTTGATCATACTTCGGTAAATTCTGAGGTTCGCTATTCATCTGAGCATTTACCACAGTAGGGAAAAATGCAAAAAGAAATAATAAATACGTAAGAAGCTTTATTTTTTTCATCGTATCAGACAATGGCTTTTTAATTTTTTCAGCCGGTTTCAGGGCTTAATTAATAATTATAGTTCTATTTAACCGGTCGATTCAACTACGTTAAAAATACAAACTATTTTCCGGCTGTATAAATCGTTGCTATACCGAATGTCAACGCTTTAAAGTGAATATCTTTGAAACCGGTTTCTTTTAATATACTGCAAAATTGATTTCCATAAGGAAATACTTTTACAGATTCATTCAGGTAAGAATATGCCGAATCATCTTTAGATATAATTTGACCAATCCTGGGCGTTATATGAGCAGAGTAAAAGTTATATAAATTTTTCATCACAGGATTGGTGGGCTGGGAGAATTCAAGTATTACAACTTTACCATCCGGTTTAAGAACACGGTAAATCTCTTTTAATCCTTTATTCAGGTCTTGAAAGTTGCGCACTCCAAAAGCAACGGTAACGGCATCGAATTTATTGTCTTCAAAAATAAGTTGTTCGGAATCACCTTCCAATAATTCAATTTTATCGTCGAGATTTTTCTTTTTTATTTTTTTCCTGCCCAATTCCAGCATGTCTACAGAAATATCAACGCCGAAAATTTTAGCCGGATGTAATTTCATGGCTTCAATAGCCAAATCAGCTGTTCCTGTTGCAATATCTAAAATTAGTTGAGGTTTTTTTTTTCTTAATTGAGCAATTGCTTTTCTTCTCCAATATCTGTCGATACCCAGTGAAAGAAAATGATTTAAGAAATCATATCGCCCTGCAATGTTGTTAAACATGCTGGCAATCTGACGTTTTTTATCCTGCGACGAATTTTTATAAGGTGTAATGTTTTCGGTGCTCATTTTAATTTCAATCGCTTAGCTTCTTCCAGGAACAATTTTTTCTCAACAGGCACTACTCCGACTTTTTCGCAAACCAGTCCGCCGGCCAGATTAGCAAGCGAAGCCATCGTTACAGCATCTGCACCCGATGCAAGACAAAGAGCGGCTACACTAATTACTGTATCTCCGGCACCTGAAACATCAGTAATATTTCTAAAATGTGCAGGAATAATTTTTTCAACGGAATCATTAGAGATCAATACTCCCAAATCTGAAAGCGTCACTAATGTGTTTTTAATATCGTGTTCTACAGATAGTTTTTTTACCGCCGATTTTAATTCATCGATATTATTTTTTTCCAGATCGATTTTCATTCCATCTCTTAATTCTTTCAGATTAGGTTTGAAAAGATCAATGTGACGATACAGATTGAAATTTCTTTTTTTAGGATCTGCTGCAACCGGAATATTTTTTTGTCTGGCAAGTTTGATAACCTGATCAATCAGCGATTTGCTGATTAGTCCTTTATCGTAATCTTCAAAAATGATAACATCTATTTTTTTACGGTTAATGATTGCAGTAACTCTGTTGATCAGCTGTTTTTTTTCTGAAGCATTTATATCCTCTTCTTTTTCTTCATCCACGCGCAGCATTTGGTGATTGTTACCGATAACCCTTGTTTTAACAGTCGTTGGACGGTCATTACTTTGGAAAAGTCCTTCGGAACTCATATTCATTTGCTGAAGCAGATCAAGAAAAGCTCTTCCATTGGCATCGCCTCCAATCACTGCACAAAGTATGGGATTTGCCCCAAGTGACTGCACATTGATGGCGACATTTGCTGCACCGCCGAGACGGGATTCTTTTTTCTGAACAGAAACAATTGGAACAGGTGCTTCCGGAGAAATACGATCCACTTTTCCCCATAAATAATTATCAATCATTACATCTCCAATAATAAGCACATTCAGCTTATTGAAAGAGGTGAAGAGTTCTATAATTGTTTTGGTTTTTGACATTTTTTATTTGAAATGATATTCAATAAAAAGAACTATGTAGATGATTATAATCTTCAATCTTCACTTTTTAATAACAACAACGATGATTTAATTCTTTTAATTGCTTCAATAAGTTTTTCATCGGAGGCTGCATAAGAAAATCGCAGACAATTTTTATCCCCAAAGGCATCACCCGGAACGAGACTCACATTACCATGATGAAGTAAATACATACAAAGGTCGGTTGAATTATTAATTTTTTTTCCTTCAAATGATTTTGAATAGTAAGCGCTGACATCGGGAAAAACATAAAAGGCTCCTTCCGGTTTATTTACTTTTAAGTGAGGAATTGTTTTCATGAGACTCAAAACAAGATCGCGTCTTCTCCGGAAAGCGGATTTCATTTCTAATGTCGGCTGCAAATCCAAATTCAATGCGGCTTCTGCAGCTTTTTGTGAAATGGAACTGGCTCCAGATGTAAATTGTCCTTGTATTTTTTCACAAGCATCGGCAATTATTTTAGGAGCACCTATATAACCGATTCTCCAACCAGTCATTGCAAAACTTTTTGAAACTCCGTTTACAACGATCATCCTGTTTTTTAAATAATCAAATTGAGCAATACTTTCGTGTTTACCCATAAAATTAATGTGTTCATATATTTCATCTGAAAGAATAAAAATCTTAGGATGTCTTTTAAAAACTTCCGCCAAACCCTGAAGTTCTTCTTTGGTATAAACAGTACCGGTTGGATTGCAAGGCGATGAAAAAATAAACAGTTTTGTTGACGGAGTAATGGCAGCTTCTAATTGTGCCGGAGTGATTTTGAAATCGGATTCTATATTTGTGTTAACGGCCACGGTTTTACCTTCAGCGAGTTTAACAATTTCTATATAACTCACCCAATATGGCAATGGAATTATAACTTCATCACCGGGATCGATAATACTTAATACTACATTGGCTATGCTTTGCTTAGCGCCTGTAGAAATAATTACCTGCTGAGGCGGAAAATCAAGATTGTTTTCCCGCTTAAATTTTTCAGAAATAGCTTTTCTTAATTCTGCAAAGCCGGCAATAGGCGGGTAAAAGGTAAATCCGTCGTCAATAGCTTTTTTGGCAGCTTCCCGAATATGAAGAGGAGTGACAAAATCGGGTTCGCCCAGACTAAGGTTTACAATGTCAATACCTTGCGATGTAAGTTCGCGACTAAGTTTTGACATGCCAATTGTTTGGCTTTCTGCCAGCGAAATTACACGCTTCGAAAGTGGAGTTGATTCCATAATTTATTGGTGCAAACGTAGGAGATTCAATTCAATTAGACAATTTGAAAATTTAGGAATTTAAAAATGTTTGAACAGCAAGTGTTTTTCTTAGAGACTGTTAATGAAGTACTTGTTTATTTTAAGTATCGAGTATCGGGTATCTAATATCGAGTATCTTATATTGGGTAATTTGGTATTGCCATGTTTTGAGAAATCAGCAGAGAATTAAAAACTAAATGGTTAAGAATTTTTTTAATTCAGAAAGCTCACACTATTACTCGATACTCGATACCTGATACCCATTACTATTTTGTCAGTCCCACCTCTGATGGCACGGAATTCGTTTTTAACCGAAAAATTATTTTTACGTCATACAGACGTTCACTATCTTCGTACACATATGTCTTCAAACTATCCAAAAAGTCCGAATTCATTCGATTTAGCAAATATAATCGATGATGATACAGAATTTATTCCTCTGCTTTCGCAGGAAGACGAGGATCAGATGAATCAGCAGGATGTTCCTGCTGTATTATCAATTCTTCCTCTTCGAAATACTGTTCTTTTTCCCGGTGTTGTAATTCCAATTACGGTGGGAAGGGATAAATCAATAAATCTTATTAAAGATGCCAATAAAGGGGATAAAATAATAGGTGTAGTTTCTCAGAAAGATGTAAGTATCGAAGATCCTATATTTGAAGACTTAAACAAAGTTGGTACTGTTGCACAGGTCCTTAAATTGCTACGGATGCCGGATGGAAATACAACCATCATTATACAGGGAAAGCGTCGTTTTAGACTTGAAGAATGCTTGGAAACAGAACCGTATATTCGTTGCAGGGTTAAGCCGTTTCCGGAACTTGCTGCTAATATAACAGACAAAGAATTTGTTGCACTTGTTGCTTCTCTAAAAGATCTTGCTCTTCAGATCATTCAGCATTCACCGAACATTCCATCCGATGCTGCTTTTGCTATTCGAAATATTGAGAGCCATACATTTTTAATTAATTTCATTTGTTCTAATATGAATCTTGATGTTCCCAAGAAGCAACAACTTCTTGAAATCATCGATCATAAAGAAAGAGCAACGCGGGTGCTTGAATATCTTGATAAAGAATTGCAAATGCTCGAATTAAAAAATCAGATTCAGAGCAAAGTAAAAACAGATATTGACAAACAACAACGCGAATATTTTTTGAATCAACAGCTACGCACCATTCAGGAAGAATTAGGTGGCAACACTCCCGACAAAGAGTTGGCTGAAATGCGTGAGCGCGCAAAAACAAAAAAATGGAATGATGATGTTGCAGCTGTGTTTAATAAAGAGATGGATCGTTTAGGTCGTATTAATCCTGCTGCAGCGGAATATTCTGTAACCATGAACTATCTTGAATTGCTTTTGGAACTTCCATGGAACGATTACACGAATGATAATTTTGATTTAAAACATGCTGAGCAAGTTCTTAATCGCGATCATTATGGTTTGGATAAAGTAAAGAACCGTATTCTTGAATACCTTGCTGTTATCAAATTAAAAAAAGATATGAAGTCTCCCATTATGTGTTTGGTGGGTCCTCCGGGAGTTGGTAAAACTTC
>JANLOW010000512.1:0-2107 GCA_031366785.1 Bacteroidota bacterium | reverse complement strand
CTATTTTTATTGTTAGTCGCTCATGCGGAGACTAGAACAATCCGAACTCTCCTGAAGGGATATTAAGAAGTGAGGTTTGTAGTGGATACCGAGTTACCGGAGTCATGCAGAAGAATAAAAAGTTTTTCATTTTTATTATAGTTTTTAAGTAAAAAAAGTATGAATTTTACAACCTATTTTCTCCAAATAGTGGAATTGTAATGAATAGTATTGGAATTTCCGATTTATTTTTGTTTAATTTGTAGTGTTTTAAGCAATGTATTAGTTCAGCGTAGATTTTAGAAACATTTTAAATTGAACTAAATGAAATTATTTTTAGGGATTTTTTTATTTATATTTATTTATTTTAAGTCTGAAGTAAGGGCTCAACAGTATAATATTTTTCCTTTAGTTGATAGCGCAAGCTGGCGAATGTATTATGGTTGTGGAGAAGCTTTTGTATGCTCGGAAGATTTACTTTATGATTATACAATTCATGGGGATACAATAATTTTAGGCAAATTGTATAAGAAGCTTTTCATTTCAAATACTAAATTATACATCCACCATTTTGGATCACAGAATTGCTGTTCTATTTATCCAAGTAATGGATACATTGGTGCAATTAGGCAGGATACAATATTAAGAAAAGTATATATTATTAGGCCAAGTTTTAATAACGATTCTTTGCTTTATGATTTTACACTGAATGTTGGAGATACTTTAAAAAGTTCATTGCTCTCAAACTCCTACATTTGCGATACTTTAGAATTAATAGTTACAGAAATAGATTCTGTATTAATTGGAAGTACTTTTCATAAAAAATGGATATTCAATTGTTATTTAGATTACATTGAAGGAATAGGCTCATCTTTTAGTCTGTTCGGAAACTCTTATCAAGAGGATCTTGTCGGTTTAGTATGTTTAAAATATAACAATATTCCAATTTACTCTACCGGAGCATTTTCTTGGACTTGCGATATACCATTATTAATTAATAATCCATACATCAAAGAATCAACTATTTCCTGTAATAATCTTGTAACCGATTTGTTAATTTTTCATTTTGATCAAAACTATTTAGAAACTGATCAATTATTAATTTCAATATCAAATCAATTGGGTGAAATTATTTTTCTGAAAAAAGTGTCTGAAAAATTGAGTGACCTTCAATTACCATTAAATTGGCTTGCCTCCGGGATATATTTTTTGAAAGTTGAGTCTGCTGATAAAACAAATTATTTTGTAAGTAAATTTTTAAAAAAATAAACTTTTTAATTTTAATATTATGAAAACAAAGCTCCTTTACATTCTCCCTGCTCGCCGTAATCTTTGAGCGCCGGCCATATGTGAAGGGGGATTCCGGCGCACATAGTACGTCAATCGCTATTCAGGAAAATGTTTTCAATCGGAATAAAGCTAATTTTATACACAATTAAAATTGATGTACTGTGTGCGACGGAATGCAGGCTCGGCTTAGTCTTAAGCGTGAGTAAAAAAGAATCATTTTAGTACAATCCTTAGATTCACGCGTGACTAAGCCGCGAATAGCAAAAACACTGGTTCAAAGAAAGGAATTTTACAATGGGAAAAAAGTCTTGGCGGAGGATATCTAATAACGGAGATGTAAACAGCAATCATGGCGGAATAGATTTCTGGCTGCTCGATTTGAATATTGTTAGCCTTCTTAATAATAAATCTTAAATTCCAGAAATAAAATTTTTAAGTATATATCTCAATCCGGCCAATAACAAATTAAACATTAATATTAATGAAGAAGCTGAGATGATTTTAGAAGATGTTAATAGTAAAGTTTTAAGAAAAGTAAAAATTAATTTTAATTTATCAGAAGATGTAAGCAAACTTCTAAATGATATTTACATACTTAAAATTATTTCCAAAAAACATATTCAAAATAATAAATTATTTATAATTCAACATTAATAATCTCCATGAACTATGAAATTTTTTACAAAAAATTGTGTAGCTATTTTTATTGTTAGTCGCTCATGCGGAGACTAGAACAATCCGAACTCTCCTGAAGGGATATTAAGAAGTGAGGTTTGTAGTGGATACCGAGTTACCGGAGTCATGCAGAAGAATAAAAAGTTTTTCATTTTTATTATAG
>JANLOW010000474.1:0-6896 GCA_031366785.1 Bacteroidota bacterium | reverse complement strand
TACCGGAGTTGCACCAGAACCATCACAAGCATCCACTGTACAAGAATTGAAATCATCAATAGCAACAGGAGTATGCGTAATTACAGGAGTTGCGCCTGTTCCATCACAAGCATCCACTGTACAAGATGTTCCATCATTTATTGCTGCAAGTGGAGTATGAGAAATTACCGGAGTTGCACCAGAACCATCACAAGCATCTACTGTACAAGAATTGAAATCATCAATAGCAACAGAAGTATGCGTAATTACAGGATTTGCACCTGTTCCATCACAAGCATCTGTTGTACATGAATTATTATCATCTACGTTAACATTCGTATGCGTAATAACTGGCGCTGCACCAGTACCATCGCAAGCATCCACAGTACAAGAATTTCCATCATTAATAACTGCAAGTAGAGTGTGCGTAATAACTGGAGTTGCAACAGAACCATCACAAGCATCTGTTGTACATGAATTATTATCATCTACGTTAACATTCGTATGCGTAATAACAGGGGCTGCACCAGTACCATCACAAGCATCCACTGTACAAGAATTGAAATCATTTATACCATTAATAGGATTATGGAATACTCCAGTGTTACTTACGCAACCATCCGTTGTACAAGAATTATTATCATCAGTTACAACATTACCATGTATTACAACTCCTGCTGTACTACAACCATCGGTTGTACATGGATTGTTATCATTTGTTGAAGTAAATGTTATTAATCCGGTATTCGCTTGTGCCGGTGAACATCCAAAACCAGGAGCATTGGTGGTAAGGGTTAATGTTACGCCATTGAGTAAATCATTTGCACCTGGATGATATGTTGCATTTAATGTAGTAGCATTCGGGTCAAATGTTCCGTCTCCACCACCATTCGTCCAGGTTCCTACTGTAGCATCCGTAATTGAACCATTTAATTGTAAATTTCCACAACTTGTATTTGAATATGGACCACCAACAGAGGCAGTAGGACATGTCTGGTTAATTTTTGGATTAGCAATTGTGCAATGGTTAGGAAATGGAGAAACATCCACAAATCCTGTACCTGTAGTTGCGCCATTTAAATAAAACGACTCTTTAGTTTGCGTAGCATTCGTTCCTGTTGCATACCTCCATGTAAAATTTGGAGTAGCATTAGCTGTAAAAGGAACTGTATTAGTTATTCTGAATGTTCCTAATTTTAAACCCGGAGGGCCTGGAACTCTAGTTGCACCTGATGAAGGTGTTTGAGTCGCTGCCAAGAAACGAATCTCTTTGGAAGTAGAATTAATCGACCAATTTGGATTTAGCTGACTTGCCGGTAAACGTACGTCAGCTGATCCCGGTACAAAAGCACCTGTAATAACCCCAGCATTGGCTAAACCGAGATAATTCCAAGTCATACCACCTTGAAAAGCAACTAAAGTAGCCGTGTTTGTACCAGTCCATTCGAGAAATAAATCGAATTCCATTTCACTGGTCGAATTTTGATGTAAGTTTCTGACACATGTATTGTAGTCATTAGCTCCTTGAGAAAAAGACTTGCCTACAAACAGCATTAAAAACATCACACATAAGAGAATACTCTTGTGTTTAGTTAGATTTGTTTTCATTTTAATCATAGTTTAATTATTAGTTAGTATTTATTTTTTTTAAGAATGAATTATTTTAATTTATATATAATCATAAAAAAAGCACAACAAAATAAATGTTATGCTATATCATGCATTATACTAAGACAACTATATTTGATAAATTTTCACAGACAATCATAAGTAAATTTGTAATATTCCAACTATTATTTGATGCCATTAATCTAATTATCAAATGTTAATTTGTCGTCCACTTTAAAAAATTCAGTACAAATTTATTTTAATATCTTTAATGAAACCCTATTTAACATTGAGTTTATGAGATATGACGTAAAGATCAAAATTGTTATTCAATTTAACAAGTATAATTAAACAACGGCTAATAAATTAATTTAATAAAAGTAAAATATTGGGAAAAAGCGCCAAAATGTATTTAAATATGTTTATAACATTTCAATATTTAATAATTAATTAATGTGTTTTTTTGAAAAAACGGGGGTAAATTTATAAGGAAAAAATATTTTTCTACTTTATTAATTTAATCCTTTTCTATCACTGCATCTAAACTTCATATTAACAAATTCGAATTTTTAAACAAAACATTTTTCGTTTTTAGCAAAAAATATGTGATGAAAATTATTAATATAACTATAATCCAATAAAACAACGTTTGAAATTTTTCGAATTAATCCTTTTCAATCAAATCCTTACCAAGTTTAGTCGATCATAGACCAATATTAAGCTTGAAAACCTTGTCAACTTATTACTTTAGAAAATCATTCAACTTAATAAAAAAACTAAGAAATCTAAATAATTTATTGCCGGTTCAATGAAAAAAATATTTCTGGTATTTTTTCTTTTACATATTACTGTAATTGTCAAGCCACAATTGACAACTTCAAAGTCATGGGACCATCGTTATGGTGGAAATGCTTTTGAATTTCCCGCAACATTACTTAAAACAATGGATGGTGGTTATCTTATGTGTGGAAATTCTTTATCCCCGGTAAGCTTTGATAAAAGTGAAGCAGGAAGAAACGGTCTTGATTATTGGATTATTAAAACCGACAGCTTAGGAAATAAACAATGGGATAAAACATTCGGAGGTGCTGAAACAGATAACCTAACTTGTACAATTTTACTCCCCGATTCTGGATATCTCATGGGTGGCTATTCTTCTTCGGGGAATAGCGGTGATAAGTCTCAAGACAATGTTTCTCCTCTTGATCCAACCGATGATTACTGGATTGTTCGTGTAGATAAAAAAGGGAATATTAAATGGGACAAAACTTTTGGTGGTGATAAAAAAGACAGACTTAATTCACTTTTGCAATTACCGGATGGATCATTTCTTTTAGGTGGTTATTCAATATCTGACGGGACTGGCGATATGTCAAATTATTCATTTGGAGATAATGACTTCTGGCTAATTAAAATTGATCCTTTAGGAAATAAGTTATGGGACTATAACTACGGAGGATTATACGATGACCGTTTAATTTCGCTTTCCCTAACTTCCGATAATAATATTATCATGGCAGGATATTCAAATTCTCCTTCCGGTATAGGTAAAACTCAATCACCATGTAATAATTCTTACGACTTCTGGATAGTAAAAATAAATCAGAATGGAATTAAATTATGGGACAAAAGTTACGGTGGAACTTCAAAAGACAATTACAGTTGCATGACCTTTCTGCCAGGCGACAAAATGATCTTATGTGGCATGAGTTTTCCCGGTTCTGGTTGTGAAAAAACAAAAGACAACTATGGTAATTTAGGCTACACCGATTTTTGGGTTGTTTGCACAGATAGTTCCGGTAATAAGTTATGGGACCGTGTTTATGGCGGAGATCGTAATGAAGATGAAATAAATAATGTTTCTATTACAAATGAAGGAATACTTATTAGCGGAGCCTCATATTCTTTTATGACCGGAGACAAAAGCGAAAACAATGTATTAAATGCCGAGCAGCCATGGATATTTACAATAGATACTCTTGGAAATAAATTATGGGATAAAACATTACACAATCCGACACACACTGAATTTTGTTATGGATTTCAGGAAAAAGATGGTTGTTATGTTTTTCTTTCAAATATTATTACTGATGGTGGCTATGTTTCCGAACAAAGAAATTCTGGTGATGATTTCTGGTTGGCTAAATTTTGTATTACGCCAATGAAGGCCAAAGCAAATTATACTTCATCATCTGAAACTATATGTCAGAATTCGTGTATTGATTTCACAAACCGTTCTCAAAATGCAACTTCATTCAAATGGCTTTTTCCAGGAGGACATCCTTCTACAGATACTACTGCAAATCCTCCCAGTATCTGCTATTCAAATCAAGGAACATATGATGTAACACTTATAGCTACAAATCAATTCGATACCGATACTTTCAGGCTTGCGAATTATCTGACCGTTTATCCCGAAATACAATTCTCGCCGTTAAGGCAAAATGGTGATACCATATTTTCAATTCCCGGGTTTTCCAATTATGACTGGTACTTGGAAAACATTTTGGTTAACAGTGGAAACAATTACTTCTATTTAGCTACTGCAAGTGGTAATTACAGTGTATTAGTTACGGATTCGAACGGTTGTCAGGCATTGGCAAGTCTCCTTCAGGTTATTGCATCGGCCCATAATCTGCCTAATGAAACCGAAAGTTTATCTATAAAATATTATCCCGGTTTTCTTTACCTTGATTCACGATCACAATTACCAAAAACAGTTTCTATAAAATTGACAGATGTCTTAGGAAAAATTATTTACAACAAAAAGATTCAACTTAAAAGCGGATTAAATGTTGTGCCATTAAATCAGGATAATTTTCCTGCAGGAATTTATTTTATTAATATTGAAAATTTAAACCAAACAAGGACATTAAAGTTATTTATAAATTAAACCAGAATTATTTCAATAATAATTTCTATTTTAATATTCTTAAATTTTCTATCCATGGCCCTACTTCACTCCTGTATTGATGAGCCATTACCCGCGACAACTGTGCTAAATGATCCAGATCATGGACTACCCATGTAGCAACTAAATTTCTTAAAGTTACATTCCCAAAAACAGGGTGAACACCAATTCGTTCATAATGTACTTCCATAATATTTTTCGACTTTAATATTTCAATATTTTTTGTCCGAAGAATTTTAAACTCATTAAGTAGTTTTTTCCTTTCCTTTGCTTTCATTGAATTGAGCAAATCGATCAAATGGAGTGAAATTTTTTTCATCATTATCAGATAAAATAATTTCAAGACGTTTTATCCAATCTGTACTCTCACCATGTACCAGGTGTCCGATAATATCATAAGGCGACCAGGTTTCACCTCCTTCGTTAAACATTACCCATTCTTCAGGAAGATCAAAAAGTAAATCATGTAGTACAGCGGGAGTTTTTTCCAGAACAGAAATAGATTTCTCAATTGAAAAGTTCATGAAAATATGTTATTGAATTAATTATATTTATTAATAATCGCCGCCAATAGGTCGTAGATTCAATTTTGGATTATCAGGAAACTCAGGTAATGAAGTAGGTTTTAATGTTAAACCAACAGTATCTGTAAGTGTTTTCAAAAATGAGATCAATTGAAATTTTTCAATTAATGACAAATGTAAAGAATCAGGAGCCAATGTCTGAAAAGGTACTTCATAACCGAGCCCGGTTCCTCCACCGTTATTATAAAATTCAATAATCTCTTCCAATGTTTTAAAAACGCCATTGTGCATGTATGGTCCAGTTAATTCGATGTTTCGTAAACTGGGCGATTTGAAAGCGTGCCTGAAGATATCCACATTAATTACTCCTGCCCTACCAATATCAGCATCAAGTTCGCGTTTCGATTTGATTTCATGAGAAGGAACACCAAGAATTTCCCATTCCGTCTCCACATATTCCGGTGGCATAACTCCATTAAAGAGAGGAATAAAATGACAAGAAGCACAATTTCCTTTTCCCATAAATAAATTGAATCCATTTTTCTCATCTTCATTTAATTTATTTCCCCTTCCACTAATTGCTTTATCAAATTTTGAATTCATTCCTATTAATGAACGTTCATATTCAGCAATTGCAGTTAAGACAGAATGACTACTAATTAAAGTATCCTTGCTTAATAAAAAAGCATTTCTGAACAACTTCACATACTCCGGCGATTCTTTTAATTTGATAGCTACCTGACTAAAATCATTATGCATTTCAAGAGGATTACTCATCACCTGACCGGCTTGATCTTCATATGTAAAAGCTCTTCCATCATGAAAAAGTTTCCTTTGTAAAACAGAATTTATAATAGTTGGAGCATTTCGGCCAAGGTTTTTTCCCGGCTCAAATGACTGGCTTAAGGCAAGGCCGTCTGTAAATCCTTTACCAGGCTGATGACAAGAAGCACATGCCCTTAAATTATTTGCTGATAAAGCTGGGTCAAAAAATAATTTACGCCCCAGTTCAATAACATCCTTACGTGCTGCCATTTGTTTGGCCGGCAAAAAGAAAAAAGAATTAAAAACATTTAAATCGAAAATTGAACGAACCTGAAAATTTATAGCCGTCGAATTATAAGTATCATCATTAGAAATCAGTTCCCGTAGTTTGTTCAGATACCCGCTTATATTAATATAATAATGAGAATAAAATGTAAAATAATCAGGCTCTGTCCCAGATTTAGTATTATTCAGGAAATCAACACCTTTATCAATTGCAAAATACAGTTGATTGAATAAATTAATTTTCTCAGAATCAGATTCAGAAAAAGTTTGTCGTAAGAAATCCTTATAGAAAAAAATTGTTTTAGCCGATTCAGTAGTACCATTCCGGCTAAAAGCAGTCTCTATGTTTGGTAATCCCAGCATAAACTGGCGGACTAAATGCATTTGCATAGCTTCAAAAACATCTCTTTCCAGAATATCGATATAAGAAATTGATTCATTCAATCGTCCGATAATGGTATAAATTTCTTCTATTTCTTCCTTAATCAATTTTCTATAAAAGACAACACTATCATTATATAATAATTTTTCCACATATTGAAAACCATGAGGAATAACATATGCACTAATTTCATCATCTTCTTCCATTTCTGCAACAATAATCCTATTAATCTTTTGGGCATCGCCTGGAAAAAATGCAATAACAAATGGCTCAATAGATTTATATTGGATTCTTGCTTTTGATAATAAAACTTTTGCCGAATCAGGATTAAAATTTTTCTTCTCCACTTCCTTAAATAAAAGTAAAACATCATTTAAAAGAATAGTAGAATTAGTAGAAAAGTAAATCTTAAAAGAAGTACTAAATGTTTTATTTTCTTTCC
>JANLOW010000456.1:0-3099 GCA_031366785.1 Bacteroidota bacterium | reverse complement strand
CGTATTTATACTCCACGCGCATCTCTATCAAGTGGCGGTGCTCCAATTGGCGGGTTCGCTGCGAATGGAAAAGGATATCTTACGGTTGACATAGGTGGTGCAATACAATTATGGGAATATAATCCAGTTCTCGATTCCTGGACACAGCGCACATCTTTCCCGGGAACATATCGTTATGATGAATTTATATTTTCTATAGGAAACAAAGGATATCTTTTATCCGGATTCGATGCAACAACATATCGTGAGATAGGTGATTTTTGGGAATACGATGCTGTGGCTGATACATGGACACAGAAATCATCGCCACCGCTAGCTTATATAGATGTTGCCACCGGAACAGCCAGTGCTGGTTATATAGGTCAGGGTGAAGACGAACTACAGACAGGTTATTATGGTTTTGCAGAATACAATCCGCAGATTGATGTATGGTCGGATCTAGGGTATCCTATTCATGAAACCCGATTAAGAAGATATTTATTCACCTATCATGATATGCTATACATTGGTGGTGGCAGTAAGAGATTGAATCATCAGGACTATCTTTCACATTTTGAATTTTATCGTTACAACACATCTATCATTAATTCTGTTTCTGAACCATCAAAAACGGATCAGTATGTAATTTATCCTTCCATTGTTTCCGATAAGGTAAATGTTTATTCAAAAACAAAAATTTCATCTATAAAAATATTCGACCCCTTAGGTAAACTTATTTTTAATAAAACCGGTTTAGAAAAAAATGAATTATCAATACAGGCTGATGGATGGGCCAACGGAATTTATTTCCTGGTTGGGGATTTGGGAACTATCGGCAAGTTCGTGAAGCAATAGTACAGAATACTTATTGTTGTAAATGCTTTTTGTTACCAGCCAAATCGTTTCGATGAATCAATTTCATTTTTGCATTTGTAAGGAAATTCGCACCGAATAAAAATTTACAAAGTACTTTCGGGACCTTAAATTGAAATCCTTTCTGTATGAGAGGATTTTTTTATTTGTAGAATTTGAAGAGGAAATATTTTGCATTTTGGTTGAAATGAATGAAATTTTTTAAATCCTTAAAAAACTTCCCCGCATTTATGCGGTTGTTCGTTTTTAGTATTGAAAATATATTTGCTGAATCTAATTGGTTGTATGAAACCAAAAGTAGCTTCTTATTTTCGTCGCGGTTTCACTATGAGTCGCAATGCACGGGTTTCTCATAAGAACAACGAACATCCGATAACTCCTTGGATTAAGATTCTCACTATCGATAAAGAAACAATTAAAAAATACTTGTCGATGGCGGAATTCGTCGCACGGGATTATATGCACAGAGAACACAATTTTATCGCCCACCGAATTTCAATAATAAAAAGGAGTTAAGTAGATTTTATGAAGTTTTTCATTCAATGCCGACCTCTAAAAGAAAATTTATTAATTATATGGCTACTCATTTACAACAAAAAGTGAAAATTCCTTTTTCTTATTCCGTGAAGAGTAAAGCCGAAATGCCTCCCAATTATATTAAACGGAATGAATTTTTTCGAGATTAGTTGGAGGATGTTTCACAGTGATAAGATTTTGATTTCGAAAATTTCAAGACTACGCTAATGTGAAAAAAGCAACTTACTACAATGCAACTAAACGGTATACCCTTACATATTCGTTACTTACCCTTTCATTTTATCTTCTGACCCCAAATCACTAATGCCCAATAATTATTTTTACTTCCTTTATTTATCTTTTTTTAAAATTAAAAAGCAGAATTATTTAATGATCACAGAACGGTACTTTTCTTTAAATAAAAAAAACGATATTATAAATATTTTTAACCCAAATTTTTCAGTTAAAGCAATATTTTGAATAAAGATATTAAAAGAGTTTCTTTTATATTTAATTCTGGATTTTGTAGAATATACTCTCGAAAACTCCAATGATTAAAACATCTCTGAGAAATCATTCCAATCATATTGGAATGTTTAAAAACAGTTCACTTGCAAAATCCCGGTTTAATTATTGCCCTAAATAAGCCGGACAATCGGGACCTTTACTGAAAGGCTTTTTGCAAAATTGAAATTTTACACCAATAAAAAAATCAAGGCTAGGCGCATCTGAGAGTTGTAGTAATTGAAGAATTCGATCGGAACCGATGACAAGGAAGCGGTATCGTAAACCTAATCCGAGAGATGGTTTTTTATATTCAAACAGAGATAAGCTCAGCGCACCTTCATATCTTCTCCGTTCATAACGTAATGAGAAATTTAGTTGATTGCCTCTGGCAATTTGATTGGTTTTAAAATGAATTCGGTTAACAATCGAAGCATTTGCAAAAACATTCGGCCGCAACTGGTAATCGAATTGTATACTAATGGCAAGAGGAAGCCAGATATTAAATTTTTTATTTTGAATATTTCCACCGATATTGTTTAAGAGGTTTGTATCTATTGCCTGAAAGGAATTTAAATTTAGTGTATCAACTCCATTCCAAATAAAGTCATTCGGGTTTGATACATTATAGACAGTTGCATCGCTGAAGTAATGAATCATTCCCAAATCTAATAATGAAAACCCTAAGCGATATTTATATTTTCTTTGTTTATCATTACTCATATTACAATCAAATGCACCGCGGTTAGGATTTTTTATATAGCTAAATCCGATTGTAGTGCTTAACCCTAAACCACGAAATCCAAAACTATTTTTATCCCTTGTATGCGAAAATGTCGCACTATAATTATGAATAATTAATTGCGAAGTATCAATGGATGTGAAATCAAATGAACGGCCTTCATACAAATATCCATTTTGGCCAATCAAAATATTGGCGGTTGCGGCCCACTTAATAATGTTTTTTTCATTCTCTTTGTAGATTTTGCCATATGTTCCTCCAAGTTCCAGCCAAGAAGCAAAGGCAGAAGAAAATGGACCGGAAGTAAACTTCGCTCCAAAAGATTGAGGTGTTTTAAAGTTCTCTGAGAAAAGCAAGGCCAGTTCAGATTGTATTTTTAAAATGCTTAAGCCAGAACGAAAAGCAGAATGAATCCCCCAGGCTGATTTTGTTTTGTTATGAATATATGAAGGTCCAATTATTAACTCATGCGAAAAGCCGTTTTG
>JANLOW010000445.1:0-1860 GCA_031366785.1 Bacteroidota bacterium | reverse complement strand
GCATAAGCTCCGATTACTTCACCAAGAGCAAGACGAACAGCTTCATCGAGTGAAACGTGAGCATTGTCGTGAATATCTTCAATCAGATGAATTAAAACTTCTGTGTCAGTATCACTATTAAATGTATGTCCGCGTTTAATTAATTCTGCTTTAATGGAAGAATAATTTTCGATAATACCATTATGTATAACAGCTAATTTTTCGGATTGAGAATAATGTGGGTGAGCATTTCTATCGTTTGGTTCACCATGTGTTGCCCAACGCGTATGACCCATACCAACATGTCCGCTTACATCTTTACCTTTGGTAAAATTTATAAGCTCGCTTACCTTGCCGGCTTTTTTATAAACTTTCAGGTCGTGATTTAATATGGCAATACCTGCACTGTCATAACCACGATATTCTAATCGTTGTAAACCTTTGATCAGAATCGGATACACATCACGATGTCCGATATAAGCGACAATTCCACACATGATCGTTTATTATTAGTACAGTTTAGTATAGAAAAGAGAAAGCTTCATTTTTGTATTTGAATTACTACCGCTTTTAATTATAACTCTGTTAGCTTCGACGCCGCTTCCGGAAATGATAAGGTAGAAATCGGCATTGCTTATTGTTCCATTGAGATATCTCTGAAGGTGACGGGCAATATTAAACGTATATCCATCAGACGTTGCATTCAGACTTCCACCATATAAATCGGCTGATTCAAAATAATCAATCGGAAAAACCATTTCGCCGCTTTCGTTTTTAGTGACAAGAAATATTTTAGCAGGAGGATTGTAAGGGAGAATTAATTCGCCCGTAGTAATCTTTAATTCCGCTCTGTTTAATAGAATACTGCCTGAGTCAAGAAAATGTTTCAGAAATGGGAATGAAATTTTTGTTTTTACTCCGGCCATTGCCTGAATGTAATTAACAGAATCACCAATTGATGAATCAGCCAGCTGATTACCTACAGGTGTTGCAGTATAATTATGTGTAAAATTATTAATTCGGGCACCTGTGAGAGAAAAATTATAATTTTTGCTAATTAGCGAAGAATCATGAAAATAAAGCGTGAGTTTAGAGTTGAAAAAATTGAAATACGATATAGCTCCGGGATAATTTACAGGCAAAGTGGCCAGATAAAGTCCTTTAAAATAAGCCAGCCAATTTGCATTGGAAGAAAGTTCGGTTTTGCCGTTTAAAGCTATAATACTGTCTGCCAAAGTTTTGCTTAAAGTAATCCGTAAATGAGGAGAAAGAGTATCAGAACCTAAAATTACTTTTGTTTTTGGACGAGGTTTGTAAGAAAGAGATCCAATAGGATTTGGATCACTGGTAAATGTTTTTGATGAATAGTATGTACTATCGATATGAAGATCTTCCGTTAAACTATAGACGTTTAAAGTTTGTGAGGCGGTTGTATCTCCATAATATCCTGCATATGAAAGGTAAAGTATTAGAGAATCTGCAACAGGCTGAAAGCCGAAAGTTGGTGTACCTTCGAGATTAACATTGGTATAAACCGATGCTACGCTAACACCAAACACAGGATCGTCGTCGCTTCCGAGCAATTGATATGATAATTCATCTGTACGAAGAGAATCTTCCGATTGAGTGGAAGAATTTACAGTAGTAGTATCGCTAAAAGAAGTATAAAGTTGATCTGCGGAGGGGAGTAAAGATGAACCAAGCTCATCTTCGTCTTTACATCCACCAGCGAATACAATGATGAATGAAGATAAGAGTAGTAATAAAAAGGATTTCCGCCATAAATTTATGGGGGAAATCCTTTTATAAAATAAACAAAAAATCTGATTTATTTTTTTCAAAATCTAACCGGCAATGGGGAGAACCGGAAAAAATTGTTCA
>JANLOW010000300.1:0-1574 GCA_031366785.1 Bacteroidota bacterium | reverse complement strand
CAAACTACTGTCTCTCGATCCTATTCTAATTAGCCTCTGCATTTTGCATGAAAATATCTATAATTTCTCTCGTTTCAAATTTAAAAAATTTGTTTTGTTTTAAGCTTTTTACAAAAGTCTGAATTGTTTTATTTACCAATTCATCAATTTTCTCTGTATTGAGTTTAGATATATAAGGACAAGATTTACTTACTTCTTTCAATATATTCTTCAAATCAATAATCTGACCTCTTTGTTTGTAAAAATTCTTCCAATCAATAAAAGCAGATAAATGATTATTGATAATCTCATTAGCAACCGGTAAATATTTTTTTCTCGATTCGAGTGATTTATCTAATATGGCTGATATTGTATTGATATCTAAAATCTCAATTTGTTTAATTTTTTTACAATCAGGGTGAACTGTTAGAGGAATTGATAAATCAAGTATTAATTTAGTTTTAGCATTTACTAATGTATCAGAAGTAACGATATATTCTTCTGTTGAAGAACTTAAAATAATTATATCATAATTTTGAAAACTGATATTTAGCTCTTCAAAAGGTAAAATTTTAAATCTCTGAGCAGTTGCTATTTCAAGTGCTGTGGTATACGTTCTATTTGAAAGGGTTAATTCTATATTTGGTAAATAATGTTTAATATTTTTGGAAATATTATTTCCAAATTTCCCCGTGCCTATTAATAAACATTTTTTAAAATTCTCTCCGATTTTTTCTTTCAATATCTCAATAACAGCATAAGAGGATGAAACAGTCCCTTTACTTAGAGCTGTTTTAGTTTTTATTTCTTTAGAAGCCTGAATACAACTATTAGCCATTCTTTCAAATTCAGTACTTAACATGCCATTTTCTTTCGATAGTTTAAATGCATTTTTGAATTGTCCCAATATTTCATAATCTCCCAATATCCGGGAGTCTAAACCTGATGCAACATTAAATATGTGTGACAAAGCATCATTGGTTGTTTTAACGAATTTATACTTATCCAATAAATCTTTCGACTGATTGCACACAGTAGTAAAAATATTCTCGGCAAGGAAAATAGAACCTGTACCATATATTTCAGTACGATTACATGTGCTTAACACAACAAAATTTTTAAAATCCAATTCTTTAGCCAGGTTGTAACATTCGTTTTGTTTTTCGGCGGAAATCGAAAAAGCACTTCTGGTAGAGATGTCCGTATTTTTATGGCTAATCCCAAGTACAAATGTATTTTCCATATAGATTATTACATGTTCTGTTTTTCAAGAAGCAAACATACAACCATTGTCTTATTAGAAATATGATATTAATCATATCAATAAAAATATTTTTATCTGCTTTTAATAATTATTAATTCACCTTTGATTAAAAAAATTTATTTAAATTATTACAGTGAAGGCATGATATTAGTCAGTTTATTTTTTGACGAATATCATATAAATATTTATGAGATAATGAATAACTTTGTTAGGATATAATGAGAAATGCAAAATATAATTATTAATTTTTATGACTATGAAATACGAAATCGATTCACTTCTCGACAAAAAAGTTTTCCCGGCCGTTTCTATTATTCTTCCTATTCATCCT
>JANLOW010000261.1:0-16693 GCA_031366785.1 Bacteroidota bacterium | reverse complement strand
CGAACGCACTTACAAAAATCGAAATATTAAAATATAAATAATTGTTAGTGTACGAATATATTTTTTATTAAATAAATTTATCAATTATTAAGAATATATTATTATAATTGCAACAAAATAACCAAGTTCTTTGTTGCAATTATTAAGAATATATTATTATAATTGATAAATTTATTGAATAAAAAATATATTCGTACACTAACAATTATTTATATTTTAATATTTCGATTTTTGTAAGTGCGTTCGTAAAATATTTCTGAAATATAAATGGACCTTTTTTTAATTGTTGTGTCCAAATTATTTAATTCATTTCAGCTATGTAAAAAGCCCCAATTCTTTGATGTTTTCCCTTAATGATTTGACTACTAATGCAAGTATTCATTAAAGATTTACCAAGTAATTAGGCACATACGTATAATAAAGCAGAAATTACTTGATTTTTTTAATATTATACGTACTTCTTTCCCTTTGAAAATACAAGATGAAAGTGAACCGATTAAATAAAAACTATGTAGTTGAATTTTTGAATCTGATATTTTTCATATTTCTGTCGGGCTATTTTAACGATGCACATGCTGGAAATGGAATTGCAAGTACTGGTATCTGGAATTTAAGTACAACATGGATTATAGATGGCGCATCCAGGGTTCCAACTTGTGGGGACACCCTTAGTATACCTTCAGGAGTAACAGTTACTGTTGATGCTCATGAAAATTATACTCTTTGTAATCTACCTATGTATATAAAAATTTATGGGACACTTCAGTTAATTGATGGATATAAAATCAACTTACCTTGCAGCTCCACGGTTAAGATTTTTACCGGAGGAGTTTTAAAAAAATTTACTTCCGGAGGAGGGAATTCAACTTATATTCATATATGTGGGTGTGATGCATGGACAGCAGCGGAAGGTACCGTAAATGGCCCGGATATATTAAATTGTAGTTTATTACCTGTTGAATTACTCTCTTTCAGTTCCGTTTTAAAAAATGAAGAAGTATTATTAAACTGGGCAACGGCAAGTGAGACTAATAATGATTTTTTTAGTGTAGAACGATCAAGTAATGGCAATAAGTTTAATGTGTTATCAGAGATTAAAGGCGCCGGTAATTCGACAATTCAAAATAACTATTCGTTTGCTGATTTTATTCCCTTAGGAGGTGTTTCCTATTATCGATTAAAACAAACTGATTTTAACGGGAAAGAGTCATATTCCGAAATTATAGCTGTAAATAATAAAAATAAAAATTCAATTCAATTGATTTCCTATTTCGTCAATGATGATAAAATATTCAATCTTATATTTCAAACACGTGAGAAAAAAGAAACCGAAATTAGTATATTTGATTCTTTGGGAAAAGAAGTTTATAAAAAAAAGATTAATTCAATCGTAGGATTAAATCAATTTGATTTAATCCTGCCTTTATTAAATCAAGGCAGTTATGTTTTCAACATAATATATAATCAGGAAATAATCAGCGAAAAGATAATTGTTAATTGAATTTACTCTGTTAGATTCTTCCGATATATAGAATTATATGAGTAAAAAATCCAAGTTACCCGATGCCATTTTTTTTAGAAATTTTCATTGGTTTATCAGCTTGGTCAATTTTCAAAATTAATTCTAACGACTCTGCATGATCAGGAAAGAAAATCCCCATCCGTACCGGCCTGATTAATTTACTATCATCAATTGCATTAACCGAAAGTTCATACATATCATCAATTTCTTTAATAGAAATGGAATGATTAAGTATTGCCGCTACTTCTTTGAAATCCATAAAATATTTTGCCCCTGCTTTTTCCCATTGGTCAAGGTAATTGGAAAACCAAATTGTGCCATTAATGGTGATATCAAAATCATGGAAATACCCAATAACCGGAAGACATGAATCAAACCATTTGGAATCCGGCTCATTAAAGTAAGGGGAGCAAATGTGTTGCGCCCAACAAAATTTGTTTTCTATTCGCAAACAAAGGTAATAGCTGCTTACCATCATTAAACCTGCATGTAAAGCTTTTTGTAATACGTCATTAGTAAATTTATCTCCCGGACAAATTAATGTGGTAGGAAATACATTCCATGAATTTGAAAAAGCTTTAATTCCTTCATCGAAAGGGTGTATCATGGAAGGATTTTTTTTAATATACTCAACTTGTTCTGTTCCAAATTCCCTATACCATGAAGTATTTAAATATCGGTCCGTTGCATTTGCCCAAGTGATTCTATCAGGATGCAAGTGAGTGTAACCATGTAGCTCGACTTCTGCTAATTCCTCCATCCTTAATTTCTGTATTCCTCTGTATTCTGCCTGGTAATCATAAATCCTATGATTACTATTTTCCTTTATTGTTTCATATTTCACTAAATGAGATTGATAAACAGTACCCATTCTCCGCGAACAAAGTTGTCCATCGATTTTAAGAATTCCTCTTTCAACATTGCCATCATCAACAAAGCCGGGAACATAACCTAAACTTATCCTTGCATGTTTTTTTTTAAGCACTACCCCTATCGTTTCCCAATCCTGTTCATTTAATTTTGTATTCTGATATAATTCATTATAAACCGGTTCTAAGCTCCCTGGATCATCCATTCGAAGTATTAATGTATTTTCAAAATTGAACCATGCTACCGGAGCCAAGCACTCCATAATTAATAAATGTTTTATAAGCGTAGTAAAATATCCTTCCATATCTCGGGCAAAACTTGGCTGAAAGCTCAAGACTACAATTTTACCTAATCCAATTCTTTTGGTTGCAACAATTTCTTTATTCCCCAAACTTACTATTGATTTATAGCCGGATTCCCATTTCAAAGAAGGCAATTGAATAATATTTCTACAGTCCCAAGTTATTTTTTTTCCGGTTCCATTCCAATATATTACATTCCCTGAACCAATTTCATTACCAAGACAAATGCCTGCATGTTTTTCAAAGTGGCCACCCATTTTTCCTACCGGTGTGATTAATAAAATAGGTTTGCTATTAACCACATGAAGAATCTGATTTAATTCCACTTCATCTAAATTATCCGGATTGCCGGTTAAAATTAGCCATTTAATATTTTGTTCTTCTATATTTATCTGAGTGAACTTTTCAGGTGCTATTACAATAACACGCCATCCCAGGACTCTTCCCAAAGTCATCCAATCCAAAGTTTCTCTTTGTTCAGGAGGCAACCAACCGCCAGTTCCTATTATATCAGAACGTTCCAAAGAATCTGATTCAGTGGAAATAATTAATATCGAATCTATTTGGCTTAACATTTTATTTAATGTAACAATGATGAAAAACTTTGTTTAAATGTTTTTGTAATTGCTTCAAAAGAAACATTCTCAACAGCACAATTCCTGATATAATTTTTCATTGCTTTAATTTCATCAGGATGCGAAGCTACCCATCTCATATGTTTAAGCATTCCAACTTCGTCACCAGGGTCAAATAACCATCCCGTTTTTCCTTCAATAACTAAATCTGAAATAGTACCTACATTAGAGGAAATAACAGGCACACCGCAAGCAAAAGCTTCTCCGATAACTGCAGGAAATCCTTCGCTTTTGGAGGCCATTATTAAACATTCTGACATATTTATCAGGTACGTTTTATCTTCGTCCTCGCCAATCCAACCCATAAAATGAGCACGTCCTGGAATTTGTTTCAATGCTTTTTGGATCAATTTATTTTCATCTTTTCCGGTACCAATTATTAGCATATCAATATCGTAATATTCCTTTATGATTTTCTCGAAGGCATTAATTATTGAACTTACGCGTTTGACCGTATCGTCCAATCTTCCTATAAATATGAAATATCTTCTTGAAGTATCTAAATTAAAAATATTGTTTGTAGTTTCTTGCGAGATAGGTTTATAGATCGTAATATCAACCGGTGGCCTGATAATGCTTAAACGACTTTCCGGAATTTTATAAGAATTTTTAAGTCTGAGGAGCTCTATTTCGCCTGATGAAAATATCCAATCAGCTCTTGAAATAGTAAACAATTTCATAAATTTACCTAGATACCTTTCGGGCACACTTCCTGCATGAAACGTTAATAATGGAATATTAAATAACCATGCATAAAAAATCATCATATCATATTTGCCGCTACAGTATTCTTGCACAAAGATTATATCTGGTTTATCTTTTCGAAGTGCATTGAATAAAGGAAATGACATAACTGCCGAGTAAGAGGCAATTGTTGCGTAAAAATTATAAAAACGTTGACGCCATTTCCAGTTAATAGAAGATAAATAATAAAATTTCCAGATTTTCCGATGAAACCATGAAGACCTGATAAACTTTATTCTACACCCAATATATTCATGCCTTGCTTCTTTAAATTCAGGTTTCAATGTGAGAGCATACCATATAATATCTCCGATTTCATTTTGGACAATTTTCAGCCAAGCATGATTTCCCGTATTATGCCAGGTTGTGGCAAAAGTTTTTTGATCAACTCCATAATGAGGGTAAAAATCTTCAAAAACATCAGGGTAATCAAAAAAAGCAATTCTAATTCGTCTTTTACCTCGTATTAAATTTTCAATCTTTCGCTTTTTTTTACTCATCCATCTACGCATTTTACAAATTATTCAATAATTCGGTAAGCACTTTATCCGAGTTGAAATATTCTTCTACAACCTCTCTTGCGTAATGGCAATGTTTTAAATAATCAGAATTTATCGTTTCAATAGCTGCTACTGCCTCCGTTTGAGATGTGAATGAAAACAAACCTTTCCCCGTTTGAATAAATTTAGAAAAACCAGTATCCTGAATAACCACCGGTCGTCCGCTTGCCAGATAGGCACAACTTCTTTCACTAAACCAACCACTGTTACTGATTACATATCCATGTTTTGCAACACTCCATTCACCTTTTGATTGTTGAATAAAATGCTGATAATTTTCTGGTGTTAATGAAACTTTTGCAGGATCGCATAAATGCCATCCTGCTTTTCGCAATAATACTTCCGGAGCTTTTGTACTTACCATTACCAGTTCAAATGAATCACTTAACTTTTCCGGAAAGGTAATATAATCCTTAAACGAATTTGATTTCATTCCATACGTTTTGCTATTGTATTCCTGTTCTTTATAGCTATCCCACTGCATAATAGTTGTCCATTTTGATTTTGAGGATGGCGGAATGAATTTCCAAGCTTCCATAAAAACAGGTTGTCTAGTTGCTTTCCAATTAAAACCATCCAAAGGAATTTCACAGTCAGGGCTATTAATATTTTCACCAAAAGAAAAGAAAGCAGAATGTTCATTTGCCAATGTTTTCATTGACGGATCTTTTAAAATTTTAACTTGCGTAAATAATGGGTCGGTATCAATAAAAACCAAGGAAGGAATTGTTTTCCACCAATCGCGCAATGGATTTACAGCTGAAAGATTTAAAACAATATCGGCATGATTACAAAATGAAAGAACTTTTTGTTTGTTTAATCCAAACCATTTATTTGTATGTGCATCAAAATATGCCCAATTTTCTCCCGCATTAAATTTGTTAAATAATTTTTTAATAAACTCAAGACCATAAGTAGGGTCTTTACTCATTTCAAATGTTAATGGATTATAACATGCCGGGTAATCATCACTATCTTCTATAAACAGTACTTCATGTCCCAGCTTTTTCAATCCAAGAATATATTGGAAGTGGTGCCAGCACATACCACCCAAGGGTCCCTTTATAATATATCCCAAAACAACAATACGCATACTTTTTTATTCAGGTAAGTTTTAGAATTTATACACAACCCGCTTCCTTGCCAATCAGGTAAAGTTCATCAAAAGTCTCGGGTTTTTTTAACCATTCTTCAAGATAAGATGGCCATTCGCCAATCCACCTTAAGTAGGAATATATTCTTGCATGCAGCAGTCTTTGTTCAAATTCTTTTTTTGAAAAATTTGCATCAAGCCAACGAGATGAGCAATAATTTTCAATAGCTATTTTCATTCTTGTTTCATCCCATCCGTGAATTAATGTTGCAAGATCAATTTCACCGGGACCATAGGCTGCCGACTCCCAATCGATTGGATAAATAAGATTATTTTTAAAAAGAACATTCCCCGGATAAAATTCTCCATGAATCAATGTCTGGGTTGAATCCGTTAAGAGGTAAAGATTTTTCTGAAAATAATCACAGACGTTTTGCAGCCATAAGAAATGCTTTTTAAGCCTTTGTCCATCGCTGTGTATAGCCTCAACCCAAAGATTATAATAGGATGCATTGTATTTTTTAATGAATGAAGGAGCATTACTTTCTTGAAGTCGGTGTAAGTTACCAATCCATGTAGCAGCTTTAGCAAACAAATCTAATTTTGCAGCCGGATCTAATTCCTTTGAATCTTTAATACTAATGCAACCTTCAAGATATTCTATGACTAGCCACACTTCATTATTTTCAGTATCCTTACAGCTCCCATAATATTTTGCTGTGGATAATGGAATATTTCGAAGAACTTCATCATATACTCTCCCTTCATATTCAATCCCTCCGCGATGGCCAAAACAATTATGTTCACAGTCACTTAAATATTTACATAATAATTTGACGCACGCGCCTGAGGGAATTCTGCATTCAATAATTTCAGCGGGAAACGTGCTGCTATGAATTGAAACTTTACGGGAAAGAATTTCAAAGGGAATTGCAGGAAATTTTTCATCAACAAAAAGTGTTGATAGTTGATTGTTAAGTATTATTATATCCGGGAAAGTAGCGTTTACCATGTAAATAAAATTATTATAATCTTGATATAAAATTTATTGCTTTTTTAAAAATATTAAGAGGTTGCAAAGGATTGTTCAATCAGATTCTTTAATACCTTTTCAGAATCGAAATATTCAGTAGCAATTTCCAGCGCTCGTTTGGAATGAAATGCGTAATGTGTTTCCACTTCTCGAATTCCCTCCATTGCTTCTTCCATGGTATTGAACTGCAGAATTCCTTCGCCTACAGGTAATACACTGTTGAATCCTGTATCCTGAACTATAACCGGTTTTCCGGCTGCAAGGTAACAAGCAGATCTGCAACTAAACCAACCAGGTTTACATAATGCATAACCGCCTTTCGCTACACTCCATTCACCTTTTGAATGGAAAATATAATTCCTATAACTGTCAATATCAGAACATTTTTCCGCAGCGTCCACAATTTTCCAACCGTAATGAATTAATAAATCAGAAGGATTATCGTATATATTTGAAATTGCAATCTTTGATTCAGGAACTATATGTTGAATGGACGACTCCCAATTTTTATGGCTCAATTTAGTCATTGCAACTTCAAAAGAAATATCTTTTAATTTTTGTTTGAGTTCAATAAATTTTATAAATTCAATATCTTTCTGCCCATATATTTTACCCTTATATTTTCTAGCTTTATAACTTGTCCAATTCATAATAGTGGTGTAAACATTATCATTTGCGAAAGTGGGTAACCATTCAGAAAGAATAATAGGTGTCCGGGTTGGTTTCCAAAAATAATCCGTATCAACTGTTAATTCATTCGGTATAGATTCGCCAAAGCTGAAGTGTACATCATGGGCGGCTACACGTTTTATAAATTTTTTAAGTTTTAATTTCAGCTTAACTTGTGTAAACCCCGGATCACTATCGATGTAAATTAATTTTTTGACAGATCTGTATTTAGCTGGTTTTGCCAATGTGCCTGAAACATTAATCAGGAGATCTGCTGTAGCAATAATAGATTTTCTTTTACTATCCGGTAAACCAAACCATTTTGATTTGGTAGGGAAAAAATAAGCCCATCTATCTCCTAATTCATAACGCGATAAAACTTTATTTAAATAATCAATATTTTTATTGCAATCCGACGATATCCAGTCATCACCGGTAATTCCTCCATCAATATTGTAAGGCCACTCACCCGTATCTTCAAAGTAATAAACATCATGTCCAAGTTGTTTTAGACCAATAAGGTATTGAAGATAGTCCCAAGTTACTCCTCCCAGAGTATAATGTTGAGCAATCAAACCGGTCACAATTATTCTCAAGGGGGAAATCAAATTATTCTTTGTTTGAATGAAATTATTTTTTTTTCTAAAAGTTCGGGATGATTGTTATCAATAAAATCTACAATTCTTCCATTTTCAAGATGAATAATTATATCACATTGAGAAAGTGTATCTAGTCTATGAGTTATTAAAAAGGTTGTTTTTCCGGCCATCAGTTTCCTGGTTGCTTCCATTATCAAAAATTCCGTAGCGATATCCACTGAACTGGTTGGTTCGTCAAGAATTAGTACCGGGGAATTTTTCAGGAATGCTCTTGCAATAGAAATTCTCTGGCGTTCTCCTCCTGAAAGTTG
Source organism: Bacteroidota bacterium (assembly GCA_031366785.1). Taxonomy (GTDB): domain Bacteria; phylum Bacteroidota; class Bacteroidia; order AKYH767-A; family 2013-40CM-41-45; genus JADKIH01. Next base: position 8,355 of record JANLOW010000261.1, on the reverse strand, counting down.
AAATCCTCTTTCACCAGCTTCTTCCTGATAACCTTTCGGCAATTTAATAATAAAGTCATGAGCATATGCATCGCGGGCCGCATCGTAAATTTCTGTTTTACTTGCATTAGGTTTACCATAGGCAATATTCTCTTCAATGGAAGTAGAAAATAATACCGGCTCCTGGAGAACTATACTGAACTGAGAACGGTAATCAGACAATTTATAAATATCTATTCCAAGATTATCAACTATTATTCTGCCAGCAGTAGGTTCATAAAAACGCGTCAGCAAATTCAGAAGTGTGGTTTTTCCTGAACCAGTAGAACCCATAATACCTACACGTTGACCATACTTTATTTCAAAGGATATATCTTCTAATACCTTAGTGCCTCTTTCATATTCAAATGAAACATTTTCAAAAATTATAGACCCTGAAATGCGATTCAAAGGAATTGCATTTTGATTTTCTTTGACATCTTTTGCATTGTCAATTAATTTATACGCACGTTCAATTCCAACGATTGATGATTGAAGATTATTAAAATTCTTATTCAATGTTTGCAGCGGACCAAAAACTTTTGTCAAATAGGCAATAACGAGAATGAGTTCTCCTAATGTTATTTTTCCGGCTTGAACATACATAGAACCAACATATACGAACATCCCTGTTCCGATTGCTAAAATCGTTCCTATTACAAGATCAAATAAACCGGAAGTGTAAGCTACTTTCATCTGACCTTTAATAACTTTTTCTGAACGATCAATAAATCTTTTCTCTTCAAAATCTTCACGTACAAAAGCTTTTACTACTCTTAATGCAGAAAGAGTTTCATGTAAAACAGCCATTGCCGAACTTTCTTGTTTTTTTAATTTCGACCATTGATTATTTAATTTATGTGTTGACATTCGTGTTAAAATCATTAATATAAAAATAACAGCAAGTGCTATTAATGTAAAATGCCAATTAATTAAGGTGATCACATAAAGCATTCCTATTATAGTAAAAATTGCAGAAATCATAGGGGAAAAACCACTGATAATAAGACTTCGAATAGAATTCGCATCGTATTGAATATGATATATAGAATCTGAAATACCAGTTTTATCATGGTAAGCCAGGGAAAGACGCTGAACGTGATTAAATAATTGAGTCCTGAATGATAAGACTAATTTCTCTCCGGTATAAGTAACTAACATCCAATTTAGCAGTCCATGCAACTGTGCAAATAATTCAATTACTATTAACAAAACAACAGCAATTATTATAAGAGAGGGAAATGTAAATTGAAACCCGGCCGGAAAAAAACTAGTAATAGCAACAGGCAATGGATGATTTCCAAATGCAGAATCAACCAAAATTTTTATTGGATAAGGGCCCAGAAGTGCTATGGGCGCCGAGAGAATACTTAAAATAAAAATTCCAAAAATATGAAGCCAATAGTTTCGTGCATGTTCTAAAACTCTTCTTATTAATGAAACCTTGGATTGCTTCATAAATAATTATTTTAATTTATCCTGTTTAAGTATGACAGATTTTAAACTGGAAAAAGATCTCCCAAAATCACCAAAAACCCGCATTATTAAATTTAAAAAGATAACACCGAAAATAGCCCCCGCCATCCAAAAACCGTCCATTAACAATATCATCAAAATAATAGCGAAAAATGATAATGAAAATATGGCAAGTTTTGAAAGTTTAGGAACAAAGCGAAACCTGAGTAATTGACAGCCGTCTTTATGATCTTCTGCAGCCATCAACAGTGAAAACGAGCCAAAAACACCACCCTTTATTTTCAAATCCCAACGATCGTAAATACCACCACGTTCGACATAAGCATTTTGCTGGCATATATCAGATTCAATAACAATCAATCTATCTTCCTGGGCCACCCAGCTATTACACCATACACTGATATTTTTTGCAATCGGAAAAGCAAAACTTCTTTTTCCAAATCTTCTCCACGGAGTTAAATTAAATTTCATTCGACCCAACATCCGTGCGAAAGGCTGTAAAATGTGTAATACGGTTGTAGCTACCCGCCATTTGATATCGTGATACCACGTATTTTTTTTTCCGCTGCCGTATCTGGGAAGTTTTCCTACGTAATATATAATGTGGAAAAAGGGAAGAATAGAAACTATTAATGCAAGCGGTGCTAAATATTTCCATGGTGACCATGAAATTCCACCTATTGCAACTAATGAAATAATAAAAGATAAAAGATACCATTCCGGCATCAATAAAAAGGAAAACCGGTTTTGTTTGTTGCTGCCGTAAATAGATTGAAAGGGTTCATTTCCCCAGACTCCATGATATACCCTCCAGTTTCTGAATAAGGGTAATGTTAAAGAGGCATTATTGTAAATACGGCCGGACCAGGTTTTGTGTCCAAGGTTATTGTATTTTTGCGGCCATTTTCGTTCCAGTAATGCCTCCGCTTTTCCGTAACCTAATTGTTGTTTCCAATAACATTTGATTGATCTTCTGCGATGATGCCAGACCATTGCAGCCGCATTAAATCCAATCTTCCACCCACTTTCTTCAATTCGCCAGCAGAAATCCACGTCGTCTCCTGCAACACGGAATTGAGTATCAAAACCCCCGATCTTTTCGAAAACTTCTTTTCGAACGGAAAGATTACACCCCGGTATATGTTCAGCTTCACGATCGGAAATAAGTACATGCGTCGGAGATCCCGGTGCATGGTCTACACAATCAGCCATGAAGGACGAATTCAATGGAGCAATGTTCGGACCTCCTACTGCAGCATAATTTGTAGTCATATAAGTGGTAGCCAGGTAAACCAGCCAATCCACATCCGGAATAGCATCGTCATCAATGTAAGCAATGATTTCTCCTTTTGCTGCATTCCCTCCGATATTTCTTGCATGACTTAAACCATGGTTTTCTGTACTTATCAAGCGAAATGGATATTGTTCAGCAATTGCCCTTGTATTATCAGTTGACCCATCATTCACCACTATTACCTCATAATTAGAATAATTAATTTTTAATAATACGTCCAGGCATTCGGAAATGGTTTTTGAACCATTGTGCGAGCAAACAACTACTGATATAAGTGGCCAATCTTTATTAGTTTTTTCAGGAATATTTCGGAAGGCTTGTATAACAGTATCTAAAGCTGGTTTAGGAAGTCGTTGCTTATCGGTTAGTCCAAAAGCCCAATCGTGAACCTCTTCCCCTCCTCTAAACCATTCATCTGTCCATGAAAAAATAAATAACCCCGCACAGCCCAATGTAAATGCCATTTTAATTTGCCAGTTGAGAACTTCTGATTGTTTTTCAGTGCCATTGCGTATACTATCAAGACCTACTTCACCCAGCATCAAGGGCCTGTTTCCCGCTATATTTTGTAATCTGGCGAGATAATTTTCCAGTTTCTCAGGTGATTCCAGGTAAACATTGAAACACAATAAATCTAGAAAAGGCAATTGCAAGTATTCCGTTGTAGGATAATTGACATACGTAACAATTGAATCAGGTGCCTCCTCTTTTATTGTATCATAAACTTTTTTTAAATATTTTTCAATCCTTTTTCTTCCAATAAGTCTTACCATGGAAGCAGTAATTTCGTTTCCAATAGCTATACATAATAAAGCCGGGTGATTGGCGCATGATCTGACTTTTTTTCTAATGTCTCCATAAATATCGTTAGCCTTTTTCTTATCAATTAAATATCCAACGTATTGTTCGGCAGAAAGCCCGATCATCACTTTTAAATTATGTTTTTGTGCTATATCCAATAGATACCTGGGAGGCGTGGTATGGGGAATTCTGACTGTATTGAAGCCGCTGCGGGCCATCATAGCAAAATCTGAATCAATTTTATCAATGTCAAAATACTCTTGTCCATTTGAATCAGGTTCAAAAGCACCATAGGTTACACCTTTAACATGAAATTTCTCATCGCCATGAAAAATAAATTTTCCCCTGACTTCTATTTTTGAATTATTATTAATAATTCTATCCGGATCAGGATTTATCGCATAATTTAATCGCTGTTCTTTAAAAGTCGTCGATACTGAAGTCTCCACTTCGGGCTGCATGACAAATTTATGTGGCATTTTTGGTGTGGTTTTTAATTGATAATTCTACTCCGGAAATAATTATAAAAAAGAAATGTGGTGGGTTTTCCTATAATCATTGGCAATAAGCAAAATGTTAGTCTTTTCTAAAAAGGCTGTATCTTTTATTAATCATTCTTTTAGGATAATATTTCTCTCCTTCATTATTATAAATTATACAATTTACGATCAAAACAATATTAGTTATTTAAGACGAAATTACCTGTCAACATTGGTTTTTACAATAAGTTAATGGGAGAATACAAATTTAATTTTTTATCCCGAATTCGCAAAGCATCCGTAAAATAAAGGCTCATCACTGAATTGAAAAATTAGATTTAAAAAAAACAGGATAAAATAATTATTAAGTCCTACTGACATAGAAATAAATAAACTAATTATTGATTTAAATAAAAAAAAGCACATTACTATATAAAATATAAAGTTTATTGGGTGAAGTGATTCATAACCTTGGTAAAAACATCCCTGATTGTAAATTTATTTATCCTATTACGAATGCTTTTGTTTAAAGCTATTTCAGGACGAGACACTATCAATAAATAATAATCACTTACCAGTTAAAATTAAAATCAAATGAAAGAAACAGTAAACAAAATGAAACAGATGCATCTGATGGGAATGGCAAGAGCCTTCCAACTGACGCATCAAGGAGAGAAGAATGAAAAATTTACTCCCGATGAAATGATCACTCATCTGATCGACTCGGAATAGGATGAACGTTACAATCGAAAACTGGATCGAACGCTCAAGGCGGCACACTTCAGGTACAAAGCAAGTATTGAAGAGGTCAATTTTGAAAACGAACGTGTGAATAAAAATCAAGTACTGCGATTGGCCGCCTGTGAGTTTATCAAGCGAAACGAAAATATCATCATCACTAGAAGCACCGGCATTGGGAAAAGTTAGCTTGCCTCAGCAATAGGACATCAGGCTTGTACGTTGGGTTATCGTGTACTGTATCAGCACAGCACCAAACTTTTTGCACGACTGAAGATTGCCAAAGCAGACGGTTCTTACGTAAAAGAAATCGCGAAGATCGAAAAGCAACACATACTTTTGATCGATGACTTTGGAATACAACCATTAGATGCACAGAGCAGGTCCGCCTTGATGGAAATCATTAAAGGAAGACATGGCAAATCATCCACAATCATCTCTTCACAGATCACGATTAGTAAATGGCATGAGATCATCGGAGAGCAAACAATAGCATAAGAATAATAAATATATTTTGCTCCACGTTTGCTCCACATAAAAATAAAAACCCCTTGAAAGCTGCGCCACTCAAGGGGTTAAAAGAAATAAAAGTAGCCCGTGCGGGACTACAATTCTTTACTTATCTTAATCTAACTTAATATCATTTTATCCTTTTTCCTTATATTTAAGATATTTTAAGCCTTTTGTGAAATTTGCGATTAACTTAGATAAGGTTAGATAAAGAATATTTGTATCCACTTTTGTATCCACTTTGTAATAACTATTTACTACTTTTGAATTGGCTCTATCTAAACTATCAATTAATCAGATCAAGTTTATAATTGGAGATATTAATAAAATTAAAAATCGTTCTAATTTAAATTCTAAAGCAATGTTAAATTATTATTTGAAAGGTGCTATGTCTGATAAAATTATTGCTGATCTGAAAAGAAGCAAAGAACCTACATTGAATGCAAGACTCAATAAACCACTTCAGGTTTATTTAACCCTATCAGGTTTGGGTAAGAGACTTCAGATCTATACGAAAAAACGAATATCACAGTATGAATGGGATAAAGACAAACAAAAAGTGGACATCCGAAAAAATAAAATAACCGGAACTGAAATAAATGAATGGTTAAATTCCTTTCAAGAAGCAGTTGAGAAACAAAATAGTTTGAATTGGAATAAAGGTAAAACGACAACAGTAGAAGATCTACGAAATATACTTGATTCAATAACACCATCTGGTGCAAAAAAAACTACAAATACATTTCGGGAATATTTTGATTCTTTTATTTTAGAACATAAAACAGCTGCAGGTCATTCTAAAAGAAGCAGAACAGTTCAAAAATATAAAACATTAAACAATCACCTTATAGAGTTTGCTGAAAAGAAAAAAATACGATTGCAAATTGAAGCTTTTGATATTGATTTTCTATTTTCCTTTAAAAAATACCTGGTTAATGAAAAAAAGTTAGGAGACAATACCGTTACTAAATATATAAAAACTGCAAAAACATTTATTCAATATTACGTCAATAAAGGACTAATAAAGCCAATTAATTTTACTGAGATCAAATCAACAGAAAAACAAGGCGAAATTTATATTATAGATTTAAAACAATTAATGGAGTTGCAAAATTATAAACTAAAAAATAAAAGACTTGAACAATGTAGAGATATATTCTGTTTTCAATGCTGGACCGGGCAGAGATACAGCGACATTGAAGCAATTAAATCAAATGATTTAAAATCAAATGATAAAGGAGAAATAATATGGGATTTAAATACAATAAAAACAGGCGACAGTATTAAGGTTCCTATTACCGAATATGCTAAAAAGATTTTAAAAAAGTATAAGAATTTAACCACTCCACTTCCCGTAATTTCCAATCAGAAACAAAATGAATATCTGAAGGAATTGGGGAAATTAGTTAGCTCTGATACTGGTGATCAAAAAAGAATTGCAGGGTTTGACAGTGAAACTAAAGTTGTTGAATATTACGACGGAGTTCGAAAGGAATCTTATGTTCCATTTTACGAAGTTCTTACCACTCATGTTGCTCGTAAATCCTATATCACCAATAGCCTAATCTTAGGTGTGCTAGAACGTGTTGTAAAAGAAATATCAGGACATAAATCTGAAAAAGATTTCAGGAGATATATAAATCTTGCAAATAGTTTTAAAGATGAAAAAATCAGAAATGCTTATAGCAAAAAAAATCTTTCAAAATTTAGTTAACTTATATTTACTTTCACTAGCGTTGCGTCTTAGTTAGAAGATTTCCAGTTGATTAAGATAAGCTTCTTTGTTTTCTTTCCAATTTTCATCCTTAAATGTTTCTGTCAATGAAGTTTTTTCAAATGGAGCTATGCTAATGTATTGTAAAATTTCATAAAGAGAGTTAGATATTTTTAATTTCTTTTTTGCAATTGCCACAATTACATATACCGATATAGCTACCCAAATTTGCGACCTTACTGCATTTTCATTTTGTCCCCAAAAGGATTTAATTTTTAGGTGTTGTTTTATCCATTTGAAAAATAACTCAACTTGCCATCTACTTTTATAAAGTTTAGCAATTGTCTCAGCTTTCACTTTCTTATTATTTGTAAGAAAGACAAACGTTCTTTCAAATTCTGAATCATAAAATTTTATTCTTCGAATATTTTCAGGATAATTTAATTTACTGTAAAATCCCTTGAGTTGAATTTCGTGGTCACAAAGAACATTCTTTTTTTTGTTCACTAATTTGGATGTCATTCTCTTAAACTGAAGGTTATCTTTTGCTCTGATTACAAAATATGCTCTCTTTAAATGCAGCGAATAGAGTCGCTCAAAATCAATGTAGGCCTTATCCATCACATAGTATGAGCCTTTTGCGATCGGTAATATGTCAAGAATATTTACATCATGAACATCGCCTTCTGAAATAAAAATAAATTCAGGAATAGATGTTTTACAATCCAAAAGTGTATGAATTTTTATTGCTGCCTTAGTGGAGCGAAAAGTCGCCCACCAAAAAACATCTAGACATAAATCAACCGTTGTTGAATCTAAAGCAAACACATCGCCTTTTAAATCAAAATCAAGTCCGTTGGAATCTTTATATAATTCTTTGGCTTGGTCAATAAGTTTTATTCCAAAGTCTTGGAAGATTCTCCAATCTCTATTTTCATTTGCTCTTGAAACAGTAGATTTATCAAACACTTTTCCAATTCCAAGGTGAAATAGTTTACTTGAATTTAATTTCAAACATAACATTGTGTCACTCATACTTTCTCGATGAGTCAGTTGGCCGAAAGCCAAACAAAGAAAATGTTTCCAGCTGGTAAATTCTTTTGTTTTATAATTACCTTTATAGTGCTTAACAATATTCTTAAAGATATCTTGACTTGCAAATTCTAATATTTGAGAGAAGGTCATTTTCCCTTGGTTCATTATCAGTGTTTTGCACAAAGAACGTCAAGAGAAAATTCAAATCAACGCCAACTTTAAAATGGCTGAAAGACTTGTGCAGTAAGGATTTCAAAGAACTTTGACTAATAATAACGCAACGCTAGTGA
>JANLOW010000241.1:0-1614 GCA_031366785.1 Bacteroidota bacterium | reverse complement strand
GCTGAATTAGCAAAAAAAATAAATATGAAGACTTCCGAACTTAAAAAACTAAATAAAGGCATGGATGAAAGTTCATTGCGCCCGGGTAAAAAAGTTCGCATAATACAGTAGCGTAATCCCATTGAATGAAAGCGTTCCGTTATTGCGGGACGCTTTTTTTATTGAAAAATGAAGATTGATTCCGATTGCAATCGCGAGAAGATATTTGTTTTTGGGAATCTATAGTAATATAAATTGGATATTATAAACTCACAATTTCCCTTCTGGATGACAATTTGGATGAAATGGAATATAAAACTCACAGGATTCTTTCTAATAATTAAAAGTCATACAGGACGGAACTTGCAGTTTCCTTAAATTATAATTGACAATATTTACACAAACTAAAACATTCAATATAGCAATGCCTGCCCAGAATAAATACTCGTTACGCGGTGTCTCATCTTCCAAAGAGGATGTTCATGCGGCTATAAGTAAAATTGATAAGGGGCTCTACAAAAATTCTTTTTGCAAAATAGTTGCGGATTATTTGTCGGGTAGTATAGAACATTGTATAGTTATGCATGCAGATGGTGCCGGAACAAAATCAGCTTTGGCTTATGCATACTGGAAAGAGACAGGAGATATTTCAGTATGGAAAGGAATTGCTCAGGATGCCATTGTAATGAATATAGATGATCTTATTTGTGTCGGCGCTTCAGAAAACATTCTGTTATCTTCTACTATCGGCAGAAACAAAAAATTAATTCCGGGAGAGGTGCTTTCAGAAATTATTAATGGAACGGAAGAATTTTTAGAATTACTTCGGTCCAATGGCATTTCAATTTATTCGACGGGTGGTGAAACTGCCGATGTTGGGGATTTGGTCAGAACAATAATAGTGGATTCGACGGTTACCTGCCGAATGAAACGCAGCGATGTTATTACCAATGAAAATATCCATGCCGGCGATGTAATTGTCGGACTTGCTTCTTTTGGCAAAGCAACATATGAAACAGAATACAATGGTGGAATGGGAAGTAACGGACTTACTTCTGCACGTCACGATGTATTCAATAAAACATATTCCGAAAAATATCCGGAGTCCTTTGACCCATCCATTAATAAAGAATTAATTTATTCAGGTTCGAAAAAATTAACAGATTTAATTTCTGTTGACTATCAATTTGAAGGCAAAGAATTTAAAAAAGAAATTACTGCCGGAAAGCTGGTTCTTTCGCCGACTCGTACTTATTCACCTGTATTGAAAAAAATATTCAAAGAAAACAGAAAAGCCGTTCACGGACTAATTCATTGCAGCGGCGGCGGACAAACGAAGGTTCTAAATTTTGTTAACGACATACACATTATTAAAGACAACCTTTTCTCTTTGCCTCCACTCTTTAAAATGATACAAGAAGAAAGCAAAACAGACATAAAAGAAATGTACAACGTCTTCAACATGGGTCATCGTATGGAAATTTATTGCAAAGAAGAAGATGCGACAATGATAATTGAATCAGCTAAATCATTTAATGTCGATGCAAAGATTATCGGAAGATGCGAGGCATTTAAGGGAAAGAAATTAAGTATTGTAACGGCGGAGGGGGAATTTGAGTACTAGTCTTTAGTCTT
>JANLOW010000240.1:0-1584 GCA_031366785.1 Bacteroidota bacterium | reverse complement strand
GCTGAATTAGCAAAAAAAATAAATATGAAGACTTCCGAACTTAAAAAACTAAATAAAGGCATGGATGAAAGTTCATTGCGCCCGGGTAAAAAAGTTCGCATAATACAGTAGCGTAATCCCATTGAATGAAAGCGTTCCGTTGTTGCGGGACGCTTTTTTTATTGAAAAATGAAGATTGATTCCGATTGCAATCGCGAGAAGATATTTGTTTTTGGGAATCTATAGTAATATAAATTGGATATTATAAACTCACAATTTCCCTTCTGGATGACAATTTGGATAAAATGGAAAATAAAACTCACAGGACGGAACTTGCAGTTTCCTTAAATTATATTTGAGAATAATTACACAAACTAAAACATTCAATACAACAATGCCTGCCCAAAACAAATACTCTTTACGCGGTGTCTCATCTTCCAAAGAGGATGTTCATGCGGCTATAAGTAAAATTGATAAAGGGCTTTACAAAAACTCTTTTTGCAAAATCGTTGCGGATTATTTGTCTGGCAGTATAGATCATTGTTTAGTAATGCATGCAGATGGTGCCGGAACAAAATCAGCTTTGGCCTATGCTTATTGGAAAGAGACAGGTGATATTTCAGTATGGAAAGGAATAGCACAGGATGCTATTGTAATGAATATAGATGATCTTATTTGTGTCGGTGCTTCAGAAAACATTCTATTATCATCTACTATCGGCAGAAACAAAAAATTAATTCCGGGAGAGGTGCTTTCAGAAATTATTAATGGCACGGAAGAATTTTTAGAATTACTAAGATCCAATGACATTTCAATTTATTCGACGGGAGGTGAAACTGCCGATGTCGGGGATTTGGTCAGAACCATAATAGTGGATTCGACGGTTACATGCCGAATGAAACGCAGCGATGTTATTACCAATGAAAACATCCGTGCCGGCGATGTAATTGTCGGACTTGCTTCTTTTGGTAAAGCAACATATGAAACAGAATACAATGGTGGAATGGGAAGTAACGGACTTACTTCTGCACGTCACGATGTATTCAATAAAATATATTCCAAAAAATATCCGGATTCTTTTGACCCTTCCATTAATAAAGAATTAATTTATTCAGGTTCGAAAAAACTGACTGATAAAATTTCTGTAAACTATCAATTTGAGGGCAAAGAATTTAAAGAAGAAATTACCGCCGGAAAGCTGGTTCTCTCGCCAACTCGCACATATGCGCCTGTATTGAAAAAAATATTCAAAGAAAACAGAAAAGCCGTTCACGGACTAATTCATTGCAGCGGCGGTGGACAAACGAAGGTTTTAAATTTTGTTGAAGACATTCACATTATTAAAGATAATCTTTTCTCTTTGCCTCCACTCTTTAAGATGATACAAGAAGAAAGCAAAACAGACCTAAAAGAAATGTACAAAGTCTTCAATATGGGTCATCGCATGGAAATTTATTGCAAAGTAGAAGATGCGACAATGATAATTGAATCAGCTAAATCATTTAATGTCGATGCAAAGATTATCGGAAGATGCGAGGCATTTAAGGGAAAGAAATTAAGTATTGTAACGGCGGAGGGGGAATTTGAGTACTAGTCTTTAGTCTT
>JANLOW010000232.1:0-10291 GCA_031366785.1 Bacteroidota bacterium | reverse complement strand
ACATGATAGCGGATGATATCGAAAAAAGGTTTTACATTATCACAATAGGCAATCGCTCGTGCACGTACATTTTCAATCTTATTCGTCTTTTTTCTTTCTTCAATCATTTCTGTCACCTTCGCACGAATAGTATTGATGTGTGTGCTAATCGATTTTATCATGTCAACCTGAATATTGTAATACTCTGCCGGTAATTTTATTTCATTCAGCGCTCTTGCATTTTCGGCAAGGTTTGTCTGATACTTCATTGCAGCCGGAATAATATGATTAATAACAAGATCGCCCATCACTCGGGATTCAATCTGTATTTTTTTAATATATGTCTCAAGCATAATCTCATGGCGTGCTTCGGCTTCACGATGACTGAAAATATTCATCGTTTCGAAAAGTTTCAATGATTGTTTTGAAACATAAGCATCCATGGCAAGCGGTGATGTTTGAATATTGGACAGACCACGACGTTTCGCTTCTTTCATCCATTCTTCCCCATAACCATTTCCTTCAAAACGGATATTGGCAGATTCAACAATGTACTGACGCAGCACTTTTAAAATCGCTTCATCTTTTTTTGTGCCTTTGTCAATCAATGTATCCACTTCTTTTTTAAACTCTGCAAGTTGATTGGCTACCATCGTATTCAAAACCATCATCGGATTGGAGCAATTGGCTGATGAACCAACAGCACGGAATTCAAATTTATTTCCTGTGAAGGCAAACGGTGATGTCCGGTTGCGATCCGTATTGTCTAGAAGTATTTCCGGAATTTTTCCAATGTTCAATTTTAGTGCTGTCTTTTCATCCGGTGACATTTTTTTATCGTGCACCGATTGAACAATTTCATCCATAATTCGTGTCAACTGTGCTCCAAGGAAAATGGACATGATTGCCGGCGGGGCTTCATTCGCTCCAAGACGGTGATCGTTACTCGCAGAAGCAATACTCGCCCGAAGTAAATCGGCATGTTTGAAAACAGCCATCATCGTATTAATAAAAAAAGTTAGAAACATCAGATTGCTCTTAGGAGTACTGCCCGGCGACAAAAGATTCTTCCCGGTGTTTGTTCCTAAACTCCAATTGTTATGCTTGCCACTTCCATTAATTCCTGCATACGGTTTTTCATGAAGAAGAACTTTGAAATTATGACGACGTGCTACTTTATCCATCATGTCCATCAGCAATGCATTGTGATCGACGGCAAGATTAATTTCTTCAAATACCGGTGCACATTCAAACTGACTTGGAGCAACTTCATTGTGACGGGTCTTCAATGGTATTCCTAACTTGTAAGCTTCTGTTTCAAAGTCTAACATGAAAGAATAAACCCGCTCGGGAATGGAACCGAAGTAATGATCTTCTAACTGCTGTCCTTTAGCAGGTGAATGTCCAAAAAGTGTACGTCCGGTGATTGCTAGATCGGGACGTGAATTAAGCAGAGCAGTATCTACAAGAAAATATTCCTGTTCAACACCGAGTGTTGCAAATACTTTCGTTATGTCTTTATCGAAATACTGGCAAACATCTACCGCTGCTTTATCGAGCATGTGCAATGCTTTTAATAATGGAGCTTTGTAATCAAGAGTCTCTCCGGTATACGATACAAATATGGTAGGAATGCAAAGAGTTTTACCACCGGCAATTTCTATTATGAAAGCCGGCGAACTTGGATCCCAGGCTGTATAACCTCTCGCTTCAAATGTATTTCTAATGCCACCGCTTGGAAAACTGGAAGCATCGGGCTCCTGTTGTGCCAGTGCATTTCCTGAGAAATGTTCAATGGCTTTTCCATCCTGCATTTCGAAAAATGAATCGTGTTTTTCGGCCGTTAATCCGGTAAGTGGTTGAAACCAATGGGTATAATGAGTAGCTCCTTTCGAATTTGCCCAATCTTTCATCCCCAATGCTACCTGATCAGCCATACTTCTATCTACGGAAGATCCAAGTTCAATTGCAGCCATAACTGCCTTATAAGCATCTCTTTGCAAATATTTTTGCATGGATTCTTTATTAAAGACATTGCTTCCGAAATAATCGGAAATTTTACTGGATGGAGGTGTCACCTTCACAGAAGGACGACTTTGAGCAACTTCCAATGCTCTGAAGCGAATATTTGTCATAATCGTAATACGGAGATTTTTTTACTAAGTTTTGGCAAATGTATATGAAAAAATAGGGGGGTGTCAAGAAAAATTATACTTTTTTTCTAATATTGTTACTTTTTGAAGGGGGTAGTGTAAGAAAAGAGGTGTTTTTTTAATAAAATAGTAAAAAATAAGAAATACTTAACCGGGACTTTTTAAAATCTCGTTATAATTTAAAATGCTTTAAACTTCTATAGCCTCTTTGCGAAACTTTGCGGTAATTCTTTGCGCACTTTGCGTTAAAAAACCAACAGTTATAATTAACCACCGGCCTGCCTTAGGATTTCGAAAACTACTATTTCTAAACTCTTCCCAAACGATATAAAAACTTCACATGAGAAACAACAGCATCATAAAAAGTAGGCTGTTCTAAATAAGCGAGTCCATGTTTTTCGCATGTCTCTTTTACGATTGGACTTAGACTAGGATAATGCACATGAGAAATTTTCGGAAACAAATGATGTTCCACTTGTTGATTTAATCCACCGGTAAAAAAAGAAAGTAGTTTGCTGCGTGATCCAAAATTTGCTGTAGTAAGAACCTGGTGAACGGCCCAGTCATTTTCCAAAACTTCTGTTTTACCATCAACAAAATTTGTCTCTTCAACAGCATGTGCGAGTTGGAAAACCACACTGGTAACAAGTCCTGTAGTATAAACCCATATTCCGAATCCAATCAAAAAAGTATACCATGGCATAAGTTGTAAAGGTAAAACGACAAAAACCCCTATGTACATTGCTTTTGTCAGCCAAAAGCCAATATGTGTTTTGAGATCAAATTTAATATCTGTTTTCGCAGCAATTCCTCTTCTGAAATATTTCATAATATCAAGAATGAAAATCCAGCTGAAATACATTAATCCATAAATGAACACCCAATAGATATGTTGAAAACGGTGATAGATTCTTTTCTTTTGTGATTCGCAAAGACGAAGAAAAGGTTCATTCAATATATCGTCATCATGTCCATCTATATTTGTAAAAGTATGATGTATCATATTGTGTTTTATATTCCACAAATATGAACTGCCTCCTAAAAAATTCAATGAAAGAGCTGCAATGCGATTTACAGATTTATTGGGAGAGTAACTTCCGTGCCCTCCGTCATGCATTACATTAAATCCTATCGCTGCTGTAAGTAATCCAAATACAATACAAAGCAGAATGGCAATAAGAGTCGGAGGCGTAAAGAAAACAAGAACAGTGTAGCTGGCAATAAAAGAAAGAATATACAATGCTGATTTCAAATATATTTTAAAATTCCCGTGCGGATCAATTTTACGCTCTCTGAAATAAGCATCAACACGACTTTTTAAATCTGTATAAAATGCTGAACTATTTCCATTGAATTTTATTCCTGCCATTTGATTGAATTTTAAAATACTAATTAAATAACTCTGATAGTTAAACGGATTGTTTCCTGTGATGTTGCCTCAATATTGAAATTGAGGGGCTAATTACCATTTCTTTTTGGCATACGAACCCTTGCTTTTTACAGCACTTTTTTCATTCCATCCGCGTGTTGGCTTATCGCCTTTACGATGAGATGATGGTTTGTCGTTCCAAACACGTTTTCCGGAAGGTTTTTTCTTTGCTTCCTGTCCTGATAATTCAACACGGACTTTCCTTGTCTGAAATACTTCTCCATCAAAAGCTGTCATTGCCTTTGGTAATTTATCCTGCGGTAAATCAATAAAAGAATAAACTCCTTTTATATCAATACGACCAATTTCACCGGCAGCAATTCCTGTAACTTCAGAAACATATTTTTTCATTGTTTCTTCGCTAAGTCCATCCATCGAACCCAGATTAATAAACAATCTCGGCTCACCGCTTCTGTATCCGCTTTGAGAACTTTTACCCGGATGTGCCAGATCAACATTCAAATCCGGTGCTTGTCTGTATGCATCGAGGAAACGGTTAAATTCAATACTAACCATTCTCTTTATTAGTTCTTCTTTACTTAAATCACCAAGCTCATCAAATACAGGCTGAAGATATTTTGAAATACCTAATTCATTTACTTTAACATGATGAATCTTTTTTACAAGATTCATTAATTGTTGTTCACAAATCTGAACGGCATCAGGAATTCGTGAAAGATGAATTTTTGCATTCATCTTTTTTTCTATAAATCTTATTTTTTCGATTTCACGAATGTTTGTCAAGGCAACAGAAACTCCTGATTTACCGGCGCGGGCTGTACGGCCGCTTCTGTGAAGATAACTTTCAGGTTCGTCGGGTAGGTTGTAATGAATAACATGTGTGATATCGTTAACATCAATTCCACGTGCAGCTACATCAGTAGCGACAAGTACATCGAGATTATGACTTCTGTAACGAGCCATTACTTTGTCGCGCTGTGCTTGTGTAAGATCACCATGCAAAGAATCGGCATTGTATCCATCTTTGGCAAGGCTCTCAGAAATTTTTTGTGTGTCTATTTTCGTACGGCAAAAAATGATTCCGAAAACTTCAGGAATTGAATCAAGAATTCTTTTCAATGCCTGATACCGGTCGCGCTCATGAATGACATAATAGAAATGTTCAATATTCGCAACGCCCTCATTTTTTTTGCCGATTGTTAATTCAAAAGGATTCTGCATGTAACGATTGGCAATACTTCTCACTTCCTGAGGCATCGTGGCTGAGAAAAGCCAAACGCGTCTTTCTTTTGGAAGATGGCTAAGTATTTCATCAATATCTTCCTGAAATCCCATGTTAAGCATTTCATCTGCTTCATCGAGAACAACAAAGCGGATAGATTTCATATTAATCGCACCGCGATTGATTAAATCTAGCAATCTTCCGGGAGTTGCAGCAACTATTTGCGTTCCTTTTTTAATCTGACGGATTTGCGTAGTAATACTTGTTCCACCATAAACAGCCGTAATATTCACAGAGCGACTGAATTTGCTGTATTTAATAAGATCGTTTGTAATTTGTACACACAATTCTCTGGTTGGCGCTAAAATAAGCGCCTGTGTAAGAGGAAGCGGTTGATCAATTAATTCTAATAATGGAATACCAAAAGCTGCTGTTTTACCTGTACCGGTCTGTGCAAGGCCGATAAAGTCGCGCTCGTTTTTTATAAGTATAGGAATAGCTTGCTGCTGAATAGGAGTTGGTTCCTTGAAACCTAACTCATTAATGGCCTTCAACACATTTTCACCCACACCCAATTCGGGAAATGAAATCATTTTTTTTTATAATAATCCGCGAAGATAGGAAATTTAAAATTGGCAGGGGAGAACTAGGAGAACCAAGAGTCAAAAATCAAGAGACAAGACAAATGGGATTATATGATTTCAATAAGAAATTCCTTAAAAAATCATTTATTCAGATACATGACTTCTTTTACTGCTTTAATTACACGGCCTGGGTTCGGAAGAAAGGCTTCAATGAGAGTCGGGGCGTAAGGTAATGGAACATCACCACCCATGACACGAAGAATTGGAGCATCGAGGTAATCAAAAGCATCTTTTTGAACTTTGAAAGCGATTTCTGTTGCAATTGCTGCCAAAGGCCATGATTCTTCGACAATGACAAGCCTATTAGTTTTTTTTACTGAATTAATTACACATGCATAATCAATCGGTCGAACCGAACGAAGATCAATTACTTCAGCATTTATATTTTCTTTTGTTAATTCTTCTGCAGCTTTTAGAGCAATCTTCATCATTTTTCCGAAAGAAACAATTGTAACATCTGTCCCTGGTTTTTTTATTTCTGCAATGCCGATTGGAATTAAATATTCGCCTTCAGGTACATTTCCTTTATCGCCATACATTTGTTCACTTTCCATAAAAATTACCGGATCATTATCACGGATGGATGATTTTAGTAAACCTTTCGCATCGGCAGGATTACTCGGAACAACAACTTTTAAACCCGGACAGTTTGCATACCAACTTTCAAAGGCCTGAGAATGTTGCGAACTTAACATGCCTGCAGATCCTGTTGGTCCTCTGAAAACAATTGGAACAGAATATTGTCCACCACTCATACTCATCATTTTTGCGGCTGAGTTTATTACCTGATCAATAGCAACAAGCGAAAAATTGAATGTCATGAATTCAATAATAGGTCTCAAGCCATTCATTGCGGCTCCAACGCCTATTCCAGCAAATCCTAATTCAGCAATGGGCGTGTCAATGACTCTTCGTTCACCGAATTCTTCGAGCATACCCTGGCTTACTTTGTAAGCGCCATTGTATTGAGCTACTTCTTCTCCCATTAAAAAAACCCGATCGTCCCTCCGCATTTCTTCATTCATTGCCTCACGCAGGGCTTCTCTAAATTGTAATTCTTTCATTTTGGGGATGTAAAATTAATAATTGGCAAATTTAGAAAAACATCTGTATTGCCCTAAAAGTCTTTGTTACAATTTATCTTGATTCTAGACTCTTGATTCTCTATTCCATCTGATTTAAAGCCTCTGTAAGCTCATTCATCGTATGTTGATTTTTTTGTTGCCTGGCAACTTCAATACCTTTTGAATACCAGTAAATAGCCTCTGGATTTTTTCCTGCACTTTCTGCTAATTTTCCTGCCATATAATAAGCGGCAAGATAGTAGGGTTCATCGTTGAGAAGTTTTTCAAGTTGGGAATAAGCTTGCTCTGAATCATTCAAAGACATGAATTCCAACGCTAAAGCATAACGTAGAAAACTATCTCCGGGATCTTCCTGAAGATATCTTTTCAATAATTCCAATCGTGTACTCATAGCCGGAAATTACAATAAATTCGATAATTATTTATGTATCTTCGCGCCACAATAACGAAAATATTAGATTGAGTATCAAGTATCGGGTATCGGGTATCGAGTAAAATAAAAACTAATACTTAAACCCCATACCAGTTACCCGATACCCGATACTCGATACCCGATACTCGATACCCGATACCCGATACCCGATACCTGATACCCGATACCCGATACCCACTTCCAATGAAAATCCTTGTTTGTATTTCCAGCGTGCCTGACACAACAGCGAAGATTAATTTCTCGGCAGACAATAAAGAGTTTATTACTGCGGGTGTTACTTTTATCCTTAACCCTTACGATGAAATTGCTTTGTCAAAAGCAGTTGATTTGGCCATAGAAAATAATGGTTCGGTAACGGTTATAACGGTTGGCGATTCTACGACAGAACCTGTCATCAGAAAAGCACTTGCCATAGGCGCCAATGATGCTGTTCGGGTAAATGCTTTTCCAAGGGATTCTTTTTTTGTTGCGAAGCAGATTGCAGATTACGTTGCTAAAAATCCTTTCGATATTATTTTATGCGGCCGCGAATCGAGCGATTACAATGGTTCAAGTATGCCTGTGATGTTAGCGGAAATATTAAACATCCCATGTATGCTTTTCGCAAAGAGTTTGACGATAAGCGGTTCTTCTGCAACACTCGATTGTGAAATTGAAGGTGGTAAAGAAGTTATTTCAACACCATTTCCATTCGTTGCCGGTGCATCTGAAGGCATGGCTGAATGGAAAATTCCGAATATGCGAGGCATTATGTCGGCTCGCTCCAAACCACTTATTGTTGCAGAGCCCGTTTCAGTTACACAAAATGTTAAACTGGTTTCTTACGACAAACCTTTACCGCGCAGTTCCGTTAAAATGATTTCTGTTGATGAAGCAGGAAAATTATTCGAATTAATTCGTGAAGAGAAAAAAATAATTTAACAAATTATCAGGTAATACCCATGTCTGTATTAGTATATATTGAAAACACTGAAGGGAAATTTAAAAAATCCGCTTTTGAAATAATAAGCTTTGCTGCTTCGATAGCTGCTAAAATTAATTTACCATTGGTCGCTATTTCAATCGGAAAGGTTTCTGCTGATGAATTGCAAAAAGCATCGCAGTATGGTGTGACAAAAATTTTAAACTGCGATGTAGATTTAAATACTTCTTTAAATCCACAATCAAGTGCTTCTATAATTGCGCAGGCTGCAAAAAATGAGAATTCGAAAGTTATTGTAATGACAGCCGGATTTTCAGGCAAAAATATCGCACCAAGGGTTGCTGTTAAACTAGATGCCGGCCTGGCCGAAAACGTTATCGAATTACCTGAAATGGATGGTTCTTTCAAAGTAAAAAAAGGAGCATTCTCAGGAAAAGCTTTTTGTTATATCGAGATGACATCAGACATTAAAGTTATCAGTATGCTGACAAATTCTTATAAAGTTATTCCTTCTCCTGTTCAGACACAGGTAGAATCTTTCACTCCTTCACGTGATGAAAAAGATTTTACATCAAAAATTATTGAATCCAAACGATCAACAAATAAAATTTCTCTTCCTGATGCTGAATTAGTAGTTTCTGCAGGCCGGGGAATGAAGGGGCCGGAGAATTGGGGAATGATTGAAGAGTTGGCAAATGTTCTTGGTGCCGCTACCGCATGCAGTAAGCCGGTTTCTGATTCAGGATGGAGACCACATTCAGAACATGTCGGACAAACAGGTATTGCCATAAGCCCGAATCTTTATATTGCCATCGGTATCAGTGGTGCAATACAACATCTTGCCGGTGTTAGCTCGTCAAAAGTAATTGTTGTAATAAATAAGGATCCTGAAGCTCCCTTTTTTAAAGCAGCCGATTATGGAATTATTGGAGATGCTTTTGAAATAGTACCGGAACTTGTTAAAGCAGCAAAAGCATTTAAAGCCAGTCAAAACTAAAAAACATTTTACCTAAACTAAAAAATTTTTCTAATTTCGTCTAACGGGTAAAAACGCAGATGGAAAAATTGAATTATGAAAAAGATTAAACTCGAGATCATAGGCTTGTCATACAGCCAGACTCAATCAGGAGCTTATGCTCTTGTATTGGGAGAAGATAAAGGAAAACGCCGACTACCAATAATTATAGGTGCTTTTGAAGCACAAGCTATAGCTATCGAGCTGGAGAATATGACGCCGTCAAGACCACTTACGCACGATCTTTTTAAAAGCCTTGCACATTCTTTTAATATTGAAGTCGAAGAAGTAATAATTTTCAATCTTCTCGAAGGTGTTTTTTATGCCAAACTTGTATGTAATGACGGCGATAAGAAATTGGAAATTGATGCACGCACAAGTGATGCAATTGCAATTGCTGTCCGATTCGGCTGCCCGATTTATACGTATGAATTTATTCTTTCAACCGCAGGAATCGTTCTTGAAGACAATGCATCTATCGAAAGCATCGAAGAACATGTTGAACGCCCACCTGTTTCTAAACTTTCCGAAAAAGAATTAGGCTCTGCCAGTTCCGACGAATTGAAAGAACTTCTCAAACGCGCCATCGACGAAGAAGCCTATGAACGCGCAAGCAGGATCAGGGATGAGATGAATAAGAGGAAAAGTAGTTGAGGGTTTATCTTATAAAATGTTTTTGATTTAAGAACATTGATTAACGATTTTTGATTTTAGAAAAATAATAATAATCCTGGTTCTTAAATTTCGCCGCGAAACTTTGCGCATCGTGGCGTTCTTTGCGTTAAAATCTGAACTTGAATTTCCTGCTGACTTATCTTTTAATCTGAATCAATTTTTATTTTTATCAATTGGTGCTAACTTTAATCAATGTTATTGCAAAAAGTTGTGCTGGTGTTTAACGCAAAGACGCCACGATGCGCAACGGGGCGCAGAGAAAATAATTGAAATCTTCAGAACAAATTTATAGGCAACACCATTGCGATAATTATATTCTACT
Source organism: Bacteroidota bacterium (assembly GCA_031366785.1). GTDB lineage: Bacteria > Bacteroidota > Bacteroidia > AKYH767-A > 2013-40CM-41-45 > JADKIH01. Next base: position 451 of record JANLOW010000232.1, on the reverse strand, counting down.
CTGTCTACAAAAAATAATTATTGGTAACCCGAAGTTCCATGTTCATCTCCACCTATCTCCACGCATTTTTACATAGTTTGCCCATACATACGGCCAGGGAATTACCAATGGAATAATAACTCCCATTAAACAGTTTTGTGCTGTCTCTAAATTGTCAGCATCCATTTGATTTGCGGACCAAAGCGGAAGTGCAACTGCTATCAGCCATATTGATTTCCAAATTAGTTCAAAGAAAAGCACAGGTAACATTTTTAACGGATACCGAATTCCCAAAAATGCCAAAACAGACACTGCCCCCAGCAAGCTACAGCCGACTCCATGCCAGAGAGGCCACGATTTTGGATGATTGATTATTTGCGGCCAAATGGTAAATGTAAGTCCAACTGATATAAGAAGGTATGTTGCCCGCAACAGATACAATCCAAAAGTTGATACGTCTTTCATTTTATTT
>JANLOW010000227.1:0-4863 GCA_031366785.1 Bacteroidota bacterium | reverse complement strand
GAATAATCGTAAAATGAAGGCAGAGCAACGGTTGGGTGAATAATTTCAAAATTAGCCTGACGCATATGCGATTGCTATCGGGAGGAGCGAAACGTTTTTGAGCATAGAAGTAGCTAAGAGCTCTCAAAACTTTAATACTTCAATCATTTCCATGGTTTATATTTTTTATAAAATGAAAGAAATTATCAAATATTAATTTTGATAAGGTAATATATATATTACCTTTGCCAAATGAAGTACAATGAGTTCCTACGGCTGCTCAAGAAAGACGGATGGTATGTTGTAAGGGTGGAAGGCAGTCATCACATCATGGCACATCCGACAAAGAAAGGTACACTGACTGTACCGGTTCATGGAAGCAAAGAAATCGGAAAAGGACTTGCCAATAAGATACTCAAAGCGGCAGGGCTCCGATAAAAAATATAAAACAAATAACCACCATAAGTTTTAAGCAAATCCGAATAAGATGAAAAAGAAAATTAAAGTGATTATCGAAAAAACAAGCGATGGATTTTCTGCTTTTGCAGAGAAGGTGTCACTTCCTGTGGGTACTATGGGTGATACCATCGAGGAGATTCGTAAAAACATGGTCGAAGCGTTGAATCTTCATCAGAAGCATCATCATAAATCTTTGGTGAAAGAATCGGATCTTGATTTTCAGTTCGACCTGGCTTCTTTTTTTGCTTATTACAAAGTGATAAACGCAAAAGCACTTGGCGAAAGAATTGGCATGCACCAATCGTTGCTTGCTCAATACATCACGGGAAAAAAGAAACCATCTTCACGCCAGGTTGAGCGTATAATGGAAGGAATACAGGAAGTAGCACATGAACTGCTTAGGCTCAAGATTGCCTGAGGAAAGTTGTTATTTTATAACCAATCCAATTTTATTCCCCTAAATTTCTGTGAATGAAATGGATCATTCGGTTCATGTGATAAAATGCCAAGTATTTCTTTCCCTTTAATATCTATTATAGGTCCACCAGACATTGTATGACTATAATGCATGTCGGTATAAAATACATCAAGGTTATCAATATTTATAATATCAGAATATACTGTTTCTCGATAGATAGATTCGATGCTTGCCCATTGCCGGAATAATTTAAACTTTCGAACCTGGGCCTCATCCACTCGAATAAAGTCAATGGACTCGGGATCATCCTGAACAGAAATGTAATCCGCTTCGCCGTATCCTTCGCAAATGACGAGTTGCCCTTTATCCGGAGAATTTCCGTTGTGAGTAAAACATTCTGAGCTTACGGGAAATGGAAATTTAATCAGGGTGATATTCTTATCGGGAAATTCCTGTAGCCATTCACGATCCAAACGAATACACTGTTTCCCTTTGCCTTCACGAACTGAGAATTTGAAAAGAGGCAGCGGGGTATCGAAATAGAAATAATCTTCAGCATAAACCATATCGTTCTGACTTCTTGCCATTGCCAGGTTGCTAAATGTGGTTATACCTAAATCAGGTTCGATGAAAAAAAATGATCCGCCGATAAAATATCGACTATACTTATTATTTGCATCCCTCCAATAGAATTGATATATAATTGCTCCGGTCATTTATTTCAAAGATAAATATATTCATTGCAATAGATAGTGACAGGTTATTTAGTAATCGGATACGCTGAGAAATTCTTTGTGATGTTTATTAACAAGTCAAATCAGATTTTTGCCTGGAAATGTATGAGTGAAGGAGGTTTGAGTGGCACAATTGCTGATCCAAGAACGATATTTCAGGCGGCTTTGCTTTGCCACCCGACTTCGATTTTATGAGTAGGTTTCCATTTTCAAGTTTACATTACGCATTATTAAAAATTTTAATTCGTTTTTACGAAACTTATGGTTTCTTCTCTTCGATCCGAAAACACAGCATGCAAATAATAAATTCCAGGCTGGAGTTGGGAAATGTCAATCGATGTGATTGCTGAGCTGGAATGTTCTGAAATAATTAATCTTCCCGCCGCATCTGTGATTTCTATCTTTTGCAAGCGGGATAAATTTTGAATATCTAAAAAGATTTTGGAGGAAGAGGGATTGGGATATAATTGCAGATTATGTCCGGCGTCAATCGTTTTTACTGAACTCAATAACGGATACTCCATCTTGTAATACCAATAATGCGTATCACCACCATGAGGCCATGTTATCCAATGAGCTGAATCCACTCTGTTCGATCCATCATAGAAGTACCAAGCGTGATTGCCGCCGCCGCCGTAATAAGTAGTTTTTGTTTCTGTAATTTGATTATTCGAATTATATGTACTCCAGGTGGTGTCAGGAAATAAATACCATCCGATAGTAGAATCCCATAAGTGGTTGCATGATGAAAGTATGTTATCATTCGCATCAAAAGTGAAACTCCTCATCTCATAAGGTCTCGAAAGGTTGATATCCCAAATATTAAACGTTGTTATTTCTTCAAGATAGCCATGCGAATTGTATAAATATGCTACACTGTCAGTATCATAAACGGCGCCTGACTGGTATGTGCGGTAGAAATAATAATCAATCGAATCATTCGGTAAATAATGAATGTATTTATCAAAGGATGGTTGAAGATTCGCGCCAGATTCCGCAAAAAAATATGTCAATCTATGCTGGGTATCATACGTGTAATTATCACGTCGTGCAATTGACCAGGGCGAATTGTAATTCATTTCTTCCTGTAGAACTATCTTGGTGTTCGTAATCGAATCAAATGTAATCGTGATGCGGGTTCCATTCGTGTCAAACGTCCCCCCTGCATTATTAATGTAATAATATTTTGTCGAAATATGCAAGCTGTCATTCGAGTAAAATTGGTTGTGAGTATGATGAAAATATTTCCATGCTCCATTTGTGAATGTCTCAATAGTCGAATCGATCAACCCTTGCTGGCTCCAAATGTAATTTGTCCTTCTTACTGGATTATTATTAACATCAAAAACAAATTCACTCACATGAATTCCCGTGGAAAATGAATCAACAATATTATCAATTGTACTATCTCCATCGTAAAATTCCCAATGATGAGTAATGGTAATCGAGTCTACTTGTGAAAAAAGTGTCGCAGGAGTAATAAAAAGAAAGATTAATATCAATCTTGAAAAGTAATTCATCTTGAATGTTTTTATAAAGATAGTGAATTGATAAAAATTAAAATATCGATAGCTTAAAATAAAGAGAACCAGAAAGACACCTGTCTCGTCCTGAAATAGGTTTACACTTATAAATGTAAATTTGTTTCGCACAAAATGAGACTCAAAAATATTTCAAAAGAAGCGATAGTAAACGAGTATCTGGAAACGGATATTACTTTTCGCGAGTTGGAGGCCAAGTATGGTTATCCGTATAGTTCTATTTGCCATTGGGTGTTGGGCCGAAAAAGTAAGGCAGATAAGCCGGGCAGAAAGCCTCCGAAAAGGAAGGAGGCTGTCCAGAAAGTTTTGCCGGAAGAAGTAGATCTTTTGCAGAGAGCACTGCTCAAAACACAACTGCACAATAAGCTACTTGAAGAAATCATTCGTCTCTCAGAAGAACATACTGGCATTGAACTAAGAAAAAAAGTTGGCACCAAGCGGTCATGAACATAGGGCAAAGTGAGAGCCGCAGTATATCTGCACTCTGCTCGCTTCTTGGTTATAGTAGGCAAGCGTATTATCAGTATCAGCTACAAAGTGAAAAAGAAGCACTCCAACAGGATCTGCTTGTGCAGGAAGTGTTATCCATTCGTAAGGATCAAAAACGATTAGGTGCACGAAAGCTATTGCATAAGATGCAGGGTTTTATCCGGCAACATGATATTTTAATAGGTCGTGATACGTTCTTTGATTTGCTCGCACGACAGGGTTTATTGGTAAGAAGAAGGAGACGAAGATTTGCGCGAACCACCTTCTCTGATCATTGGCTTTACAAGCATCCCAACCTGATCGTGGGGTTTATTCCCATAGCACCAAATCAACTTTGGGTGAGTGATATTACTTACATTGTATTGGAAGATGCGTTTGCATACCTGAGCTTGATTACGGATGCTTACTCAAGAAAGATAGTCGGGTTTTACTTATCTGAAAACTTAGCAGCAAAAGGATGTATCGAAGCACTAAAGATGGCATTGAAGAACGATCCTCAGATTGATAGTCTCATCCATCATTCAGACAGGGGTGTTCAATATTGTTGCGGTGCTTATGTGAAGCTATTAGAAAAATACGCGATAGGAATTAGCATGACACAAAGCGGAGATCCCTTGGAGAATCCGTTGGCAGAAAGAGTAAATGGTATTCTCAAGGATGAACTGCTGGAGGAATGTTACCTGAGTTTTGCGCCAGCACAACAAGCCGTATCCATTGCCGTAAACATCTACAATCATCAAAGACCACACAGCAGTATTGATTTTCTCACACCAATGGATGCTCATCAAAAAACAGGAGAATTGAAAAAGCGTTGGAAAAATTATTATCAAATAAAAAAAGAAAAGGAGGTTATCATGGGATGACGTAGGTTTTTTGAGGCATAGACAGAAACGCATCTAACTAAAAATCCGTCATCAGGGCTTACCCTAACAACGGATAAAGATGCTTATCTGGCAGGGTTATTCCTGGTGAGTTGCTCCTCAGCAGCGCTCACTTCCGCTTTCTCCTGCCCTGTAAATGTAAAGCGTATTCAGGATTAAAACTAAAGTGTAAATTCGTAGCAGGATTATCACACACAAAGTGTAAACTTTTTTCAGGACGGGTCAAAAGGAGCCAACCTGAAACATTCGCTCCAACCTGAAACATTTCAGAAACATTTTGACTCCTGGCGACGCAGTACGACGCAACATGATCTATGCAATTCGCATAAAAAATGCTCCGGTCGCGTTCCGGAGCATTTGAC
>JANLOW010000184.1:0-2621 GCA_031366785.1 Bacteroidota bacterium | reverse complement strand
CCCGTTTTACGTTGTTCACACAGCCGCCACAACTCATTCCTTCTAACTCATAGTTTTTTTTCATTTTGTCATTATTAGAAAACACATTTAAAAATTTCTTCTTTTATTATTTTCATTTAATCGGAATTGCGGTCTTCTTTGCGAAGTTGTTTCTTCTTCCACGTTCGCTGTATCCTGAATGTTAATGTTCAATCCATCCTGAAGAGAATCAGTATTTGTATTTGTTGATTGTAGATTTGACTTGCTGTCAGATTGCTGACTTCGTTTGTCATTCTGATTTTTTTCCATTTTTTTTATTTTAATTGTATTTTGAACTAAATTATTATTATCTATAAATCTTATATTATGTCATCAAAAATTAATAAGTATAAATGAATTATTAGTTGCTCTAACAGCTATAGTGATTCGCAACAATCGATTTCATTGATTCAATTAGGTCAACGATACAAAAAAGAAAATAATAAATTAAATACGAATTGACCGGTTAACAATAAAAACGGACTCATGTGGAAGTAAAGGCGGAATAGTGAAGGTTATAATATTTTCAACCGAAGCATTTTCAATATTGTTTTGAAAATACTCCGGAATTAAAAAAACTAAAATATCAAACTTAGTTTGATTTGATTTAAGTAACTCACTTTTTTTTTGTGAATCATTAATTTTTTGAAAAATAAATTTTGAATTGCAACAACCTTTTTTACAATTTTTATTCTTTGAACACATGGGGCATTTACTTTCGTTCCCCAATGAAATATTAATACTAGTAAGTTTGCCACAGCAAAATTGTTTTTCAACAGCAAACCCATTCGCAGCGAAAAAGTAATTAATTAGGAGTAGAATAACTATTGTTCGCTTTATGAATGGATTGTTCTTCATCTTTTTAAGTTCTTTGTCAATGGTAAAATGAGAATATTTTTTTAAGTAATATTATTGACAGGGAAGCATTTGATTTAGGTCATACTTGAATTTTTTCTCATTGCAACAGGTGTCCTGAATTTTCAATTTTCAAATTTGAGTTTTTTATTCAGGGAAATGTTACACAATTCCAAAAATATGTTACATTAATCACTCATTGCTATTTGCTTTACGTGCAATATTTCGTTTTAATTTGAAGTATTCTTTTCAACGTATTCAGCTTTTAAATTTCACCGTGAAGTTTATAAAAAGTGGTCATTGTTGGAGTTTTCTCCAATAAATCTACTTTTTTTTGACTCAACATAAGAGTTCGATTACTTTTAATAGTGACATAATTATTTGTTTTAAAAATTTTTCTATTTATTATTTTGGTGGTTAAGGTTCCAGCTGGATGTGGTTCATCAATGATGGTGGAGTCAGATTTTGACGGTTCTTCGATTATTGTAGTGTCGGTTTTTTCGGCTTCGTTACCCTCAGGTCTTGGCTTGGTGGGATCAGGATTTTCATCAGGCTTTGCAGGAGTAGTTGGCTTATTTAGAAGCGGATTTCCAGGGAGGGGGATTTATTTGAGCGTTTTCTCTCTCTTTTTTACTATTGATGTTTTTATAGAAGAAAAGACTATTGATAAATTATTTTTTTCGAACTATGGCAATTTGATTTTCAAATTTTGCCGATATATTTTCCCCGAATGCATGGAAAATAACCCGGTATGAATGATAACCCGACACACTTGATTCTATTCTAAATCCATCTTCCTTATATGGCTTTAAGGAAACGTCAAGATTGGTGCTATCAGGGAAGAGAAATCTTATTTCACAAGAAACCCCTTTATTACTAATAGGCTTGTATTGTTTATCCAGAAGATAGGCGCTTAACTCTGAATAAGAAGTATTCACCTCAATGTTGAAATTTTTTACCTGTTGTAACCTTCCACCGTGTGGCCCAGTAGTTACTTGAAATTTATCCATTGAAATGAATGCAGTTGATATTACTATAAGGAGAACTGCAAATACAATAATTTTTGTTTTCATGTAATTATATTTTAGTTATTTGCAAACAATATTTTTTATAATATAAAACTAGTTTAACAAACTCTTTTGACTTATGATCTTAATCAGAACACAAGCTGATTAAGATCATGTTTTGCGAGTCTGGTTCATAACAAATATAAATGTTGAAAAATTTTAACATACACTTCAACAACACTAATGGTTCCGTTAATTGTAGTGGTTGGTGATAGTATTGAAAATAAATTCGGGAATAGATGTTTTATTATCTAAAAGTGTATGAATTTTTTTTATTTATATTTTGACAGATGAAATTCTTTTGTTTCTTCGCGATTGAAAGCGATTTGAACATTATGTTCTATGCCATCATCAGCAAGAGTAATCGTATTATCTTTTTGTACCAATCCATCAACAGTTACAATCATTTCTTCCGTACTGTTTTTTTGTATAACCAGTATGTGGTAAACAGTATTTTTGTAGCGGTAATGTATTTTAAATGATTCCCATTCCTGCGGTGTACAAGGAACTATTTTAAGTTTGTTTGCCTCCTGTTGCAAGCCAAGAAAGGACTCTGTAATTAGACGATACATCCATCCTGCAGAACCAGTGTACCATGTCCATCCACCCCGCCCGGCATGTGGCGCACAAGCATAAACATCTGCCGCTACAACGTAAGGTTCTACTTTGTAGATGGCAATT
>JANLOW010000148.1:0-1865 GCA_031366785.1 Bacteroidota bacterium | reverse complement strand
TAAGTAAAAACTAATCCGTTTATTTCACCTGTCGAAAAGGGCAGAATACTCATACCGGAATTATTATTTGATTTGGTTTTATGATAATGTGGTACAAGTATACCTGCTAAAACACCTGTAGCTGTACCCAATAAAATATCCGAAGGGAAATGTTCACCGCCTCTCAATCGCATATAAGCCGTTGCTCCTGTTGCTGCTGAGGCAATTCCATAAAACAACCACTTTAATTTTGAATCGGGGTGATAATCGGCATAGACCTTTGCAATAAAAAATGTTGGTGTGGCAACGACCTGAACGTGGCCGGCAAAGAATGAATTTTTTGCAATTTTTCCTGTTCGTTTTTCCATACTTGTTTCTGTGGTGTATGCATAAGGCCTGTATCTATCTACATGGTAAGTGGCACTTGTACCCAACAAGCCTGTAATAGACATTGCTTCCCAATATAAAAAGCCAAGCTTTAAAAAATCATTGCGTGTTTCTTTACCGGTGAGAAAAAATACCAAGGGTAGGGGAATGGAAGCATAAAAGGGATAATAACTTATATCATCCAACGATTTTGAATATGAATAAACTGCCCATCGGTCGAAAGCATTAATATCTTCTTTCTTTAAGTTTTGAATTTGTTCTACAGTTGGTGGTGTTTTATTGTAAATTTTAGTAAATGCAAAAACCGACCAGGCTGTTCCAACGGCTACAATAGGAATGTCAACTGCGGGTTTAAGAGTATACACTGATTCAGATCTGTTAATTTGCACTTCTGTTTTATGAGTCGGGCTGGATAATTTGGATATATCAATTATTGAATCCTGAGAATAAATAATTGTTGTATCGTTTTGTGAATAAACAGATAGAAATGTAAAAGTGAAAATTAATAATAGTATATTATTTTTTTTCATAATTTATATTAATTTAATTTAAAAAAATATTTTTATTTCTGATGAATTGCTAAACCGATGGTTGAAACACCGCTTGATAAATCCATGAAAATGCCTAAGTTATTATTTAAATGATATTCAGTACCGATATGTAAATCGAGATTGATGTGACTTGAATGATTATAATAATTTCTATCTCCATAATAGTCATTATCCCAAGATGAATTTACAATTACGAATCCTAATGATGCGGCCAGATAAAAATCCCATTTCGAATTCGCATTTAACAATTGATCAAAATAATATGTTCCTTTTAAACCAATTGGAATAACGGTTTCGTGATAATAATAATATTTATATGGAAAATTCTTTTTTTTGTCACCCCAATAATAACTATTTGAATAAGTATAAAAACTAATGAATGGAGCCAATGTAAAATTAGTACCCGCATTTAATTCATAGTCTAGGTGAAAAACAGGTAATGAACGTCCGGAATTTCCATAATTTCCTGAATATCCTCCTATGCCTAAACCTAAATTTATAGTATTCCCATATTTTTCAGCTTGAGGTGCTTCTTGAGATAAGATATTTAAACTAAATATTATCAATAGAAAAGAAGTAGTAATAAATGTTTTCATGAATATATGTATTAAATGTCAGAATTAATGGACTTAACAAAAGTCTTCCTTTTTCTCAATACTTTTTTTACATAACTTTGTTAATAATTTACATTATTCACATATTACATTATTTCAGTTTAACTAAGCTAAATAAAAACGACTGAAATCAACCTTTTGAAAAATGCTCCTTGACAAAAGCATGTTTTTGGTTATCTGTCATTTTATCCGTTTGTTTAACTTCGATATTTACATTTGCGAATCGATGATCTGCTTTTAAAATATTAAATAACTCAACTTTAGCATCTGTAGGGCCAAAGAGTATCACCTCATCAAAATTTCTGATTTCTTCAGCTAATTTTTTATAATATTC
>JANLOW010000082.1:0-2598 GCA_031366785.1 Bacteroidota bacterium | reverse complement strand
TATTACCTAACTCAAACAATGATGCAGTAAGGAAATTATTGAGCGACATGTCAAAGCGCGGCTTATTGATGAGAGTAAAAGAAGGGCTTTACTTTATTATTCCATTTGAACAGGATCCCAAAACGTTTATGCCCGATTGGCTGGATAATCCCACCTACTTGACCACTAAAATCCGTATCACATTGACTATGTAATTCCGCCCCAACTTGACCACCCCTTTTCATGCGACTTTTGTGTTCGTTTTTTAGTGAGTTATTTTTTTAGTTATTCAAATATATGTTATTTAATTTACTTGTACTTTTTCTACTTTTTCTTTAATGCTTTTTTTTCGCAAAGATTCTCCTTTTAAATCTAAACGGTGCGCATCGTGAATGATTCTGTCCAGGATTGCATCGGCTATTGTTTGTTCACCTATTATTTCATACCAACCAGCTACAGGAACCTGGGAAGTTATTATGGTTGAACTTTTTCCGTGTCTGTCTTCCATTATTTCCATCATAAACATTCTGCTATGAGTATCTAAAGGTTGTATTCCAAAATCATCGATGATGAGAAGGTCTGATTTTTCAATACGTGTCATTTCACGAAGATAAGACCCGTCTACCTTTGCTAATTTTAAACGAGAGAAAAGTTTTGATGTTTGTTGATACAATACTTTGAGTCCTAATTCACAGGCGTGATGGCCAAGTGCGGAGGCGAGGTAACTCTTTCCGATACCGGTGCTTCCGGTGATGAGAACGTTTTCTTTTCGTTTAATAAATTCACAATCTGCCAGACGCTTGATTTGATTTTTATCCAAGTTCCGTTCCATGTCAAAAGACAGTTGTTCAACGGATGCTTTGTACCGGAACCGTGCAGTTTTTAAACTACGGTCAAGTTTGCGGTTATGTCTTTCATCCCATTCCGCTTCAACAAGCAAAGAGATTAATTCATCGGCAGTATACTTTTCCCATTTACCAGTTTCAATATTTGCACCAAAAGTGCCGGCCATTCCATGAAGTTTCATTTGCTTCATTTTGTTTAGTGTTTGAGTATTCATTTTTTTTGATTTTAAATGGTTAGTTAGTATTGATTATTTAAACCGGCGATGCAAGGGAGAAGGTCATCCACCGCCGGGTTTTAATTTTATTTGTAATAGTTTCCGCCACGTACATTTTCATGTGTTGGCATTGGTTGGAGTGGTTCCTGTTCAATTTCCAGACTGGTAACTCCTGAGAGTATGATATCTTCTATCGCTGTGTAACTATATCTTCCCAGGTAGTGTGCACGCTTACAGGCATCAATCAAAACCTGGTTGCTTTTCCTCTTTGCAAAAGAAAGAATGCCCATGCAAGAGCGATAGGCTTGTTCAGGATATGTTTTTTTCATCAACACCTGTCCGATATAATATTCTACGATTTCACCGATAGCACGTCCATCTTCAAGGAATTTTTCAGGATTCCATTCCAGGATTGCTTTCTGTTGTGAACCAAGATGTTCTTCCTTTGTCGTATAATTATGTCTGCTTTTGGTACGGACGTGTTCAGCGATTTTTTCGTACTTGTAAAACACTTCCACTTCAAACTTTGAGTAATGTATTTTTACTTTTTTACCAATGAAGCGAAAGGGCACCGAATAGTAATGTTTATCTGTGTTTAGCATGACATATCCGTTTTTCATGACCGTAACACCTGCGAATTTTTTTAGATTATAAGGAAGAACAGGAAGCTCTTGCAGCGTGGACCGTTCCATTTCTTCAAACTGTCCCCGGCGTGAATAATCTCTGCCCGACATGGTTGCGTTGTTGTGATTTTCAAGTAGTATTTTTATTCTGCTGTTTAGCTCTATCATCGAAACAATGTCATCGCCAAGATTTTTAAAAATACTTCTGTACGAAAGTTTAACGGCTCCTTCCACCAGTGCTTTGTCTTTGGGTTTGTAGGCGCGTGCAGGTACTACAGACATTCCGTAATGGTGTGCAAAGCCCTCAAAGTTTTCATTCAGGCGAGGAGAATACCGATGACTTTTAATAACAGCAGATTTTAAATTATCGGGGACAATAGCCAAAGGAGTTCCTCCAAAATATTCCAGTGCGAATATGCAGCACTCAATAAAGTCGGCTACCTGCTGCGTTTCCACAGCCACTGCAAAGGTTAACTGACTGCAACCAAGTATGGCCACAAAAATTTCTGCCTTTTTAATTTCGCCTGTTGTAGTATCCACATAGGGATATTTCTCTCCCGTAAAATCAATAAACATTTTATCGCCTGCTTTATGTTCAATGACAGAGGATGGATGCATGCGGCGTTTATACAGACCGTAATGCCTGTAAAAGGTTGTCCGCTTTAATCCTTCAGGATTTATTTTGGAATACTCTTCCCATAAATCAAGAACTGCAGTGCCTCTGCGGGCAAGTTTTTTTACTCCTTTGGAAAAAAACTCATACAGTTCCAATACATCTTCTTCGTTGCGTATGGCGGGTTCGCCCTTAAAAACAGCCTCCAGCTCTGTATCTGATAAAGCAAAAAGTTCTTTAAAACTTTTTCCTGTTGATTGAAATGTTCGCAAATGGCTTTTCACCGTATTGCGTGCTACACCTGTGGTGTCGCTGATGTACTG
>JANLOW010000020.1:0-9013 GCA_031366785.1 Bacteroidota bacterium | reverse complement strand
AAATAAAAAAAAATCATGAGAAAATTATTTACTCTTCGGACATTGGGATTCGTCTTATTTTGTCTTTTTCTGACAATAACAGAAAAATCTTTTGCTGTGGGTGATGCTGGAGTTCAAGCTATTATAGCTCCATCAGGTACTGTATGTAAAGGAACATCAGACGTATCCTTAATCATTCATAATTTTGGAGCTATTACAATTAGCACAGCAACCATTCATTGGAAAGTTGATGGAGTTAGTCAGGCTAATTTCAATTATACCGGCAACATTGCAGCAGGCGATAACGACACGGTAACAATAGGCAACTATAACTTTGCTTTGGGCTCTTATACCCTTTTAGCCTATACCAAAAATCCGAACGGCTCGGCCGATTCAGATATTTCCAACGATACTTCCACGGTGATTATTACCGTTAGTAACCAATTAAGAGGAACATATACTATTGCAGGTGCCACACCTGATTTTGCTACTTTTAATGACGCTTTGGATGAATTAAAGAATTATGGAATTTGCGGCTCAGTAGTTTTTAATATTCGTCCTTACACGGATACCATGCAAAGTGTAATTCCGGAAATCGTAGGTGCTGATTCATTAACGACGATTACATTTCAAGCAGAAAATGGTGATAGTTCATCAGTAATCTTTACTTATCCATCGCAAGATACATTGGTAAATAATCACCTTATTAAACTTAACGGTGCCGATTTCATTACATTTCGTTCACTTACTCTTCAACGGACAGGCATCAAAGCAAATGCTCACGTCATTGAGTTTACCAATAATGCTACTTATAATACAGTAACAAATTGCAGATTGATTGGTGCAACTAGTACTACTACCAACTCTCTCGCAGCATTACTATATTCTTCAGGAGTTAGTACAACGAATGATTCAATGAATACTTTCACCAACAACTTATTAAAAGAAGGTTCGCTTGGCATTTACATGAATGGAATCAGCAGCCTTTTGCTTGAATACAATACGACCATAAAAAATAATGTTTTTAATAACCAGTATTCGAAAGGAATACAAATGACTAATCAAGGAGCAACCTTAATTGAAGGTAATACTTTTACGACAACTTCAAATTATGCCGGTTATACTGCTATTTACCTTGACAGAAGCTTACGTATTCATCATATCATTAAAAATAAAATTCTTGCAGTTCCCGGTGCCGGAATGTATTTTGTAGACTGCACTGCACAGTCAGGGGTTCACGGTGTTATTGCAAACAACTTCATTCAATCAAACGATTCAGCAGGTATTTCGATGGTGAATGGCGATTATCAGGATGTCGTTAATAATAGCATATTGATGACTGGTACTACACCCACTTTTGCAGCCCTATTAATGCGAGGTTCAGGCGTAGGCAAGGTTGTAAAGAATAATATCCTGGCAAATACCGGTGGTGGATATTCCTATGTCGTTTCAGATTCAGCTGTATTTGGTATAAGTGCATCTGACTATAATGATCTTTATTTTACAGGTCCTTTTATCGGCAATTATAATGGAGTTGATAAGACATCGCTCGCAGGATGGGTGGCAGCTGCACACACAGATTCAAACTCAGTTAACCTTAATCCAAGTTTCGTTTCTGCCGCAAATCTTCATGTAATTTCTATTGCCATGGATGACCGTGGTACTCACTTAAACAATGTTAGTGATGATATCGATGGAGATACAAGGTCTTTGCTTACTCCTGATATTGGCGCTGATGAATATTCTTCTGTTTCCAGAAGTGTTGGTATAACAGGAATTCTTTCTCCGACTGACAGCGTCTGCGGAAGTGCAACAATGCTTGTTACTGTAGTAGTTAGTAATACAGGAGGAAATCCTGAATCAAATTTCGATGTTTTTACAAAAATAACAGGTTCGCTTACTACAACTTTAACTGTGAACCATGCTGCAACACTTGCTCCCGGTGCCTCTGATACTATTACCTATGTAGCAACAATAAATACAGTTGCCGGCGGAACATACAATTTCAAAAGTTACACTTCGCTTGCGGTTGATGATGTACATGCCAATGATACACTTGCATTAGTTATTCATCTTTTTGCACCTCCTACTGCACCTTCCGCTACTAATGCCAGTATCTGCGGCCCGGGAACAGATACACTCAAAGCAACATCATCAGATACATTGCGTTGGTACAGTGCTTCTGCCGGAGGTCCAGTGCTTGAAACAGGATCAAACTTTATTCCTCCAATAACAAATGCAACAACAACTTATTACGTTGCCGCAAAATCAGCCTGCGAAGGACCGAGAGTTGCAGTTACACTGACTGTTCTTCCTGTCCCTTCAGTGAGTCTGGGTAATGACACAACAATAAATCAGGGTGCTTCTGTTGTTTTAAATGCAGGCACAGGATTCTCTTCTTACCTATGGTCACCGGGAAATCTTACAACATCAACAATTAGTGTTAATACCACCAATTGTTACAATGTTAAAGTTACTAACGGATCCGGTTGTGAAGACAGGGATACAATTTGCGTAACCGTTCTCCTTCCTTCAGATGTTGGAATTTCCACGATCAGCACACCGGCCAATCATGATTGTGCAGACGATAGTATTCAGGTATTAATTCAGGTAACAAATTACGGCTCAACCAGTGCAACTAACATTCCTGTTAAAGTTACTATTACCGGAACGACAACAGCGACATTTACGGATACGATTACATCAACAATAAACGTAGGAAGTAATTTATATCTGAATATGGGAACCATTAATGTTAGCGGAGGAGGAATAATTACAGCAAAAGCTTATACCGCTTATAGTAACGATCTCAGCCATGCCAATGATACCGTTCAAACAAAGGATACTATTATTGTAGAACCTTCTATGCCAGTCGTATTTGGCGGCAGTCGTTGCGGACCTGGAATTATTGTATTGATTGCTAATTCGAACGATCCTGTTCGTTGGTACGATTCACCCTCAGGTGGAAATCTTCTCTTCGTCGGCAGCAATTATGTAATTTCAAACTTTACCACTACCACTACATTCTATACTCAGTCCGGTTCTTATTGCAACAATCAACAAAGAAGAGCTGTTACTGGAACTGTTTTCGACTTCCCTTCTGTTAATCTCGGCGTAGATACTGTTGTAGCAGATTCATTAGTAATTAATGCAGGTGTATTCAGTTCTTATCAGTGGAATACAAATAGTACAGCACAAACTATTACTGTTCATAATGCAGGTAATTATTCAGTTTGTGTTTCAGATTCCAATAGCTGTTCGAATTGCGATACCATCAATGTTGGAATTCTCACAGGAATAGAAACAGTTTCTGATAATGGCGATGTAAACATTTATCCGAATCCTTCTCATTCTTCAGTTACTGTTGAAATGAAAAAATCTTTCATTGGAAATGCATCATTAATTATTGCTAATATTCAAGGACAAAATGTTTTTAGTGAAGAAGTAACAAGTTTCTATAGACGTTCTTTAGATGTTAGTTCTTTCGCAAGAGGAATTTACATTCTGAAACTTCAAACAGAAAACGGTATTTCAACATACCGGTTGATTGTTGATTAATTAGTTTAAATTGTTGTAGTAAAAAAAGCCTTTCCACTGGGAAGGCTTTTTTTATTGTAGCTTTTTCAAATTTCTTTCAAAAAAACATTCTCAATATTATCTTTGTGCTTCTTTGTGAAAACCTTTGTGAAATTTGTGGTTAAATTCGACTATGATATTTATTCACAAAATTCATTTTAGTACTCGCAAAAAAGAAGTTGACAATTTCCACTTTTAAGCAAATTACCCTTACCCTATTATGAAAATATTTCTACTCACATTTGCACTTTTATTTTCGATAAAACTGAATGCACAATGGTCAGGCTCCATACTTGACACACTGACGAACAATAATGTTAAAGATGAAGTGAATCGCCAAAGCATTGCAATTGACAGTACGGATATTCTTCACATTGTTTATTCAAGAGAAATTTCTCCTTCCGGTTGGAATATATTTTACAAAAAAAGAAATGCAAATGCGACCTGGACAAACGAAGAAATAGTAACTTCTCAAACAGGTTACAATCCTGTAATCGCTTCATCCAATCAAAACGGTGAAGCGTATGTTGCTTTCGAAGCTATTGATACTTCAGATATGGAAATTTATGTTTGTTCAAATTCTGGAGGAAACTGGAATTGTTTTCAATTAACATCCGATACTCTCGACGACACTTCGCCTTCCATTGCTGTTGACTCTTCAGGGTTTTTACATCTTACATGGATCAATGAAAAACAAAATGGCAGTTATAAAATTATGTATGCAACAAATCTCAGCGGTTTCTGGGTAGAGCAAGAATTATTCGCTAGTCAGCTCGGTCAATTTGGTAGCGGAGCTTCTCCCGAAATAGCTGTTGACAAAAGTGGTTCTGCAAATATCGCATATCGGGGAAATAATGGAAACGGATACAGAATTCATTACGCCCATAATCAAATTCCCGGCGGAAGTACCTGGAATTATGAAATCATTTCTACACCTAATGATCAGGATTTAGCTTTTGCAATTCTCGTTGATGCAGATACTGTTTCTCATTTGCTGATCACAGGTAATGATGGCTTCGGCTTACCATTAAGAGCTTATTACCATACTAAAAAATTTAGTGACTTCAATTTTTCTCCTTCCGTTGAAGTCGCACCATCATTTCACGGACAAGCAGGCGATCTATTTGTTGATAGAAATAAGATTCCTCATTTTGTTTTGAATGAAGTCAACGAAAATATTATTACCGGAAATATAATATACGCCGACTCCACTGACTGGAATGGCAGAATGTTGCTAAACTCCGGAGATATTTACAATGCAAATCTTGTTATGGATTCTGAAAACCGGGCTTTCCTCCTTGCCTTTCAGGGAAACACTTCCGCTGAAGAGGAAGTTGTAATCTTCGGTTCTAGCAATCCTGTTAATATTCCTACTCTTGAAAATAAAGAAACCCTTTATACAATAATTTCCTCAGACAATATTATGAAAATATATTTTCGAGAAAATTATTTCGGAAGATTATTGTGTACTTCTATTGATGGAAAAATTGTTTTTGATAATCGAGGTAATTTTTTTATTGGTGAAATCTTTTCAATAAATATCCCGGCAAAAGGGGTTTATCTTTTAATTTCAGAAAATGCGTTTGTAAGGTTTGTGAAGAAATTCAGTTTGAAATAAAATAAAATTACTTCAACTTCCAGATTTAAAGCTGACAGCCCGGAGTAAATTCCAGATCGAATTTTTAACGCCGAGTACGCTTTGGTGCAACGAAACGCGGAGATGCAATATAATTGCTGAAAATCAAAATGGAAGAGAGGTTCATAAACTAAGTATTGTGGTTCAAAAACTCTAAATTTTTTAGACTTACCGGCACTATTGATTTTAATTATATTGGCAAAGTAATTATTTGTATTATTACTATAACTTTCACGAATGAATCAATAGAAGAAATAAAAAAAATATCATATTTTACACTAAACAGGAATCAACATACTATTTTTTAAGTTTAAACTAATTGCTTTTCAAAAATAATTCAACTTATAAAATTCATTTAAAATGAAAAAAAATCCTATACTAAAAAAGAAGTTACTTGTAATTTTATTTTTCACTTTAAGTTCATTCCTATCGGTGTATGCCGACTTTACTTTAACACTTGATAAAATATTTATCCAGGGTTATTACAATGGCGGAGGAATGATGACTCCGAAATTATTCAATAGTGGCGCAAGCAATGATTTTCTAGTTGTAGATACAATAAGTATAAAATTACTTGATTCGGTAAATAATACATGTGCCGAAATAGCAAGTTCACTGGCTGTACTTCCAACGAATGGAATATGTACTGTTACTTTTTCTAATATCCCTGATGGCTCTTATTATATTTTAGTAAGCCATTGTAATGCCTTAAGTGCTCGTAGTACGAACAAGGTAGCTTTCGTGAATGGTTTAGTAACTACATATAGCTTTACTTCAACACCTTTTCAAGCTCGAGATCCATTGATATTAGTGGATCCAGGAGTTTATGCTTTATACAGTGGTGATATCAATCAAGATTGCGTTATTGATTCCGTTGATATAAATATAGTGTATATCGATGTTCTAAATGCAGAATTCGGAGATCTATGCACTGATTTAAACGGTGATGGTTTCGTTGATTTAAGCGATATAATATTATATGAACAATTTACTCTTCCCCATTTAGGACATTGTAATTGTGGAAATAATTTATGTACTACAGCAATCATAGATGATAATGATTCATGTACTGTTGATTATTGTAATCCGTTAACCGGAATCGTCACGCACGGAGCAAGACCTGAGTTTTGTGGTAATGGCATTGATGATAACTGTAATGGTTTAATTGATGAAGGATGTCCGCCTCCTCAGCAATTTATTTTCACAGGTAATCCACGTTGTAACACGGTTCAGGAGTACAAAATTGTTGTCACAAACAAATTTATTCCCAGTTGTATTTTGATTTTCGAAGCGGATGCGCAAATGACATTATCCTCCTTAACTACGCCACCTGATTCCATCAGGGGTAATAAATATTTTTACCACTTAACTGGTCCGCATCAAAATAATTATACTCTTTTGGCAACTTTGAGATTTTTATTGCCCGGGCCTGGAAATATAATCTGTACTGAAATCAAAATGCACCCTATCGATAGCTTAGGAAATATCAATTACAATACAACCTATCCATATAAATTATGTCAAACTATTCGTTGTTCTTTTGATCCAAACGAAAAAGTTGTTAATCCTCCTGAGGATACAATAGCTTCACTCGATTCATGGCTTTTATATACTGT
Organism: Bacteroidota bacterium; assembly: GCA_031366785.1. Lineage (GTDB taxonomy): Bacteria > Bacteroidota > Bacteroidia > AKYH767-A > 2013-40CM-41-45 > JADKIH01. The sequence goes on along the minus strand of JANLOW010000020.1, from coordinate 2,206 downwards.
CGCATTTCAAAATACGGGAAATGATACTGCCTATGATATTAGCATTAAAGACACCTTAGATCCATTTTTGGATTTAAGCACTTTTAAAGTTCTTGATAGCTCAGATCCAAATATTAGTAGCATAGATAATTCCATCGCCACTTTTTCATTCAATAACATTTTTTTACCCGACAGCAATATTGATGAACCGGGTAGTCATGGTTATATTACTTATTTAATAAAACCTTTGCCTGGAATAATCAATGGTACTCAAGTAAAAAATACGGCATATATATATTTTGATGCCAATAGCCCGGTTGAAACAAATACTACCCTCAATATTTTTTCTGATAATGTTACTTTAAATCTAAAAGTATTTATTCAAGGATTTTATCTCAGTAACGGAATCATGATTGCAGTTGTTGATCCAATCAACAATCCAATTCAATGCGATACGATTATTGTTGAATTGCACAATGCATCCTCCCCTTATGGTTTAGTACATAGCATAAAAAGTACGATAGATATAAACGGTAACGGACAATTTATTTTTCCCGGCAATGTACTTACACATAGTTATTACATAGTAGTTCGCCACCGGAATAGCATTGAGACATGGAGTAAAACTCCTGTTTTGTTTAATGGGTCGGTTGTGAATTTTGATTTCACACAGTAGTAGTTTATTCTTGATTCCCACTCGGCTTGTTCTTAAGCGTGTGTAGAAATGTTATTTTACTTGTTCAAAGAAAAGATATAATTCTAATTTTTTAACAATTGTCTCCCCTATCTTTATGTGTAAGCTCCCCTTTTTTCGGGCCATTTAAAAATGGAGTTTCGAAGTTAATTATTTTGTTTGATTGGATATTGAAATATTGATAAGTCTCTTATTTTTTCCTCGGTTTGACTTATCAACATTTCAACATCATAGTAACATTTATCCTTTTTAATTTTCATTTCAGCTGGTGTTTTGTAATTTAACGAGCTATGGGGTCTGTAATGATTGTAATCCATTTTATAGTCCTCAGCTTTTGATCGAAATTCATCGAGTGATTTAAAGATATTTGCATTCAAGAGTTCTTTTCGGATGTTTCCATTACATCTTTCGACAAATCCATTCTGCATCGGTTTCCCTGGCTGAATGAATACCAGATTGATTTGGTTTTCTTTACACCAAACATCGAGCTTGTGAGAAATAAATTCTGGTCCGTTATCTACGCGAATCATTTTAGGTAATCCACGAAATTCTTTCAACGCCTCAAGTACACGAATCACGCGCATAGTAGGAAGCGATATGTCTGCTTCGATCCACAAAAGTTCTCGATTGCAGTCATCCAGGATATTAAGCAAGCGAACTTTTCTTCCATCCCAGAGACTATCGCTCATAAAATCGATGCTCCATACCTGATTAATTTCATCAGGTTGATATAGCGCATGCTTCACACGTGTAGGTAATCGCTTTTTCATTCTTCTTCGGATATTTAATCCCATTTCTGTGTAGACATTATAAACTCGTTTATGATTCCAACTAAAATCCATTCGGCGTATGCGGTAATAACTCTGCCAGAATCCAATGGCGGGATGTTTTTCTATAAGCAGTTGCAGTTGTTTTCGAACCGGTTCATTTTTATCCGGCCTGGCTACATAACTGTAATTGCTCCGCGGCACATTAACCAGCTCACAGGCCTGTCGTATCGATAAGTTCTTTTCCTCTACCATCGCTTTGGCAAAACTTAACCTCTCGGCAGGCCGCCGTACTTTTTTTCATATACGTGTGTAAAAGCATCGATCTTTAAAGTCATGTCTGCAACAATACGTTTGAGCCTGGCGTTTTCCTCTTCTAACTCTTTTACACGCCTGAGTTCATTGACATCCATCCCACCATACTTGGCTTTCCAGTTGTAAAAGGTTTGTTCGGAAAAGCCATGTTCCCGGCATAGATCAATTACTTTTTTCCCTTGTTCATACTCCTTGAGCATGGAAACAATTTGTGTTTCGGTAAATCTTGATTTTTTCATAAACAATTAAATTTAGAGATTTGTTTTTATTTTCCCTACTTTTAATTGGCCGAATTTTGGGGGAGCTTACATGATGTTGTACACCAAATTAAGGAAGGTAAAGGTTTAGTAGGGGTATTGTTGAATGATTCAATAATGGGAACGGATTTACAGAAAACAATTACGGAACTTAAAGCGAGCGGAGAATTTATTAATATTTCGGCAAATGAACT
>JANLOW010000507.1:0-4605 GCA_031366785.1 Bacteroidota bacterium | reverse complement strand
GCACAAGAAATTTACCGCTCTATCGAAGGAACAATCTCCATTACGATGGGCTACAACGACACAGTTCTCATTGCAGGAAGCCATCATTTATTGGTTACGCTAAATTACGAAACCGGGGATATCAGTTTCAAAGTCCCTTATGAGTCATTTCGAACCTTTATTGATTCAGTAGATACAAATATCTTAAAACTTAAAAACCAATGGATGGAATTCAAAGGCAAACTTGGAATTCCTTATATTAATACTAAAAAACACCCACCACAAAAATTTAACGTTGAAGGTACAATGCTCACTGCTGTCCCACCAACAAATGTTATAGGAAAAGGAAGTCTGTATCATATTTCCTCAGGTAGTGACATTGCATGTGAGTTAACGGTAAAATTCGAATTCAGTTTATCAGCGTTGAATATTCAAAAGGTATTTTACAATGCAAATGACCTTATTCAAATTGACATTCAACAAGCGGTTTTAAAGAGAGTAAATGAGTGAGAAAGATTTAAACTAAATTTTATGTTAACATTCAATTATATTGCACTTGCAATCAGCATTGCCGGTAGTATCATAATTATATGGGGAGTAGCACGTACTTCATTTCTCTTTTTAAAAATGGAATGGAATAAGTTATTGAACAAACAAATTACCTGCAATGATTAAAAAATCAGATATGGTTTTGGTTCCTATTTACTTCTTGGTTTAGATTTTATGCTTGCTGCTGATATGATTCACACCATTCATAATCGTGTTCTGAATGAACTGTATATTCTTGCCTTGATTGTTGCCATCCGTTCAGTAATCAGTTTCTTTTTGCATAAAGAGATTGATGGTGAAATGAAAAATATTTTAAAATGAAAAATAAGACAATTAATATTATAAAAGCATCTGGTGAAACAGCATTGTTTTCTCCTGAAAAATTGCGCCAATCACTATACCGCGCAGGTCAAAAAGAAGAAACCATTGACGCAATAATTGCTAAGGTTCAGGAAAACCTTTATGATGGCATGACTACCAAAAAAATATATCAGTTAGCATTCGGTTTATTAAAAAAACAATCTCATTATTCAGCAGCTAAATATAAACTCAAACAAGCCATTATGGAATTAGGCCCTTCAGGATTTCCATTTGAAAAATTTGTTGCAGCCATTTTAAATCATCAAGGATATGTAGTAACTGTAGGAGAAATTGTAAAAGGGCATTGTGTCAATCATGAGATTGATGTGATTGCTGAAAAAGAGAATCAGCACTTCATGATTGAATGTAAATTTCACAATCAGCCCGGCATCAATTGCGATGTGAAAATTCCGCTTTACATTCAGGCACGGTTCAAGGATGTTGAACAACAATGGAAAAATATTCCCGGGCACGTCACTAAATTTCACCAGGGATGGGTAGTAACCAATACAAAATTCTCAGGTGATGCCATTCAATACAGCTCATGCGTAGGACTAAATTTATTGGGATGGGATTATCCAAAGGGAACTAGTTTACGCGAGCAGATTGATGCTTCCGGCTTATATCCTCTTACTTGCCTCACCACTTTAACTCTGCATGAAAAGCACCTTTTACTTGATAAAGGAATAATATTATGCAAAGAACTCTGCGACAATCCTGAATTGATTTCTGCGATTCAAATTCCTGGTGAAAGAAGAAATAGTATTATGAATGAGGCGCATATTTTATGTAAAGGAATACACTTATGAATACAATAAAATATCCAGTTGACGATGCATACTCATTTTCAAAAGAGGAAATATGCAAACAGCTAAATACAAATACTGATAACGGTTTGTCGGCTAAAGAAGTGATTCAACGTCAGCAATCATTTGGAAAAAATATCATCGAGGAGAAAAAAAGGAAAAATCCGCTTCTGATTTTTCTTGCGCAGTTTGCCAGTCCGATGGTTTACATGCTGCTTGTTGCAGCAGGATTATCTTTCTTTTTTAAAGAGTGGTTAGATGGAATTGCAATTCTTGTTGTGATTTTGATTAACGCAATCATCGGCTTTCTCATGGAATACCAGGCAGAGCGTTCGATGGATGCACTCAAGCGAATGACACAGGTAAATGCAAAGGTAATTCGTGATAACAACCTCATTGAAATACCTTCTGCCGAAATTGTTCCTGGTGATATTTTATTTCTCGAAGCCGGTGATATGATTCTTTCAGATGCGCGAATTTTTAACCTCTCCCAATTTCAGGTAAATGAATCGGCATTGACTGGTGAATCCATGCCTGTTGAAAAGCAGGATAAAATTTTGGAGAAGGACACTTCACTTGCAGAGCGGGTGAATATGGTTTACAAGGGAACCTTTGTGACTAATGGAAATGCCAAAGCAATTGTAACCGGAACCGGAATGAAAACGGAACTTGGTAAAATTGCTTTGATGGTTGAGTCAGCAGAACAGTCAGTAACACCGTTAGAAAAAAAATTGGAAGAATTCAGCAAGAAGCTTATTAAAATTACAGTAGCTCTCGTTGTCATAATTTTCATTGCAGGTCTTTTATACGGAGACCCGTTTGTTGAAATGGTGGAAACCTCCATCGCCCTTGCTGTTGCTGCAATTCCTGAAGGATTACCAATTGTTGCAACGCTTGCACTTGCTCAGGGAATGTTGATGATGGCAAAGCACAATGTAATTGTAAAAAAACTGGAAGCTGTTGAAACACTTGGGGGAACAAATGTTATTTGCACGGATAAGACCGGGACACTTACACAAAATATAATTGAAGTCACCACCATCGTTACCAGTGAAGGAAGATTGGAAATGAAATTAAATCCTTCACAAAGAAAAATTGATTTTAATCCTCCCGATAATATTTCTAAGAGTAGAAGTTTCGAGATTATTAAACAAGTAGCGGTGTTGTGTAACACGGCTGAACTTGTTTTTAAAAATAAATTGATTGAAGAAGTGGGCGACCCGCTTGAAACCGGTTTGTTGAAATTTGCTTACTGTAATGGAGTGGATATTCTGCCATTCAGAAATCGGTTTCCAAAAATTAAAGAAGAACCATTTTCTTCTGAAACACGCATCATGGCTACGCTGCATAAGTCAGATGGAAAATGTTTTGTTACGGCAAAAGGTGCGGTAGAAGAATTGATAAAGCGATGCAGTTCTGTTCTTGACAAAGAAGAAATAAAAACACTTGATGATGCAACGAAAACAAAATGGATTGGTGATGCAGAAAAATTAGCTGCATCAGGTTTGCGGATGATAGCAGCAGGTTATAAAGAAACAGATGAATTAACAACTGATTTAACAGGCAATCTTGTTTTTGTTGGGTTAATTGGAATGTTGGACCCTCCAAGGGAAGAAGTGTTTGAAGCAATAAAAGAATGTAAGTCAGCCGGTATCAAAGTAGTGATGATTACTGGCGACCATCCTGCTACAGCAAAAGATATTGCATCAAAGCTTGGTATGCTTGATTCGGAAGATGAAATAGTAATTCATGGTAAAGAAATGAATGACTATGAAAAACTTACTTCCGAAGAAAAACAAAAATGGACTGCATCAAAAATATTTGCACGGGTAAGCCCTAAACAAAAACTGGATTTGGTTTCTGTATTGCAGGAGAATAAATCTGTGGTCGGCATGACAGGAGATGGAGTAAATGATGCACCGGCATTAAAAAAAGCCGACATCGGTATTGCAATGGGCTTACGTGGAACACAGGTGGCACAGGAAGTAGCCGACATGATTCTTAAAGATGATTCATTTTCATCAATTGTATTGGCAATTAAACAAGGTAGAATAATTTTTGAAAACATACGCAAGTTTGTTGTGTTTTTGCTTTCATGCAACATCAGTGAATTACTGATAGTTTCGACTGCTTCCATTTTTAATTTGCATTACGGTTTGTTTCCACTGCAAATTTTATACATTAATATTGTTACTGATGTTTTGCCTGCACTTGCATTGGGTGTAACGAAAGGAAGCGATTCGATTATGCAACAACCACCACGAAATTCGAATGAACCGATTATTGACAGGCAACGCTGGATTTCAATTTTTGTGTACTCCACTGTTATGAGCGTTTGTACACTTGGTGCAGTTTTATTTACTCATATAACTGAGCATAAAACTGAAACATGGAACCCTGAATTGTGTAACAATATTTTATTTATCACCCTCATTCTTTGCCAGCTGTGGCATGCATTAAATATGTCAACGGAAAAATCAAAATCATTCTTTAAAACTGATGTATTCACTAATAAGTATGTATGGTATGCTACTGCAATTTGCCTTGTTCTTACCCTTGGTGCATATTTAGTTCCACCTGTTGCCAAAGTGTTGTCATTGCATTCTCCAAGCTGGCAGGACCTATCAATTATGTTTGGGTTCAGCTTGCTTTCACTTTTAATTAATCAAATTTTAAAACGAATTAAAATTATTTTATAATGAAAACAGAATCGAAAACAACTATTCAATTTCTTGGTGCAGCTGGAACCGTAACTGGTTCCAAGTATTTAGTAAAAGCATTCGGAAAAAATATTTTAATAGACTGCGGATTATTCCAAGGACTAAAGCAACTCCGCCTGATGAACTGGGATAATTTGCCAATTAACAGCAGCGAAATAGATGTTGTATTACTTACACACGGACATCTTGAC
>JANLOW010000486.1:0-3923 GCA_031366785.1 Bacteroidota bacterium | reverse complement strand
CCGGTGTTGTTTAATGGAGCTGTTGTAAGTTTTGATTTTACAGGACCGTAGGATTTTAAAACAATATCGAATATCGAACAATGAATAATGAATTTCGAAGTGGCTTTTACTTCATCATTCCGTGTTCCTTGTTCGATATTCAGTATTTCATTTTCTACTTTGTTAGCTTTCAAATTCAAAAAAGAGTTATCAAAAGTTTTGTGTTTGATTTTTTTACTGTAACATCATCGATTGGAGTTTCTGCCCAAAGATGTCCACTGATTCCGCGTTAATACTTTCAAAATATAAATTCATAGACACTTCCACATTAAAATGAAATCAGACTGCAAGTTGGAAATACCAACTGACCTTACCCACAATGCCTTTGTCTATTTAATTTAATATAATTCAATTTTTCGTCAAAATCGCTAAAAATTATTTTTATTTCGTTAACCTATTTTATACCTTTGAGTATAATACCAATTAGTATAATACCAGTCAGTATAATTAAAACACTTAAATTTAAATAAAATGAAAGATTCGCCATTTATTTATGGCACAACGGTGAGCCAGCATTCTTTTACCAACCGGGAGGTTGAAATGGAAAAACTAAGAAGTAATTTGCTAAACGGCATCAACACTATGATCATATCCCCAAGGCGCTGGGGAAAATCATCGTTAGTTGAAAAGGTAATTCACAATATTAATCGCACAAATAAACAAACAAAAACTGTAATCATTGATTTATTTTCCGTTAGCAATGAAGAAGAGTTCTTAGAAACCTTTGCCCGTGAAATAATTAAATCCTCCTCCTCTAAATGGCAGGAATGGATGAGTAGTGGACAAGCCTTTTTTAAAAAATTAGTCCCGAAATTAAGTTTAGGAATTGATCCCAATACAGATTTTAATTTAAGTTTTGATTGGAGTGAATTACGAAAAAACAACGAAGAAGTATTAAACCTTCCGGAAGTAATAGCTAAAAAGAAAAACATTAAATTCATTATTTGCCTTGACGAATTTCAAAACCTATCTTCCTTTAGTAATTATCAAAATTTTGAAAAGAAATTAAGAGCTTTTTGGCAACGCCAGAAATTAGTTACATATTGTCTGTATGGAAGTAAACGCCACATGATGACGGAAATATTTAATGATTCATCACAACCATTTTATAGATTTGGTGATATCATGTTACTGCAAAAAATTGAAACAAAAAAATGGGTCAGCTTTATTTGCAAAGGGTTTCTATCTACCGACAAACAAATTGATGAAGAAACTGCCAAACTGATTCCTTTTTTAATGAAAAACCATCCCTGGTATGTACAACAACTTGCACATTATACCTGGAATTTAACCCAAAAAAAAGCAAGCACATTAGAAATTTATAAAGCATTAGAAGAATTAATTAATGCCAATACACCCTTATATCAAAATGAAACTGAAAACCTTAGTCACACGCAATTAAATTTATTAAAAGCCGTAGCAAAGGGCGAATTACAATTTACAAGTGCCGCTGTGATGCATAAACATCAGTTAGGCACCCCAAGAAACGTCAGTAAAAATAAACTTACATTAATAAATAATGATTTGATCCACGAAATAAATAAAGCATTTGAATTTGTTGATCCGGCTTTTGAATTGTGGTTCAAAAAGCAATTTTTTAATCAACACTTTGCAATCATAAAAGAGCCACGAGTCAAAAGAAATAACTAATAATCAGTTAATTTTCAATTTTAAATAATCTGCCTCACCCTCTTCGCCTCAATAACTCAATCCCATTGATAGCGTGGCAGCTACTTTTTCCAAATAAAAATTACCATGCTTTCAGGCGTCTAAATCATTAAAAAAATCAAATCCGCCAAAAGAAAGAGCTTTTTGTCATCATACTAAAGTGTGATTTTTAGCTTTTAATAGTTTTGTAATGATAAATGTTATAGTTTTATATAGAGATTTTAAAATGCCAGCAAAACTTTATTGCCCTTGCATTTTCATTAGTAAAATAATTATTGCTTTTAATATACGAACACAAAATTAACGTACCACAAAATTTAAAACTTGTGAGAGTTTTATAGCAAAAGCTGCTGCCCAAAAAGAAACGGTGTTGGTTATAAGTTAAATAAAAAGTTGATGCGGCCGCTTGTAACAATTGAAGAAATGGAAAAACGGAATGCGATAAAATAAATTTCCTCTACAACCCACCGACAACATGAAGAAAATTTACTTACTCTGCAATTTATTATTTCTATGTGCTGCAATGAATTTCACACATGCACAGGTTTCCATGCGCAGTTTAATCAAAGGTGAAAATGGGAAGTCGGCTTCTTTCACACAGCTATCACCCGACAAACAACAAGACTTTATTCCCTCGCAGGCAAAAACTCTTTTGGGAGTTGATGAAAACTCGGATCTGGTATTAATGAATACTGAAACTGATCAGCTTGGAGAGATTCATCATCGTTTCAATCAAACATATAAAGGAATACCTATCGAGAACAGTATGTATATCATGCATACCAGAAAAAATAAACTTACAGGCATGAGCGGTATTATCGTTCTTGACTTTGATAAGCAAATGGCGCAACGCACAATCACTTCTCCTTTATCACCTGCAAATGCTGTGAAAGCTGCACTCAGTTATGTACATGCCGCAACATACGCCTGGCAAGATTCGGGAATGGCAAGACATATTAAGGAAAGAATGGGTGATTTAAGTGCATCCTATTATCCGACAACTTCTCTTGTATGGTATTCCCCCGGAGATCAAATTGAACCGGGTAATTTACACCTTGCTTACAAAGTAGATGTTTATGCCACGCAGCCCCTGAGTCGCGCCTATTATTTTGTAGATACAAAGACCGGACAGGTACTTGGTAAAAAAGAAGAACTGTTTTATTCGGATGCAACCGGTACCGCAAATACTGCCTACAGCGGAGTTCAAACAATTCAAAGTGACTTGTATTTTGGCACTTATTATTTGAAAGATCTTACAAAAGGAAATGGAATTCTTACTGCCAACGGCAACACCTTTCTTTACTATACCAATTCTACTGCAAACTGGAATTTAACAGGTGCAGATCAATATGCATTGGATGTGCATTATGGTGTATCACAAACATATTCTTTTTACAAGACTATCTTTAATCGAAATAGTATTGATAACAATGGTCTTGCTTTAACCAGCCTGGTAAATTATCCTTCTGCAGTCGATAATGCTTTCTGGGATGGATACGAAATGATATTTGGGAACCGTTCTTTAAATGGGGCAGGAATAACATCCATTGATGTAACCGCCCATGAATTGACACATGGCCTTACTAAATACACGAGTGCCTTGAACTATAACAATGAATCAGGTGCCATGAATGAGAGCATGAGCGATATCATGGGAAAGTCAGTTCAATTCTGGTCGAAGCCGACGGACATCAGCTGGCTAGTTGGTAATGATATGAATTGGATACAACGCAATATGGCCAATCCTAATCAATATGGACAGCCTGATACCTATCATGGAAACTATTGGGTTACTACAGGATGCTCACCTGTCGATGTAACTACTGACTATTGCGGTGTTCATTATAACAGCGGTGTTGGTAATTTTATGTTTTACCTATTAGTCAATGGCGGTACCGGCACGAATGATATTGCAAATAATTATACGGTAGCCGGCATCGGTTTAACAAAAGCCGATGCAATTATTTACCGCACAGAAACTGTTTATCTGACTCCTACTTCCCAGTATGCAGACTGGCGTACCGCCTGCATTAATGCAGCAACTGATTTGTATGGCCCAACATCCAATGAAGTTTTACAGGTGAAAAATGCATGGTATGCTGTTGGTATTGGTGCGTACGGTAGTTTGCCTTGTAGCGGAAACTTAATCGTGGATTTCTCTGCTGATAATACAACAGCATGTATAAATTCAAATGTAGTATTTACCAATCTCACTA
>JANLOW010000484.1:0-1922 GCA_031366785.1 Bacteroidota bacterium | reverse complement strand
TGAAAACCGCTTTTATATATTTTCTTTTTTTGTGCTTTGATTTTCTGTTTTTCCGGATACTGTTTTACTTTCAGTCTCTTCATCATTTTCTTCGGTATCCATCACATCAGTGTCTGTTTTACCTTGAGTTGATGGTGATTCCTTCCGTTGTTCGTTACTTTGTGGCGAACCTTGCTGCTGGTTTTGGTTTGCAGTTGGGTTATTCGGATTAGTTTCTTTTTTTTGAGTACCATCCTGTGTTGTTTGTTGATTTGACTTGCTATCAGATTGCTGATTGCGTTGGTCGTTTTTATTTTCTGCCATACTATTTTCGAATTAATTTGCAACTGAATTATTACGGCATAAAGGTGAGTACACTAAAACGAAAAGTGTTACATCATTTTAGAAAATAGTTTCATGATTCACACTTTTTATTTTTCGAAAACAAATATAAATGATTTGATATTTAAAAGCGGTTATCTTTTACTGTTTCGTTCTCCGTATGCAATGATGTTTTTTGTCAAGGTCAGTAAACAAGTTTTGATTCTCAATCCCTTTGTAAAAAGTTAAACTTTTTACAAAGGGGTTGTCTCTAAATTTTAATCTTTCTTTTTCAATTCTAACAATATCGTAACGGTCTCTTTTTTTTTATCCTTTTGTTACAGGCGCATGCACCACCTCCTAAGATCAACAATAAAATACGAAAAAATAATCAAACAGTCCGCTGACAGAAAATTTGGAGTGCAGTGCTTCATTAGTAAAATACACTTGTCAACTAAAATTAAAAGGACTAAAGTGAACTAAACGGGCCTCATTTATTTTCTCTAGAAAAAAAATGTCCATTTTTCTATTTATAAAAACTTCTTCTGTCTTCTAAAATTGCATAACAGAAATTCTCTCCCAACACAGTGTAGCTCCCATCACATCAGTTCAATACAGGAATTAAATGCACCTCCGTGAAAAACGGAGCAGCGTTTAATCTTTATATATTATCGGCAATTCGTTCTTTTTTCGGCATAGGTTGTAATATTATTTGTTTCTGATTCTGTTAGGCGTCTAATTTGTAGTTTATTAATGTGTCAATTATATAACTTTCTTTAAGTAAAATGTAATATCAATTCTTTTAACCTTACTCACCTTTGCAGAATTAAAAGGAATTCACAGATTAAATTTTATGTTTATGGAAAAACAAGCTACAAATACAATTGAAAGTCTTTATGATACATATAGTGTCATGCTTTATGGCATTGTTTTGGAAATTTGTCCGTCCACAAAAGAAGCAGAAACTGTTTTAATTAAAACATTTAAGAAGGTTCATAAGCAAAATATAATTAATCAAGCAAGCTCGTCAATATGTATTACACTTATTAAGTTGGTTATTCAAACAGCGCACGAAGTGCTGATGCCTGAACAACTAAAACACAATTTTAAATTAAAACGTTTTGAAAACTCTCCATTATTACACCAATTGATTTGTGAACAAATAAGTGTAGATGATATTTGTGTGAAACATAAATTAACACCTTTAGAGGTATCACAAAAAGTTCGTGAAGAGTTTAATTCTATTCGTAACTTATTGAATGAAAAAAATATTTCTTTGAAAAAACAATTGAACATTGCTATTTAAACTATTCCTTTATTAAATATTCTGTATAGCATTTCAGTATTAGACAAGCAATCGGGATAATGTCTTCTAGTAAATTGAAATTCGAGATACCAAGCGAATTTGATAAATTGTACAAATCAAAAGAAGCAAAAAGATTCTTTAGACTATCAAACAGAAGATTTCACACCGGCTCGCTTGAATGTGGTGTGATGGGCTGTGTGAGAGATCATTCAGCCGCACACAGGAATAATTACTAATGAACAATAATTAATGAAGAATGATTATTTATTAATTGACTGCCTTGTTTAGTTTTTTCATGGTACATACTTAATTGTGC
>JANLOW010000462.1:0-3126 GCA_031366785.1 Bacteroidota bacterium | reverse complement strand
TAAAGAAATGAAATTATCAATTCCTAATGAGATAAAGGAAAATGTATTGAAAGAATTGAAAGCTGCGAATATGGCTTTTCAAAAAATATATCCGGGTGAATTACCTGACAGGCAGCCGGTCCATACTGTTTATGGAGGTGCTAATTTATTCAAATCGGATACGACATTAAAAATGGGTCAGGCAGCCTTGAAAAGTTTTCTTACTTATGCACCTGATTTTACAGTTCTTGCCAAAGTTTTAAATTTAAAGGGAGTTGAATCAATTCCAAAAAATAAAAAAGATATTTTAAAAGTTATTTCCCGCTATGATAAACTAAGTGATTCTGAACTCAAAAAACAACCGGCCTGGTTGCCTTACCTGGTTCATAAAAAAATAGTTGACAAACTTAAACATGAAGCTGTAGAAGATTTCCGTATAGATTTTGAAGATGGTTTTGGAAACCGTCCGGATGCTGAAGAGGATCAAACTGCCGTTAGAGCGGCAGAAGAACTTGCAAAAGGAATGAAAGAAAAAACTGTTTCACCTTTTATCGGTATCAGAATTAAACCATTCACCGAAGACCTAAAGCAACGCGGAATTCGGACACTTGATATTTTTCTTACAACACTCTTAACCAAAACCAAAGGAAAACTACCCGATAATTTTATCGTCATGTTACCGAAGGTGACAATTCCTCAACAGATAGAAGCGTTGACTAAACTTTTTGAATTTCTTGAACACGAACATAAACTACTTCCCTATTCATTAAAGATGGAGATGATGGTTGAAGCGACTCAGGCAATTATGGATACAGAAGGAAAAAATCCTTTATTATCACTTATCAGAGCAGGGAAAGGAAGATGTATAGCAGCACATTTTGGTACATATGATTATACTGCCTCTTGCAACATTACAGCTAAATATCAAACTATGGATCATCCGGTTTGTGATTTTGCACATCATATGACACGAGTTGCTTTGGGTGGAACCGGAATCATGCTTTCAGATGGAGCAACCAATGTAATGCCTGTTGGACCTCATCGTGGAGAAAAATTATCAAAGACACAAGAGAATGAAAACCGTGATGTAGTACATTGTGCCTGGAAACTTGGGTTTGGACATACGATGCATTCATTAATTAATGGATTTTATCAGGGATGGGATCTTCATCCGGCACAATTGCCGATGCGTTATGCTGCTGTGTATACTTTTTTTCTCGAAAGTTATGAAGATGCATCCATCCGCTTAAAAAATTTCGTTGATAAAGCTGCGCAAGCTACACTCTCAGGAGATGTTTTTGACGATGCAGCTACCGGGCAAGGGCTACTAAATTATTTTCTCAAAGCAGTGAATTGTGGTGCAATTTCTGAAAAGGAAATGTTAGCTACAGGATTAACACTCGAAGAAATCAGAAGCAGATCATTTTACCGAATTCTTTTAGGCCGGAGAGGGAATATTAAATAGATTGAAAATTGATACTAATGATTAATACTTTTGATATAGTTTTTTTTGCGTTTATTATTCTTGTTTTAGTTTCTTTATTTTTTTTGAATGAAGTTTTATTACTTTTTAAGAAAAATAATAATCTCCCCGGTGAAGATAATCAGGAAACTTCAGGAGATCTTCAAGAAGAAATTAAAGGGATTCGAATTGTACTTATATCATTAGTTACGATTTCATTATTAATTTATTTTGGCTACCCAAAAATACAAAAAGCCGGTCTTGAAGGCTACCTTATGGAATGGCTTAATCTTGTAGTTCGCTGGGTTCATGTTGTTTTAGGAATTGCCTGGATTGGTGCGTCGTTCTATTTTATTTTCCTTGAAAACAGTTTGAACCGTACAAAAAATCTTCGGGACGAACTAGCCGGCAACCTATGGGCTATTCATGGCGGAGGATTTTATTACATAGAAAAATACAAAGGCGCGCCGGGTAAACTTCCGGAAAAATTACATTGGTTTAAATACGAAGCATATTTCACGTGGTTATCGGGTATTATTTTATTAATGCTGGTCTACTATATGAATGCTAAATCATTTATGATTGATCCTGCAGTAAATAATATCAAACCTGAAATAGCCATATTAATTGGAATCAGTTCTTTGGTTGCCGGATGGTTCATCTATGATCTAATGTGTCGATCGGCGTTATTAAAGAAACCAAAACTTTTTGGTGCCATTGGTTTTATCATTCTCATTTTAATTTCTTTTATTCTATCCAAATACCTAAGCGGGCGGGCTGCTTTCATTCATGTTGGTGCATTACTGGGCACCATAATGGCAGGCAATGTATTCTTTGTAATTATCCCTTCTCAGAAAAATTTAGTGAATGCTGCTAAGAAAAACCATCCACCTGATTTAGAGCAGGCAAAATATGCCGGACTACGATCATTACACAATAACTATATAGTTCTGCCTGTAATATTTGTAATGATAAGCAACCATTTTCCCGGAACCTTTGCACCAACATTTAACTGGGCCATACTTGCGGGATTAACTATAGGCAGCGTTGCAGTAAGGCATTATATTAATCTTTATGAAAAAGAAAATGCTAACGGTTGGTTTCTGGTAATTGGTGCGATTTCATTATTCGCTTTGGTATTTGTCACTTCTCCGAAATCATTAAAAAATAATAATACTCCAATTGCTTTTAGCGAAGTAAAACCTATTTTTCAAAAAAGATGTGAAAGTTGTCATTCTTCGCATCCAACGGATGACATACAAAAAATTGCGCCAAATGGAATTGCATTTGACACACCGGAACAAATTGCAAAAATGAGTGAACGGATTATGTTCAGAGTAGTTCAGACTAAGACAATGCCTCAAGGGAATAAAACAGGCATTACAGAAATTGAAAGAGAGATGATTGGTAGATGGATTGCACAGGGGGCTAAACTTAATTAGATAATTGAAAATGGAAATTATATTTTCTTAAATCGAAACCAAGTGACTCCGGAAATTAAAAATCTAATAATCTATATTTCTAAGTGTGTCACTGGATGTATAGTTATTTTTCTTTTATCATGGTTTTTTAACTACCCTGATATTACATGGAGTATAATTTCAGTAATGCTGGTGCTGACACCTGAAAGCGATGAAGCAATTCCTCTTGCGATTACACGAATTAAATCAAATCTGATAGCCGGT
>JANLOW010000408.1:0-15719 GCA_031366785.1 Bacteroidota bacterium | reverse complement strand
TATTTTTAATTAGTCTATTGAAAATATATTAATAATTTTTGTTTAAATATTCAACCTTAAAGTCATCAACATAAAAAAATTGTTTTCTATTATTCAAAATATATATTTTTATATAGTCTGATTTTTTTAAGACCTCCGGGTCAATTAACCAGTAAACCGAAAGTTGCTTCCAGTCTTTCTTTTCTGAAAAATTATATTTTATAGGAAATGCATTATATCCAATTTGACTACCGTTTTTATGAAAAGATAAAACAGCAGAGGTTTCTATAATACCTTTCCCCCAAAGCATTAAAGTAAATTTAACAAAATGGGTATTATCAATATTGTTGATTGAATTTGTTTTTTCAACGATTGTTGCACTATATTCGTTTGAGCTATTTAACAAACAAGAGTGTTTACCTGAAAAAGCACGATCATCTGAAAATGTAATAGTATTTTCTAACCCAGCCGTTGATTCGAAGTCATAGTATTTTTTACTCGAAATATTAATATTCCCGTCTTTAGGATTAATTTTTTGAAAAACATAAATTTCAAATAGTTTATTACCTAATACAAAAAATGGATCTTTCGGTGAAAAAGTTTTTATTAATCTAAAATTAGAATCAGTCATAATTTTTTCCAATGGTATATTACCTTCATTGGCACCAAAATGCGAATCCCAAAATATCAATGAGCCATCAGGAATTGCAGCATATCCCCAATTAGAAATTATTCCGTATAGTCCCCATAATTCCTCACATTTTATTTTATCAAATGGATCAAATGACAATGCTTCGGGAAAGTATGGGTGGAGATAATAAAATTTAAAATTATTTTTTCTCACCTCCGAACTTTCATACCATTCTTTAACCTTTATAACTAATGTTTCTTCAGCATCAAGTTTTAAAGGAAAATAATAGCTTCGAAATGGAATAATTACTATTAATATTGTAGTTAACATTATAATTCCCCTCGAAACAATTTTATTTCTAGAGAAAAAGGACAAAATAAAATTTAAACCTCTTAAAGAAATTAAAGCGGAAACGGGAAGTACGGCACCCATAACTCTCTCAAGTCCTAAAGAATTAAACAATCCCTTCCACCAAAAAATAGAATGTGCACAAAAGTATACTAATAGCGATCCATATATTAATATTATTTCTTCTATAAAATAGCGCTTATATAAATTTTTAAATCGCAAAAAATTTATTAATCCATATATTAGACCTGCTATTGTAAGCAGAGCAAGAGGTTTACCCCATATCTGTGAATAAGCCTTAACAAAGTGTAATAATGGCCCATGTCCATAAATTAAAGCTGCACTGCCATTATATGGATTTTGCGTATGTAACCAAAAAAAATCATCGAATACAAAATATCCTATTGTAGAATATATTATAATACCTATTCCTAATAATGGTAAATAAAAATATTTCTTATGTATTAACAGGACAAGAAAAAATAAAGGCAGAAGCAAGTATCCTTCAGAGCGGACAAACGGCAAAAATGAAATTAATATAGTAGATAAAAAATATTTTTCGTTTAAGTAAAGCTGAATAGAAAATACAAGCATGAGCCCAAAGAGTAATTCAGTGTAGCCGCTAATCACCATAAAAAAATAGATTGTTGTAAATCCAAGAAAAAGAGGCGCCAGGAATGGCATATTCATTTCCATTTTCTTGGCGATATTATATATAGAAAGACACGTTAACAAAGCGCAAATGATATTAAATACTTTTATCCCTAGTAAGCCAAATTGCGAGAAGGGGGAACTAATTAATATAAAAAATGGTTTACCCCAATGATCGAGAAATAAAGCAGGATGATGCCAGGAGTAACGACTTATTTGATAATGCCTAAGTCCATCACCTCCTTGAAAAGAACCGGTGAAATACCAAGCATGAGCGAAGTACATAAGACCTAGGGTAAATAGGAAAAAGTAAAGAATAGATAATTCCGATATTTTAGTTTTAAGAATCATCCATTTAATATTTATTCTCCCTAACTTTAGTTATGTGCTCCCAAATATTCTACGAATAAAATAAAATACTCAATTTTACAAACTATTCCGAAAATTATTTTAATTTTAAATCACTAATCCAGTTCTCTAGTAATTGCATTTCATCTTTCTCTATAAAATTATTTTCCGTCATCATCATATAACAACGTAAAAGATTCTCTTCAATATTTTCAATACCGCTTTTTAAATCAAGGTTTTCCAGCAAAGTGCATATCTTCGAATTATTTAGATATCCCGGAACTTCATCTTCGAAATCTTTAAGAAGGCTATGCTCATTTCTCTCCTGCCAAACAGTGGAGTTGTGAAAAAGTATGGGCCACCCACATGTCCAGGCAATGCGTTGTGCAATAAAACTTCTCCAGATATCAGTCATTCTAAAGCTACAATAAGAAGGAAGATATAATAATGGAAATGCTTCTTTAAACCATGTTGTATTTTGGCTATTGAAAGGACACCAGGAATTTTTACCTATTAACACAGGTGATCGCTTTTCAAAATTGAAAGGAAGACTTTGTGTCATTCTATAAACAGCATCCACATCCGGGTTTTGATCAGCTAATCCTTGTTGTATCGGGCATAAAATATTTAGACCCTTTTCTTCCTCAAGAGGCTGAGAGCCGGCTAGATATTCCAGTGGAAATCCACGAGGCCAAATATTACCTTTAGAAAAATATTTATAGACATTTATCCAGCCGTTGCCATTTATCTTATTTGCCAATACATTTCTTTCTCTTTGATTCCAGAATTCGGCACGAGGAAAATTATCGTCATCTGTTTCAATGATGACATCCTGATTTTTTGCCAGAAGATATCCTATATTTTTTCTAGAATAATGTTTTTTAGGAAGCGATTTAGCTAGACGAAAATTTAATTTCTCCTGATCATTTATTGAAAAGTAACGGCAACCATCTATCTTAAAGTCGTCCGGTGTTTTAACATCTCCAATTACAATAAAATCAATATTTTGTTTTTTTGATTCTGTCGCAATGGATTTCATAACTGCATTTGGTGCAGAAATGGAAGTAATAATAACAGAAGTGTTTGAATTAGCCATCAGAGAGAAACGGGTCTAAGTGTTATTCGACGCCAAAAGTAGTACAATAGCGTTTCAATGGAATTTATTATAGCTTTTTTTGAAACCCGGGGCGAGGGTGCTTTGTAATGAATAGGTATTTCTATGCTTTTATACTTTCTTAATAGGTAGCGTATCTCTGTCTGATAAAAATGTGCTTTTGAATGTAGGGGATAAGCAGTAAATAAAGAGACTATGCTACGGTGAAATCCCTGATAACCCGAAGTCATGTCGTGAAGTTTTGTACCGAGTAATATATTTGAAAGTACAGTACCGGTTTTAGAAAGTGAACGACGATTTGCAGGGGAGTCGCCCATTGAACCGCCAGTAATAAACCTGCTTCCAAAAACACAAAGATATTTTTCAGATAATAATTTAATAAAATCTTTTAATGATGCCGGATCATGGGAAAGACCGGCATCCATTTCAATGATAAACTCTGCATCAGAAAGCAGTGCTTCTTTATAGCCACGAATGTATGCATCGACAACATTTTTATTTTCAGGAGCCCAAACACAATTAAAACGTGAATCATTTATACTTAGCGTTTGACAAAGCATTAAGGTATTGTCTTTGGAAACATTGTCCACGACAAGAAAAATTTTTCCATTTGGAATCTCGTTTAGTGCTTTTTGAAGAGCGTTTATAAATGGAAAAAAATCAGCTTCTTCATTTGCCATTGGTATTACTGAAGCCCAGGAGTGTAAAGACATAAATCTTATAGAGTAAATTAATGGTGCAAGTTAGAAAAAACGATCAACGATAAACATGCGATTCAATTTACGTTTTAAATAAAATCAGTATTGCTGTTTTCTTAGGAAAACTTGCTCCGGGTCGTTCGCAGGAATTGCAGCGATAAGTTTTTGTGTATAAAGAGAAACCGGTGAATTATAAATTTCATCCGGATCGCCCATTTCCTCAATCATTCCATTATTCATAACAATCATTCGATCACTCATGAATTTAACAACAGAAAGATCATGAGAAATAAAAATGCAGGTAAAATTTAAATCACGTTTTAATTCATTCAGGAGGTTGAGGATTTGAGCCTGAATGGAAACATCTAAAGCCGAAACCGACTCATCACAAATAATGAAATCGGGTTGAAGAGAAAGTGCACGAGCAATACAAATACGCTGGCGTTGTCCACCACTGAATTCATGGGGATAACGGTTGAAGTGCTCATCTTTCAGATTTACTCGTTCGAGCAATTCAAAAACTTTTTGCTTCCGGTTTCCGGGAAATAAACCATGAACTTTCATGGGCTCGAGGATAGCATTTCCAACAGTCATTCGTGGATTAAGTGAAGAATATGGATCCTGAAAAATTATTTGAATGTGCTTTCGCATTTTCCTTAATTCTCTTCCATAAAGAGAAGAGAAATCGGTTCCTTTAAAAAATACTTTTCCTGATGTGGGTTCAATTAGTCGAATGATAGCACGGCCAAGTGTAGTTTTTCCACAACCGGATTCGCCAACAAGACCAAGAGTTTCTCCGGGATAAACATCAAAACTAATATTATCAACAGCATGTACATAATCAGTTACTTTGCCAAATACTCCTTTACGAATCGGAAATTTGACGGTAATATTCTTAACCTGAAGAATTGGAGTTTGTGAAAATAATTTTTCATGCAATGATTTCGTTTCTTCTTTGCTGATTTCATTATCAGGATTAAGAACTGAACTATTGATTTCCGTAATCGTACCATCTTCATTTTCTTTCATGAAATCACGCACTGTGGGAAGGATACGCAATCTCTTATTTAATGGTGGACGACAAGCAAGAAGGCCTCTTGTATAAGGATGTTGAGGGTGATAAAAAACATCACGAACATTTCCTTCCTCTACAATTTTCCCTTTATACATGACAATGACACGGTCTGCTATTTCAGCAACGACTCCCAAATCATGAGTAATAAATAAAAGGCCTGTATTGTTTTCTTCCTGTAACTTTCGCATTAATTCCAGAATAGTCGCTTGAACTGTAACATCAAGTGCTGTTGTAGGTTCATCAGCAATTAAAACAGAAGGATTGCAACTCATTGCCATTGCAATCATGACACGCTGTTTCTGTCCGCCCGATAGTTGATGAGGATATGAATCAAACATCTGCACGGGACGAGGTAGTTTTACTTTTTCAAAAAGAGCAATGGTTCTTTCACGAGCTTCATGAGATGTAATTTTTTTATGATGGATTATTGCCTCGGCTACTTGTTTACCGCAAGAAAAAACAGGGTTTAAAGAAGTCATAGGTTCCTGAAAAATCATTGCAATATCATTACCACGAAACTTTCGCATTTCTGAAAGCGGTAATTCAGTTAAATTTATTAAATCCTTTTTAGGTGTTTGATAAATTACGTTTCCTGAGATTTTTCCTTCCACTGGAAGTAATCGCATAATTGAAAGCGATGTCACCGATTTACCGGAACCCGATTCGCCAACTATTCCAATAGTTTCACCCTTATTGACCGAAAAACTAATGTCATTAACGGCATGAACAATACCATCTTCAGTATCAAATGATACTTTTAGATTTTTAATTTCAAGTAGTGGGGTAAACATGTTAAGGTAAAGATAATAGTCATGATTCAGAAAAAAGCTTTTTGTAAAATATATTCTTTAACAATTAATTGTGAAGATTTTAATATATGCTTGATTTGGAATGAAAGATTTGATGGCGAAACAAAAAAAGTTTTTTATTTTTTGATAATGTTAATTTTATGCTGTTAAAAAATTCTCGATTTCATCTTGTATATTCTGCAATGGCGATGCAATTGCATTAACATATTGATAATTCCCCTCTTTGTTATTATTTATCGAAAGCTGGATCGGGCTTGCTTCACTTTGAATAGCGTTTACTTTAAATTGACCTTCGGTCTCATTATAATAAACATATGGCGCTCCTGAAGATCCAAAACGAAAATAGCCTCTGATTAAATAACGCAATCCTTCCATGTTGTAATTTCCACCAATTTTATCTGTAAACAATGACCAATTATCTGAATAGCCTTCTATCGTTGCATTATTTAACAATCTTCCCAAAAAGCTTCCAGGAGAACTTTGTAAACAATAAAAATTTGTTACATCATTATCAAGAATTGAGAAATCAACACTCAGGTGTGGTAATTTTTTAATGACTTCTTGTTGTGTATTTACTATTTTATAGATTGCTATATCGTTGCTATAAAAAGCTTTTTGCAATTCCAGTTCAATTATGAATGTATGCCTATTTAATGAAGGTTCCGGGAAAAAATTGGCATTATTAAACTCTCTAGTTAATGAAGCATCATTATAAAACAAAGCTTCTCTGAACTGAACGATTAAGTGCGGTTTGCATATTTTTTTTTGACTCAATGTCACCCAGCGTGTATCGAATTTAATCTCCTTAAATATTTCAACAACAGATTTAGAAATGTTCTGATCTGATATATTAGAATATCGTTTATGAGTATTTATGTCTAGCGGAAAAAATTGATTTAATAGTTGGCTTTGTGATGGACTCAATCGAGGCTGTATTTCTGATTGAAAAATAGTCTCATCAATAGAGTTAATTATTCCGCTTTCCGATCGTAAATTATGCGCTACCGTTAGTAAAAACCCATTGCCAATATGAAAAGCACAAATATTATTACTAAATTGTTTTCTTAAAACCTCGTCAGAATTATATACCCACATAATTCTGAACAATGGGGATGTTTGTTCATTTATTAAATCAAGTTTATTTGGTGCCATTTAAAAATCTAATTTTCTCATACTATAAACAATATTATTATTAATTTACCGTCTGTTGCTTTCAATTTAAAATTATCTTTTCAGCAATAAGTATTTTCATTGACTGTTTATGCTGCACAAAAATAATTAATTGGCTTTTATTCGAAAGCTTGTTTCCTTTTAGTGGAATTTTTATCTGTCCGTTTTTCCCTGGTGTATCAAAGGAAATAAAAAAAATTACAACGTGGTCATGGTGCAGATTTTTACCATTGTTTTCTCCTTTTGTTACCGTACTATTTAGTCCGTCTTCTGTTAATGCAATCCTTAAAACATAATTTGGATCTGATTTTGATATTTTATAATTAATGAATAATGAATCATTAAATATGGAATCTATTTTAGCTGTAATTGAAATTGTTGGAATGTTTATTAGCGCACGCTTAATACTCGCATCCATTTTATCTGCCTTTGAACCGGTGAAAGAAGTTTCTCCATTAACCACTACCTGAGGTGTATACATTTCTTTCTCGGGTAATACACGAGAATAATTTTCTTGTCGAAGTGTAAATTGATATTTACTGAACGGGTCCTTCCATCCACCTTTGTTCCAGTAATCAACATGATAAGCAAGAAGAAATATATTTTGCTTTGTTTTCTCCGCGTTTATTCCGGTTTTACTAAACAGAATATCTGCAGGAGGGCACGAAGAGCAGCCTTCTGATGTAAATAGTTCTACCAAAGCGAATGGCTTTTGTGCATTTGAAAAAAGAGAAATAAAAAAAAGTAAAATTAAAATCGACTTCATTAAGAATGTGGTTTTATGCTTGAATTATTAACGATTGAATGCCAAATTAATTTAATAAAATAATCCTGCTAAAACGAAGTCTTAAACTACTTAAGCAAATATTTATTTTCTTTAAACAAACTGTTCTTTTTTCAATCCCAGCCACTCCAAGGCCGTACCGTTAAACAATCTTTCTTTAATTTTATCCTCATAGTGCATTGAATTAATTAATTTTCCGGGTGAATGTTCGCCAAGCGGAAAGGGATAATCTGTTCCTAAAGCGATTCTATCATGCCCCATCAGTTTAATAAGTAATTCAAGCATCAGTGGATCGTGAACAAGAGAGTCGAGATAAAAATTTTTTAAGTATTTTCTTGGGTTTTCTTTGTTCTCAACAGCCACCAGATCGGGCCTTACATTAAAGCCATGCTCGATGCGACCAATCGTTGCAGGAAAAGAACCTCCCCCATGTGCAAAAGTAACTTTAAGGAAAGGTAGTCTTTCAAACACTCCACCGAAAATCATCGAACAAATTGCAAGTGATGTTTCGGCAGGCATTCCTACCAACCAAGGAAGCCAGTACTTCGGCATTTTTTCTTTTCCCATCATATCCCATGGGTGAACAAATATTGCAGCGCCGAGTTCTTGAGCTGCTTCAAAAACAGGAAAGAGTTCCGGAGCGTCAAGATTCCAATCATTGACATGTGATCCTATTTGAATGCCCCGTAATCCTATTTTCATACATCGCTCCATTTCCTTAATAGCTAGAGCAGGATCCTGCAATGGTATCGTACCAAGGCCGATAAACCTATCAGGATGTTTTTGAACAATACCGGCAATATGATCATTCAGTAACATAGAAAGATCAAGAGCGTCTAATGGTTTTGCCCAGTAACTAAACATAACAGGTATTGTTGATAATACCTGAACATCGATGTTGTGATGATTGCAATCTTTTAGTCTGACATTCGAATCCCAACAATTATCATTTATTTCCCTAAAAAATTTACCATCAACCATCATCCGAGCACAACAAGGCTTGTAATGTTCAAGTGAAATAAATCCACCATAACCATACTTTTTTTTCAGATCTGGAAGATCTGCCGGAATAATATGCGTATGTATATCAATTTTTAACATGGCTTTTTGCAGAAACTTTTTTAAATAATTCTTCAAAGTACTCTGCGCTTGCGGCATCACCAATATTCCTGTAAGTAACAGCTTTTAAACGATAAGGTTCAGAAAATTCAGGATCTGCTTCTATAGATTTTTGAAAATATAAAAGTGCATTTTCAAAATATTCCTTTGCTTTTTTTGTATGCTGTTCTTTATTCGCCGGATCCCTTGTTATCATTTCGGTTTCTCCCTGACCAAATACACCATAAACGCTGGCGACATTATTCAGAGCGTGAGGATACTTCGGGTTGTAGCGTACTGCTTGCTTAAAGTAAGTCAATGCCTCTTCATATCTTCTTTGATCAAAACAAAGTGTGCCATAGTTGTTGTATGCAATTGGATGTGTGGGATTACATTGCAATGCCGTTTTGTAATCTTCTTCCGCCTCCTTAGGTTTTCCAATTAATTTATAAATATACCCACGACGCTGATATCCATCGGCATATTTTGGATGGATAATTACAGAACGTGTAAGGTATTCTAAACCCTCCTGAAGCGCCCTTATTTTTGCCCCACTATCAGGCAGCGCAGCGAGAAATTCCTCACTTGTAATATGATTGGCAAGATAAAATAACATGTGTGCGCTATCCGGCGTTTTTTTTGCATCATTCGTATATAGTGTTAAATTATTTTTCCACTCTGCATTTCTGGCTGTTGTTTGAATGCCCAATAAAATGAGTATCAAAGTAACTACTGTCAATGGTTTTATGTTTTCCGATAGAAATGAGTTTGTGTTTGTAAATATTTTGTCTGTTGACGAAGTCGAAAATATTTTTGAAATTAAAAATGCTATCAGAATACAAAATCCGAGAGATGGAACAAACATTAAACGCTCTCCGTAATTTGTTCCAATGAGAATAATAACATTTGAAACAATGGAAACTGTAACGAAAAAGAATAAAATAGAAAAAGAAACAATGCTCCTTTTTTTAAAATTAATAATTGCATAAACAGCGGCAAATACAAATATGATTAATGGAATCAAAAACTTCCAGCTCGTAAATCCAACAGGTGGAAAATGATTATACGAACCATCTGAAATCAGCGGAAATGGCAATACCAATAATTTAAGATAAACACCTAAAAGATAAATTGCATTCGCTTTCTGAAGAAAAATATTTTTTATAGCTACCAATGAATTGTCTTCCATCGGGATTAAAGTAACTGTGTCGCCCAATACTTTTCTTCGAATTAGAAGAAATAATATTGTACAAGCCCCCATAGCCGCCAGTGTTTTAAAATATTTTCCTTTTTCGGCTGAAGTGAAAAAATAATAAAAGAGTGGAATAACAGCAAGGAATGTTATGGCTGATTCTTTGGCAAATAAAGCAATAAAATAACACGTGATTCCAATTATAAATGCCCGGCTTGAGTCTTTTGTTACGTAGTTACGTAATGACCATGTGGCTAAAAGGGAAAAAAGAAAACTAATTATTTCATCTCTTCCTTTAATATTAGCGACAACCTCACTATGTAACGGATGTGCCGCAAAAAGCATAGAGGCAATGAAAGGAACAAGCAATGAATTATTCATGTAACTACTTAGAACACGAAAGAGTACGTAACACAATAATGAAAAGAAAAGAACATTTAACCAATGGCTTAATGCGGGTTTATCGGGAGCAATTTCCCATTCGATAGCAAACATCGCTTTTGTTAATGGACGGTATAACTGATAATCTGTAATATTCATTCCATATCGATAGGACGATTTAAATATTTCGGGAACGGCGCTAATTCCCTGTTTAGTTTGAGTATTGTCCTTGATAAGACCAAAATCATCTAATACATAATCGTTTGAAAGACTGTTTGAAAATAAAAGAAATCCTGCTAATGCAACAAGTAAACCCAATGTATGCCTTAAAGAACGATTATTGTTGTCCTGTTTTTCAATCTTCTTTGGAGAGGATTCGCCCATTTTTTTCTGTTGGGCTATTTTCTCTTTTCTTGTCCGTTTTTCTACCATAAGATCATGCTGGTAAAACAGGAGGATCCATGATAGTCCCACATTTTTTACATGTTCGGAGATCTCTGTTATTATAAAAATTATTCATGGCCAATGGTAGTTGAGTTACAATATCTGTTAAAACAAAATATTCCTCATGAAGTATGTGTTGACATTTTTCGCAATACCAAATACAGCCATCTTTCATTCCCGGTCTTCGTTGAATCTCCATAACAAGTCCGATGGTATTCTTTCCCCTTCGCGGAGAGTGGGGTGTTCTTGCGGGTAATAAATAAATTTCACCCTCTTTCACCTCAATATCTTCGTGTTTTCCGTTATCAACAATCTTAATTATAATATCGCCTTCCAGTTGATAAAAAAATTCTTCTGTTTCATTGTAATGATAATCTTTTCGTGAATTAGGGCCTCCAACTACCATAACAATGAAATCTTGTTCAGGCTTATAAATAACCTGATTTCCAACAGGCGGTTTTAACAAGTGCCTGTTGTCGTCAATCCATTTTTTGAAATTAATTCCTTTTGTGGCTGCCATGGGTTTGATTTTTTAAAGATGATGATGAAACAAAATCATAATGCAAAGATTATTAATAGTTTTGTCAATCCTATTTTTCAAAAATAAATAAACTTTATTCAATTCAAAGCTGATGAAAATAGATTTGCACGGAAAAAGGGCTTTTGTATGCGGTAGCACCCGCGGAATTGGCAAAGCCGTAGCCATTGAACTTGCCTCCCTTGGGGCGGAAATTATACTTATTGCCCGGAATGAAGATGAACTAAAAAGAGTTCTTGCCTCTCTAAAAACGGGTCCTAATCATCAATATATTGTTGCCGATTTCGAAAAACCGGATGATTTAAAAGAAAAAGCCGCCGCTCATCTTAATAAATTTGGCCCAGTACATATTCTTGTTAATAATACCGGTGGTCCTTCCGGCGGGCCGATAATAAATGCTTCGCCGGAAGAGTTCAGCCGTGCATTTTCGAATCATCTTATCTGCAATCAGATTCTTGCTCAGATTGTCCTGGAAGGAATGAAGATTTCAAAATATGGAAGAATCATCAATATAATTTCAACTTCCGTTAAACAACCCCTCAAGGGACTTGGTGTGTCAAATACAATTCGTGCCGCTGTTGCTAATTGGGCAAAAACCTGGTCGAATGAAGTAGCAGTATTTGGAATAACCGTTAACAATGTTCTTCCCGGTGCAACGAATACGGACAGACTACATTCGTTAATAGAAGCGAAAGCTAAAAAAACAAATGTTCTTATCGGGCAAGTTGAAGAAGAAATGATTAATGAAATACCTATGAAAAGATTCGCTTCGCCGGAAGAAATTTCTTATGCTGTTGCCTTCCTCGCTTCGCCGTCGGCTGCTTATATTACAGGAATTAATATTCCTGTTGATGGGGGCCGCACTTCAAATCTGTAATTAATAGAGAAATGAAAAAAATACAGAATTTTATTAACGGGGAATTGATCGCGCCTTTGGGGGGTAATTATTTCGACAATATCAATCCTTCTACCGGAGAAACATACAGTCTAATACCCGATTCCGATTCTTCCGATGTTGAAATTGCTGTCTCTGCTGCAAGTGCTGCTTTCGAAGGTTGGTCAACCATGCCAAAAGATAAACGCTCAGCAATATTAATTCGCATTTCTGAAATGATCAACGAACGGCTGGAAGAGTTTGCTCTCGCTGAATCCATTGACAACGGTAAACCGGTAAACCTGGCCAGGGAGGTAGACATACCCCGCGCGGTTTCGAATTTTTTTTTCTATGCTACTGCCGCTCTTCATCAATCAACTTCTGCACATTCGATGGAGAATACTGCTATCAATTATACTATACGGACACCTATTGGAATTGCAGGTTGCATCTCGCCATGGAATTTACCTCTTTATTTATTTACATGGAAAATTGCTCCTGCACTTGCAAGCGGAAACTGTGTAATTGCAAAACCTTCCGAAGTAACGCCGATGACTGCCTTCATGCTAAGCGAAATTTGCATCAAGGCCGGTTTGCCTAAAGGTGTTCTGAATATCATTCATGGCTTCGGACATAAAGCAGGAATGGCAATCGTTTCGCATCCTGAAATAAAAGCCATAAGCTTTACCGGCGGTACTAAAACCGGTGAGCTTATTGCACGTACTGCTGCTCCAATGTTTAAAAAACTTTCTTTAGAGTTGGGTGGTAAAAACCCAAATATCATTTTTGCTGATTGTAATCTGGAGAAAGCTGTTAAAACTTCAATTCATTCCTCCTTTTCTAATCAGGGAGAAATTTGTTTGTGTGGTTCGCGAATATTTATTGAGCGGCCTGTCTATGAAAAATTTAAAACTTTGTTTGTCGCACAAACCGAAAAACTAACCATTGGTGATCCGTTGAATGAAGAAACAAAAATCGGTGCCATTGTTTCTAAAACACATTTCGAAAAAATTCTTTCATACATAAAACTTGCGAAAGAAGAGGGTGGTAAAATTATTTCAGGTGGCAATCCGGTTAATCCCGGTGGGAAAAATAAAAATGGTTTTTTTATTGAATCAACAATTATTGAAGGGCTTCCCCACGATTGCCGAACCAATCAGGAGGAAATTTTTGGTCCGGTCGTCACTATTATGCCTTTTGATACGGAAGAAGAAGTTTTGATTTATGCCAATTCAACTCAATACGGACTTGCTGCAACACTTTGGACTCAAAATCTAAGCCGTGCACACCGTATGTCGGTGAAAATTGAAAGTGGAATTGTTTGGGTCAATTGCTGGCTATTGCGTGATCTTCGTACTCCATTCGGAGGAATGAAAAATTCCGGAATTGGTCGCGAAGGTGGTTTCGATGCTCTTGATTTTTTTACAGAAGAAAAAAATATATGTATACGATTGTAACGACTTCTTTCCTTTTTGAAAATAATTTCTGTTTTATGTAAAATAAAAAAGCCTCTGTAAATCTATAGATGCTTATAAATGTTTTTTGTTTTTTTACTCAACAGCAATACAAATTGTTTTTGTAAAGTCTGCAGATTGAAGGCTAACCAAATAAATTCCCTGAGCAAAAAATGATAAATCAAGGGTGTGATCGTTTGACCCCTGGTTTAGTCTGATGTCTTCCCGGATAAGTTCTTTTCCGGTTATATCCATAATAACCAAATTTGCACGAATTGATTTTTTACTGTTAACCTGCATGGTAAGTTTGTCTTTGACAGGATTCGGGAATAAATTAACAGAGCCAATCAGTGTACTGTTTTCCTGAATACCGACTACAGAATTAACAGTGATATCGTCATTTGACGTACAACCATTTAATGAGACTTGTACAGAGTAATTACCAATTTCATTTACTGTAATTGTTTGTGTCGTTTCGCCGGTTGACCAGAAATAGTTATCAAATCCTGCTCCTGCATCCAAAGTTAATGATGCTCCCGATTCTATCGTTGTGTCATTTCCCAAAAACAAAAACGGCGCTGGCAATACTACTGCTGTAACAGATGTTGGAACACTGGGACAATTAGAAATTACAATAGCGTAATAAGTCGTTGTTGAATGTAATACGGGTGTCAAGTAATTATTTCCAATAGCAAGAACTGCACTTCCTGTTGATTGTGAAAACCAATAAATCGGATCGGGTGCAAATGCACTTAAATAGGCTGCTCCGCTTCCACATATAACAACATCACTTCCGACAGGTGCAACCGGTAATGGTTTTATAGTGGCATGCACGGGAGTTCTGCTGCTTGAACAAATATCATTAGACTCGGCATAATAAGTCGTATTGGAATTAATTACCGGAGTCTCAAACAAAGAACCCGAACCGAGCGATACTCCTCCGCTTGGTGTGCTGTACCAGAAAACCTGATAATCGGAAGTTGCATAAAGCGGTACACTGCTGTTTCCGCAAGAAGAACTGTCGAATCCAATAGGTGGATTAGGAATTGAGTTTACCATTGCTGTTGCCGGAACCCTGGCACTCGCACATCCACTGTTAGATTCGACAAAATAATCTTTTGTCGAAGTAAGATGTGGTGTTGTAAAAGTAGTTCCGCTTCCAACTTGATTTCCTCCCGATATTGAATCAAACCAAAATATTGGAGCCTGTGAGCTTGCTGTTAATGTTAATGAACCACTTCCACATCGGGAAACAGAATTAACTATGGGAGGAATCGCAGATGCAATATGTACATTTACTTGTACTCTTTCGCTTACACAAATAGAACTCGCTTCAACATAAAATGTAGTGTCATTTGGAATGTAACCTGTCACAAATTCATTTCCTGAAAATATTAATCCGCCGCCAACATCATTATTGTACCAATTGACATTTGCCGTATCAACAACATCAATTGTTACAGTTCCGGGACCACAGCGATCAACATCAGAAACAATTGGCACTGCAGGTATTGGATCTATTTCTGCAAAAACAGAAACCAGGGCGCTTGGACAAGAAAGACTTGTTCGTGAATAATAGGTTGTTGATTGATTTAATGTTGGAGTAGAAAACGACAAACCTGTACCAATAATATTTCCATTCGGTGAAGCATACCAGTACACGGAATCGGTGGCCAAAGCAGTAAAAGTAACCGATCCTTCTCCACACCTTGCTTCAGAAGAAACAACGGGCGCCTGACCTGAGGAGACAACAGATACATTTACCGTATCTGAAATTGATGAACATCCTTGTGTAATTACTCTTGTTGTATATGCTCCTGTCTCATTAGTAGTATAAATAGTATCCGTTGCGTCCTGTATGTCGACAAGGTTTTTCTGCCATTGATATAAATAACCGAAAGTATAATTAACCGAAAGAACGGTATGACCACCTTGACAAAATGTTGGATTTCCGGAAATGTGTGTAGTAGTCGACAAACTGGAAGTATGAGCTCTTCCCGGAGATCCGCCCAGGCATCCGGCATACCAGCTGTTTCCATTATTCAGATTTGCTGTGTTCGAACTTAATTCACAAGTATATCCTTGACCATCCGCCCCGATAGGCCATGGAGTAACGTCCTGATAATAGAAA
>JANLOW010000347.1:0-2489 GCA_031366785.1 Bacteroidota bacterium | reverse complement strand
TAATACAAGAATATCAATCCGGTAACCACAATCTAATTGTACCCCTTCAAAGATTAAGGGCATTGGTTTTTCTTTTTTTGCATTCAAGTCAGATTTAATTATTTTATAGTATAGGCACTCTTTGTATGCACTTTCGAGAAGACCGGGTCCTAAAAACCGATGTACTTCAATGGCAAGGCCGATTACTTTATAGGAAAGTTCATTTTCAGTCATAAATATTTTATTTATTTATTTATTTTGCAATATTCAAATACAAATGCATAATCACTCTCAGACTACTATGTATAATTAATTATCCGTAATAAAAAACAATACTTTAAAAGTTGTTTCTTTGTGACCCTTGTGCAGCCGTTGCTACCGTTGTCATTAAAAATAATTGACGATTAATTAAGCAAGTGGATTTTATTTCGAATACCCAATCATAAGAATGCAAAAAAAAGTTTTTATAATATACACCGGCGGCACCATCGGAATGATGCAGGAACACCTCACTCGCATGCTTGTCCCCGTAGATTTTAAATCCATCACCGAACAAATTCCGGAATTAAAAAACCTGAACTGCAAAATCGATTTTTACTCTTCCAATCGGCTTATAGACTCTTCCAATGTACAGCCGTCTTTGTGGGATGAGCTTGCAACGATTATTGAAAAAAAATATAAAAAGTATGACGGCTTTGTGATTTTACATGGAACAGATACAATGACGTATACCGCCTCTGCCCTGAGTTACATGCTAAATAATTTATCGAAACCAGTTATTCTTACCGGATCACAATTGCCGCTTGGAGTAATTCGAACAGATGCAAAACGAAATCTGATAACCACCATTGAAATTGTTGCCGCTAAAGAAGTTGTTCCCGAAGTGTGCATTTATTTTAGCAGCCAGCTTTTTCGAGGCAATCGTTCTGAAAAATATACATCAAGCAAATTCGACGCTTTTCAATCGTTAAATTATCCTGTTCTTGCCGAAGCCGGAGTGAATATCGTTTACAATACCAAAGCCATCAGGAAAAAGTCATCAGGTAAATTTTATGTAAGCAAAGGATTTGATTCCAATATTGCATTGATAAAAATTTTTCCCGGAATGCAACCATCGATCATATCTGCTATTGCAGAAAAAAAGGGATTGAAAGGAATTATTTTAGAAACTTTTGGAAGCGGGAATGCTCCATCAGATAAACAATTTCTTAAAAGTATCGAAGATGCAATCAAGAAAAAATTAATTGTTATAAATATTTCTCAGTGTAGCGGAGGAGCCGTAGAGCAAGGAAAATATGAAACAAGCATTAATCTTAAAAAGCTTGGAGTTATTTCCGGAGGAGACATGACAACAGAAGCGGCTGTTACGAAGCTTATGTTTCTGCTTAATAAAAAAACATCTACTAAGAAAATTCACGAACTAATGAAACAAGATTTGTGTGGGGAACGGTCTGAGTAAATTTCGAGCAAAGCTCGCAGAGTAAAGCTCGCAGAGTAAAAAGAGGGGCCGCGAAGAGATAAACAAATATTCACAACGTTCCCTCTTTTATCTTGGCGATCTTTACACGAAAAATTCAAACAAACTCAGAATACCTCTCCAGTACCTCTTCAAGAATTGAATTAACCGAATCCGCACTATCAGCAGTAACAAGTCGCATCCTGTAATCCTTAAAGTGATCAAGTCCTTTAAAGTAATTTGTATAATGCCTGCGCATTTCAAAAATACCAACTACATTTCCTTTCCATTCAACAGACTTTGAAAGATGCATGCGGCAAACATTTACGCGATCTTCTATTGTTGGAGGAGAAAGATGAGCGCCTGTTTTTAGAAAGTTTTTTATTTCATTAAAGATCCAGGGATATCCGATACTAGCACGGCCAATCATTACACCGTCGATTCCATAACGGTTTTTCATCTCAACAACTTTTTCGGGAGAATCAACATCACCATTACCAAAAATTGGTATGTGAATTCTCGGATTGTTTTTTATTTCACCGATGAGTGTCCAGTCTGCAGGACCCTTATACATTTGTTTACGTGTACGTCCGTGTATAGCGAGTGCTTGTATTCCAATATCCTGCAGCCGTTCTGCAACTTCAACAACATTCAAAGTATTTTCATCCCACCCTAATCTTGTTTTAACAGTGACCGGAAGCTTCACCGCTTTAACAATCTCTTCGGTCATTTTTACCATTTTCGGTATGTCTTGTAAAAGTGCTGCACCGGCACCTTTGCAGGCAACTGCTTTTACCGGGCAGCCATAATTAATATCGATGAGATCCGGTTGAGCTTTTTCAGCAATGAGTGCAGCTTCACGCATAGAATCAATAGTGCCGCCGAAGAGTTGAATGCCTATTGGTTTTTCATAGTCAAAGATGTCGAGTTTTTGTGTACTCTTTGCAGCATCGCGAATAAGTCCTTCGCTGCTGATAAATTCTGTATACATGAGATCAGCTCCGTTTTGTTTACATACAAAACGAAAAGGCGGATCACTTACATCCTCCATAGG
>JANLOW010000405.1:0-5448 GCA_031366785.1 Bacteroidota bacterium | reverse complement strand
AAAAATCGGAGAAGCAATTCAAAATGGGAAAATTTTATCATTGGGCTATTCGAGTGTTGCAGGATTCTATTCCCCGGATTCTGCAATCGCCTTTCTCAAAAAATCATTATATTATTCTAATGAATTCGATTATAAAAAATTTCAGGGAAATGATTACGGTCAAATCGCCCGATTGTATTATAATAAAGGAAATAAAGATTCTGCAATAATTTATGCTCGTGCATCCATTGAATCGAATCTGTTACAAGACAATCAAAGAAATTTAGTTTATTCATATCTCGGTGCTTCGTATTTTTATAATAGTCAGAATAAAAATGATTCTGCTGTCTATTATGGGAATAAAGCATATGAAACAGCTAGATCATTAGGCGTGAGTTATGAACTTTTGAGTGCCTATGTTCTTAAGTCTAAAATATTTAAATCAATAAATAAAATTGACAGTGCTTATAAATATGAATCACTTGCAAGAGAATTGAATGACAGTCTCAAGGAAAGTAAAATCAAAAAATTGTCAGAGTATCAAAAATTATCATTTAACGATCAACTACGATTACAGGAGCTGGAAAATGAACGTGTTGTAGTGGCAGCAAGAACACGAATCTATGCGCTTCTCGGAGGATTAGGTGTATTATTTATTTTTGGTATTCTGCTTTTTCGAAACAACAGACATAAACAAAAAGTAAATAAAGAATTAGCTCAAAAAAATGAATTGATAACAGAAGAAAAGCAGAGGAGTGAAGAATTATTATTAAATATTCTCCCTTATGAAGTAGCCGAAGAAATAAAACAGCAAGGATTCTCTAAAGCGAAAACATACAGCATGGTTACCGTAATGTTTACTGACTTTAAAGATTTTACTTCTGTAAGTGAAAAGATAAGCGCAGAATTATTAGTGGATGAAATAGATTATTGTTTTAGCGCTTTCGATAATATTGTACAGAAATACAGAGTTGAAAAAATTAAAACCGTTGGTGATGCTTATATTTGTGTTGGTGGTATGCCGGCTTTAAACTTTACCCATGCAACGGATATAATTCATGCCGCCATTGAAATCCGGGATTTTATGCTCAATCGGAAAAAAGAAAAGGAAGCTAAAGGAGAAATACCTTTTGAGTTGAGGATAGGTGTTCATACTGGTTCGGTCGTTGCAGGAATTGTTGGGGTAAAAAAATATGCTTACGATATATGGGGTGATACGGTAAATCTAGCTGCTAGAATAGAACAAAATTCGGAAGCAGGGAAAATTAATATCAGCGGCAACACGTATGAATTGGTAAAAGGTAAATTCAAATGTGAACACAGAGGGAAAATTGAAGTTAAGAATAAGGGAGAGATTGATATGTATTTTGTGGAAAATAAATTATAAAGCAATCCGGGAAAACAACTTTATTATCCTTGTGCTGCTGGTTGCAACCAGCTTTTGTAATATCAATACTTTGTTTTAGTGTTTATTCCGTTGGATGACGGTCCTGCATTTAGTTTAAAAAACAATACGGCCCACTTTGTATGAGCTTCAACTTCTGTGCACATTCCGTTGTTGTAGGTATAATAGGATTTGTTACCATCTGGAAATTTTATGAGATAGTGATTTTTTCCCATTGCTAACAAAGGTAAAAATTGCTGATAATTTTCAGAGTAAACAAATTGCCGGTTCTCTGGCTCGATAAAATACATGGCTCCCATACTATAATTTATTTTGTTAGAAATATTTTTAGCATCGTTACCATTAATTTTTAGTACATATCCATTTTTAAATTTATCAACAGTATTTTTAATCATTTGTATTCCGTTTATTTTACGAATAAAAGTACTTTGTTCCATTTCTTCCGTTTCAAAAATTTCTTCAATCATAACATTGACGGTTATGTTAAATATGAATCCGGTTTTGGCCTCCGACCATATTGAATACGTGATTCGTTTATCTGCTTTCAGACACTTCGCTGAAAGTGTTCCTAATTGCTTGTTTCCTTTTATGACCGTATAAGTATAGTGTTGAGTGAAACCTGAAGTCGGGAAAAGGATAAGGCAAAGCAATAAAATACCGGTAAACTGAATTTTTAAATTAAATTGTTTAAATATTTTTGGAAAATATTTTCTTAAAGTAATTATGATAATCATTGTAAGCATGACGGAGGTAGATAAAATGTTTAAATTACATATCAATTTCAATTGGTTTCCGGCTATTGTTAATGAGCAGTATGTAATGCGACCATAATGCACATCCGAGGCTTTTGCTCTTATATTCCAATCCGAATTCTTTAGCTGTATTTCTTATTATGGAAGTAATTTTTTTGTAATGCCTGTGCTGAACAGAAGGAAAAAGATGGTGTGCTATATGAAAATTGAATCCTCCGAAGCAGTTGCTGATAAATAAATTATTGGTTGCGAAATCCTGGGTGACGCGTAATTGATGCATAGCCCAGGAGTCGGGCATCATGCCATTTTCATCCGGTTCAGGGAATTCCGAATCGTGATTTACATGTGCAGTTGTCAAAGCCATAACACCAATTATGCTTGCAGTAAAATGCATGAGTATGAAACCGATTATGTATATCCATAAACTTTGGGCTGAAAATATTGATGGAAGAATAATAAAAGAAGAAATATAAATTATTTTATGGACGATCAATTTCACTTTTCGACCTTTACTTATATTCAATTCCTGGTCATGCACAAATGCATCAATAAAATCACGATGTAAAAACCAGTTCAGTGTATATAAGAAGTATACAAAGGGGACGTAGAAAGGCTGGTAACAGTGATGAGCCAGAAACGGAGAATTAGGTAATATCCTGATAAGATTACTTTGCCTTATGTCGAAATCCCTCCCACTAATATTAGGGTATGAATGATGGGATAGAATATGTCTTTTTTTCCAAATGAGTGAATCCGCTCCAAAGATTTCCAACAGGTGAAGACAAATAGTATTCCAGAAAGGTTTTTTGAATAATGCATTGTGTGCAGCATCATGTATTATGTTTAGAAAAATTGCTGTAGTCAAAACACCTAAGATTATGTAGGATAAAATAATGCTTGATGAATTATGAGTTTTAAATATCAGCATCAGAAAAAGAACATATAATAGCAACAATAAAATTGTTTTTGCGGCCGGAATATAACTTGTTCTTTTTTCATAATTTATAAGTGCTTCATTTACCCTTTTTCTTAATGTATTATAGAATCCGGAAATCTCCTCCTTTTGATAATGAATTTTTTCTGTTTTCATCTGTATAAATTTTTAATGATGATTGGTAATTAGATAGCAATGATTGTTTCAATTCAGGCTCTAAAAGTACCTTGTATCATTAACGTTGTAAATCACATGAAAGTAGATTAATGAAAAATCGTTGAGATTCTTATGTAATTTTGGCTCAAACTGATAATAAGGTAACAGGACGATAATAATTTTTACCTTGTCATGTCGTTCACGCCTCAATTTTTTATTTATGTTTAGATGGGAAAATTTGGAGAGTATTATTGGTTTTTCAAAAAATCTAATTGTATGAATTTTAATAAAATTGTTCCTCTTCTTTTTATTATTTTATTCACACTAAATAAATTTCACGCACTTGGTAGTGTATATTTATCAGAGAATTACAGACGTAACGACATTTCTAAGCAATTTGAAATATTTGAAGACAAGGAAAATAAAATATCTTACCTTGAAATTATATCAGGAAAATTTGAATCAAATTTTTTATCAAATAATATTGAAACTAAATTTTTCAACAGGCATAAAAGAACCTTTTGGGTCCGTTTAAAAACAGTATCGCAAACAGATAAAAAAACTGAATGGCTTTTAAGGTTTTGGAATTATTATTCATTGATTGATTGTTATACGGTTTATAGTAATGGCCGGACGACAGTACAAACGAGTGGCTGGTCACTGGGTCTGAATGAACGCAGTGAAAAGAATGCCGAAATATTATTCAGGATTTTATTGGAAGCAAGAGAAAATGCAACTGTTTATCTCCATATAACAACAGACCCGGTATGGAATAATCCTCCCGAAATTAGATCTGAAATTATTTCATCTGATGCATGGACTACGATTGAAAGAAATCACTGGTTATTAAATGGTTTAATGGCCGGGCTTGTAATCATTGTAACGGTATTCGCATTTCTCAATTTTTTGTATGGAAGAAAATTGTATTTGTTATCTCTTGCAATTTCTAATCTGGTAATTTTATTTTACTTCTTAAATTCAAATAATATTATTTCAACTTTTTTATTTTCAGAGTATCCGTGGTTTACTTTCAGCCGTTTTGGTCTTATTTACTTTTGTCTGCCTTCATTTTTTGTAAGCATAGGATTGCTATTCATCACATTTGGCGAATTGAATAAGATTTTACCTGTAACAAGCCGAATATATATAAAACTGACCTCTCTTATTGTTTTTATGAGCATTGCCATTCCCGCTTTGTCATTAAGCGAATCATTAATGAAATATTTATATTTTATTCTTTTTGGATGGACAATTTTTCAACTTGTTGTATGGATTAATCTTGCAAGAAAGAATAATATTATCGGAAAGGTTGCATTAATATGTTATACTCCAATGGGAATAGGATTGTTAATCGAATATCTCAGGCAAATGTATATATTAGAAAACAATGTTTTTTTCCAGAATGCTTTCCAGGTTGCCGCATCAATGACAATTTCAATTTCAATGTTTACCTTTTTAAATTTTGCAAGGAAACTCAGAAAGAAAAAAATTAAAGCACAAAAAGAAAAGGAACAATTATTGACTGAGCAAAATATTTTACTCGAAAGCAGCGTCGAACAACGCACAGTCGAATTGAGGATTGCAAATGATAATCTGTTTTCAACTCTTGAAAATCTAAAAGAAACCCAATCAAGCCTTATTAAATCAGAAAAGCAAAAAGAAACTGAGATTATTCGTTCACGTATTTCTCAGGATATTCACGATGATATTAGTTCAGAGCTGACAAAAATATCCTGGATGTCTGAAGTGATAAAATCAAAATCGCAAAAAGAAAATATTTTTAATTCGTATGAGCTTTTGGAAAAAATAAATATTTCTTCTCGGGAAACAATATCGAAACTTGGAGAAATAATCTGGGCCATTAAACCCGAGAATGATAATCTCGAAAGCCTTCTTTCATATATAAGAAATCACATTGCGAATTTTCTTGAAGGGACAACAATTCAATATAAAATTAATTTTCCTGAAATTGCATCGGGACTAAACATAAACCCTGAACTAAAACGCAATCTTTTTCTTGTTCTTAAAGAAGCATTGAACAATACAGTCAAATATTCTGAAGCAAAAAATATTGAATTTAATTTTACTATAGAAAATAATTGTTATTTTATTTCGATTGCTGACGATGGTAAAGGCATCGAGAAAAATGTAATACAGGGTACCGGCAATGGGTTGATAAACATGAAACGGAGAATAGAAAATACAGGTGGATCATTTAATAT
>JANLOW010000243.1:0-2358 GCA_031366785.1 Bacteroidota bacterium | reverse complement strand
GAAAGTACTTTGTTTGATTTTTCAAATAATAAAACCGAATGATTTGGATTCTTTGCTGCACAATTTATTGCTGCAAAAAAACCGGCAGCTCCTCCACCTATGATAGCTATTTTCATATACTCCGACGAAAATACGATTATAATAATAAAAGTATATAGTTTTAGTAATTACCATACTTTCAATTTATATTTCCATAGCTCACATCTATTAATAGAAAATCCACGACAGTTTCAATTATGTTGGC
This sequence comes from Bacteroidota bacterium, assembly GCA_031366785.1. GTDB lineage: Bacteria > Bacteroidota > Bacteroidia > AKYH767-A > 2013-40CM-41-45 > JADKIH01. The sequence continues at coordinate 2,114 of JANLOW010000243.1, read as the reverse complement.
CAAATTATTCATGTAGGAATTAAATAAATCCTACCTTAACTTAACTTTTAAATATTATTTACTTATGAAACGATATTTATTTTTTTCATTGTTTTTTTTAATCGCATACATTGGAAAAGCTTCAGGGCAAAATTTTAAATTCGCAACCACACAAAATAGCGTTTCATCTCAATATGGTATAAGTGGAAACAACGTATTTAAAATTGATGGTATGGGTAACTCTGTCTGGGTAAAAGATTTTTCCGGATACATAGTCCCTTCTGCTTATCAAAATAAACTCATTAACGCTGTCTTCGATGGAAAATTTTTATATGTTCTGGAATTGCAAGGTATAGATCTTTCAGGTCTACCACATACATACAATCCGGCAATAATAAAATTAGACACATTGGGTAATGTTCTTTTTATTATTAAGAGTAATATATTTCCCGGTGGGAGTTATAATGTAATTGGAATTTTCCCATCCTTTACTAATGGAGTATGGGTATTAGATGACTATGCTCCCGGTTTTACTCATCATGGAAGTGCATTTCACATTGACAGCGTGGGTCATCAAGGAATTAGTATTGGATTTTGGTATGGTTCAGTAGCAACTCCAAGAAGGCTATGTTTTCTTCCCGATTCAAATTATATTGTTTGTACAAATCATCGACCATCTTCTCCGGGATTAGGAAAATCTTTTCCGGCTTTGATGAAATTTAATGATGCCGGTGTAATTAAATGGAAAGCAGATTATTCTGTTTCAGGTGGACTTTACAGTAATCATTTGGCTGAAATGGCGACAGCTACTGATAGCACTGGGAATACTTTCTTGATTTGTGAGCAATGGATAGATGCGATAAGTTCGATTGCGGGAATCAAAATAAGTCCAAATGGAAATGTGTTGATTTCAAAAATATGGCCTGATTTAAACTGGAGCTATATTCAATCGTTCACGTATAAAAATTCTGAATTGATTTGTATAGCGAATGGTTCTGAATTTCATTTTGATACATTGTTTAATATTTCATGTTTTACTAATCAAAATATTGTTGTAACTAAAAATAATAATTATATCGACGACAATAGAATTCAAAATTTTACATATACTAATTTTACGCCAACAGATGGTTCGCCATTGTCAATTATTCCTTCACTTTATGCTGATTATTGCAAAACCTTAACTATCGAAGGAAATATTTCAGATGAAAAATTGTTTAATATTTTTCCCAATCCGGCAACCTCAGAAGTAAAAATAAACTTTGAAAAAATAGCCAGCTACAATGTGCAGTTATGCAACATGCTTGGGGAAGTATTGGAGGAAACACAAATAAATTCTGCCACGTTCTCGTTTAACATCAGCGGTTATGCAAAAGGAATATATTTTATAACGGTAACGGATGAAATGAGAAACAAAGAGGTTAGAAAAGTGATAAAGATATAATTTGCAAATGTAAAGTTAGATATAGAAGCATTAAAATGAATCAAATAGAATTGTGAATGCTTCAGTTTATCCGGAGTGTTGTACTTTTTATTTCACCTAGATTTTGAAAAGAAATTTAAAATGAATCGATTTGCAATTTAACCGAAAATAAATTAAATACTATCCAATTCATTCAACCTTAATCACAGAATATATTTTTTTCTCATTGCCATCAATAACCTGTAGATAATAAATACCCGGAGGAAGATTTTCACCAACCGATATTTCGTTGAGGACATTTTCCTTATGTGCAAGAAGATTTCCAAGAACATTATAAATATTATAGGATATCGGATTTTCAGAACTCAGTGAAAAATTATTCTTAAATGGATTCGGGAAAATTTTTATTTGTTTTAATGGAAGAATGCTTTCAGCGATGCCGGAATTTTCCCTAAGGCTTGAAGTTGTATATTGATTTAAATTGTTATCCAAATTATTAATTGTTGATTGTAATGATCTTGAAGAAAAGCCGGGAGATAAAATTTTATTTACAAAAAAATCTGCCCATGGCTGGTTTGGATATCCGGTAAGTATAATAGATCCAAAAGGAGCAGTACCATTGAAGATGCCTGTAGTATAAATAAAACCCAGTGGGTCTACAGTAATGGCATTGCCTATATCGCGACGACTGCCGCCATATGTTTTTACCCAT
>JANLOW010000211.1:0-4690 GCA_031366785.1 Bacteroidota bacterium | reverse complement strand
CGTATTTCCAGTCCCAATGTGTTTGATGATATATCGTTTGCCATCAGCATATCTTACGATTTGTACCGAACGGCTACCTACCTTTGTAGAAATTATTCTGACACGTAACATTTAGTGCTGTTAGTGCGGTCAAATTAGCATATATTACACGTAACAACATCAATATCAATACTCCGATTTTAAGAAATAATTAAAGCGGACAAGTCAGGAAAAGTTGTCTAACCAATATAAACCGCTATTGCGCGGGGCAAATATTCATGGTTATCAGATGGATTTTGAGAATGAATATGTTTGGTATGTTCCTGAACGAATGCGAAAGCATCGACAAACTGCAAGACCTGGGAGTTCTGAAAGGTTTGAACAGCCAAAAGTTTTAGTCCGTGATACCGGCGATATACTTGAAGGAACTTTCGACGATAAAAACTTTTATGTTAAGGATGTCCTTGTGATAACGAGAACTGACAAGGACGTAATAATATTAAAATTCTTATGTGGAGTATTAAATTCAAAACTCATGAGATACTATTACGAAAGTTCTTTCCCTACTTTACATGTTCAAAGAAATGAATTAGCATCATTACCCATTCCAAGTATTTCAGCTACAAATAAAAATATGATAGATGAAATTTCTAAGCAGGTCACGCAAATGTTATCAATTAAAGAAGAGATAAAAAATTCAAAATACTCATTAAAAAAACAACAACTCGAAGGTAAAATTGAATACTGCGAAAACCGAATCAACGAAATCGTTTACCAGTTGTACGGTTTAACAAAAGAGGAAATTAATATTGTTGAAGCTGACAGTGAAAAATCAAAATAAATGCACTTTTTACCTCCACTTGTACCTTATTTGTACCTCAAAAATCACGAGCTGCTGAAAGCCATTATTAGCAAGCCTTTCAGCCAGCTGGTTACTTCCTGTATCGGATAGTAACTCCACCTCCACCAAACACACTCTTTCAAATTAATTTTCAAAAAATTATCCTGCCTATACTGTTTTTATTTTACGATAAAGGCATGGATTTTTATTTTTTATTTCTCCTCAATTTGTTACAGAATGAAATTACAAAACTAATATCAATACTATATCCCGTTGCAATATCCCATATTTAAAGATTTCCTTAAACCTTCCTCCTCACCAAACAATAGATCACTTTGATGAGTTTTTCCTTCACTTATGAAAGTTGATTATAGATTTTCATAGTCCAATATAAATCATTACCTTTGACTAAGGAATTTTATAGTAAACGTGCGTTGACTTTAATTATATCAGGTGAAATGGATTTAAAAAAATATAAATCAGGAAAATTTACTAAAGAGTTTGGCTATCGAAGTTTTTCCCCTGAAACAATAAATAAAGAGTGGAAAGTGGATCAGCCTGAATTGGATACTCTTTTAGAAGAAGCAAACCTCTGCCTAGGAGAGCTAAATGCCTTTTCCATCATCGTTCCTGATGTGGATACTTTTCTCCGCATGCACTTAATAAAAGAAGCCACACAAAGCAGCAGGATTGAAGGAACCCGAACAACGATGGATGAAGCTGTTTTAGAAGCCAAAGACATTGATCCGGAAAAGAAAGACGACTGGCAGGAAGTACAAAACTACATTGAAGCACTTAACTATTCCATTAACCGGTTAACGAAACTTCCACTTTCCAATCGACTGATTCGTGAATCGCACAAAATATTAATGAAGGGTGTAAGAGGAAAAAACAAAACACCTGGAGAGTTTCGCAATTCGCAAAACTGGATAGGAGGCGCTACCCTAAAAGATGCCAGGTTTATTCCACCTCATCCTTCTTTGGTTCCGGATTTAATGAGTGATCTTGAAAAATTTCTTAACAATACAGCTATTCACGTGCCTCACCTCATCCGTATTGGTATTGCTCATTATCAATTTGAAGCAATCCACCCATTTCTCGACGGCAATGGAAGAATTGGTAGGCTGCTAATTACATTATATCTCGTCAATCAAAAAGTGTTGAATAAACCAACACTTTACATTTCTGACTTCATTGAGAAAAACCGCATTCATTATTACAACAACCTCACAGCTGTTTCCGAAAAACATGAGATGATTTATTGGCTCAAATTCTTTTTGGTTGGTGTTATCGAAACTGCAAAACAGGCGATTGATACTTTTAATAAAATACTTGCCTTACGGGATAAGATGGAAAACAAAACAATTATTACATTGGGTAAGCGTGTTCCAAATGCAAAAGCATTATTAACATATTTATACAGAAAACCTGTAGTATCTGTTGCTGATGTAATGAACGAGTTGGGGGTGACCAAGCAAACAGCAAACACATTAATTCAGGATTTCGAAGATCTCAAAATACTTAAAGAACAAACCGGGTTTAAAAGAAATCGTATTTTCATTTTTGAACAATATTTGAATTTATTTGATAGATAAAATAGGCAGATAAATATCTATGAAGAATTCAACTTATTTCAAGTTGAGCTGAAATAAAATGGTTATATTAAACGGGATTCTCTGGTCAATGTCTCGTCCTGAAAAAACCTTACATTTTGAAACATGGAGTAAATATCCGGTGTTTTTTAATGGGTCGGCGATTTATTTTGATTTTACGAGGCATTAGAATTTTAGAATACCTCATAAGAAACTAGCTTGTTGTAAATTTAATTCATTTGGATTTATTTTTTAATTCAATATTTTTTGCTCTGGAAATGCCATTGAAATTATTGAAAAAAAGAGAAATAGTATTATTTTACGTTGGACACACAGGATTTTAAGTCCTACGTTACGTTGCAAAACTCAACAAAACAAGACATTTAAGAGCAAAAGGGAACAAAATAATGTCTTTATCGCGCACCAATATTGCACACCAAATTTTCCTGAATGAAGTCGTTTTTAGAAATTAATTCCGTTAAATAGCAAAACTTCAACATCAAATACTAATTTTGGAGAAACATTAAAACCTAATTATGGTACAACATCATAACATAATTATCAGACGGCATCAAATCATAATTTAGGGACAAGGACAAAATAATATGGCAACAATCCAGGAAAAGTTAGCAGAGTCTCTTGATGCGCTAAGAGTATTGCAAGATAAAGGTGTAACCGCTATAAAATCTTCAGATTTAAGTCGTGTTAACAGAGAGCGACTATTAAAGAATGGATTTATCAAAGAAGTTACCAAAGGATGGTACATCGCTTCTGCGCCCGATGAAAAGTTGGGAGATACTACTTCATGGTATTCGTCGTATTGGCCATTCTGCGCTCAATATTTAACAGCACGGTTTAAACATTTGTACTATTTGTCACCTGAACATTCACTATCAATACATTCAGGAAATTGGACCGTTCCGCATCAATTGATAGTCCGAGCAATTAAAGGCACGAACGGAGTAGTCAGATTATTAAATGAAACAACTTTGTTTATCATAAAGTCGTCTCTGCCTAAGTCTGCACAAATTATCATTAAGGATGGATTACGAATTCTATCCCCCGCTTCTTCACTCATTCATTGTTCAACTACTGTTTTTAATAACAGTCCGACGGATGTTCGGGCAGTATTGAGTTTGATTAAAGATTCATCTGAAGTATTAAGCGTGCTTCTCGAAGGAGGCCATAGCAAAAAAGCCGGGTTACTGGCAGGAGCATTCAGGAATATCAATCAAAACAGAATTGCCGATGATATAGTCAAAACAATGCAATCGGCAGGATATATTGTCCGGGAAATTAACCCATTTATAAAGGCAACTCCAATTACAATTTCAATTAAAGAAAGATCTCCCTATGCAAATAGAATAAAATTACTATGGCATCAAATGAGAGAAGATGTTATCAAACATTTTCCAAAAGCTCCCGGCATTCCAAAGGATCAAAAAAAATATATGAAACTTGTTGAAGAAATATATGTAACCGATGCTTACCATTCCTTATCGATAGAAAAATACAAGGTTTCTCCAAACCTGATCGAACGGGTCCGAAGCGGAAACTGGAATTCAAAAAAAAATGATGCCGATAAAGATGAAAGAAATGCTATGGCAGCGAGAGGTTATTGGCAGGCTACTCAAAAAGTAAGACTAAGTATTGAAAAAATACTAAAAGGCAAGAACCCCGGTAAAGTTGCCGATTCGGATCACGGTGACTGGTATCGTGAATTATTCGCGCCAAGTGTTACTACCGGAATAGTAAAGGCATCGGATTTGGCCGGGTATAGAAATACACAAGTTTACATAGGCGGATCAATGCATGTACCCTTAAATGCAGAAGCTGTCCGCGATGCAATGCCCGTTCTTTTTGAATTACTTGAAAACGAAACTGAGGCTTCAGTCAGAGCAGTGTTAGGTCATTTCATTTTTGTCTACATACATCCTTATACGGATGGCAATGGAAGAATGGGACGTTTTCTGATGAATGCAATGCTTGCATCAGGCGGTTATCCATGGACTGTAATTCCTGTGGAAGAAAGAAAAGCATACATGTCTTCGCTTGAAAAGGCAAGCGTTGGACAGGATATTAAACCGTTTGCAAAGCTCTTAGGTTACCTTGCAGAGCAAACGCTTAAGGGAAAACCTGTGGCAAGAATCAAAGGTTAAAAGTTCAAAGTTTGTAAAGTTGAAAAACTCACTCCCCTTTAAACTTTACAAACTTTATTAAATTTCAACTTTACAAACTCTTTGTCAAATTAGCTGGTGGTTTTTATGCCGTCGTCATG
>JANLOW010000187.1:0-9311 GCA_031366785.1 Bacteroidota bacterium | reverse complement strand
AAATCTATATCGGTACGAAAACCGCAAACACATAATGCTTGTGTAGTTTCGAGAAACTGACGAACTTTCTTTTCATCGGTTGCAAGAGTATTACAACTTCCAAAGTGAATGATTTTATTTACACATGAGCCGTTCAGAATTTCAGCAAGCTCCATTAAGTCTAAATTTTCATTTCCGATTTCTATTATTTCCGGGTGACCGTGAAAAGCAAGATAACAGATTGTGTAATCCTTATATCTTCTATTCTTCCACATCTTCAGATAATATTTCAGATTTTCCTTTGTACCGCAATTTTTGTGAATGTAATTAATATTACAATTTGCACGTAAAAACTCAAGTGCTGCACTAACACTTGATTTTTTTCTAAGATCGTTATCCCAATCTCCTTCCAGACAAAATACATGTTTAGCGAAATCCTTTGCTATACGCATTGTTTACTCCCTCTTTCTTTTTTAATTGTTTGTTTTACTGTTTACTATATTAATTTGCTGTTTACTTTTGAAAATCAATCCAGAACATTAGACTTTTATTGACGGATGATTAATAGTTAATTTTCTGCTGTTGTAAATTCAGGTTTTCTTTTTTCCAGAAATGCTTTTACGCCTTCCTTAAAATCGTTTGTGCCAAAACATTTTCCAAATTCATTTATCTCAAATTGAAATCCATCTACACCTTCCGAGTAATATGCATTCACGCAACGTATGATGGCTGATATGGCTTTGGGCGATTGAGCTAAAATTTTATTCATTAACTCCATAGCTTTGTCCAGCAAATGTTCAGGTGGAGTAACATAATTCACTAAACCATAATGAAGCGCTTCATCTGCTCCTATCATGTCTGCAGTCATTAATAATTCCAACGCTTTGCCTTTACCAATTAATTGCACGAGTCTTTGTGTTCCGGCATAACCGGGAATAATTCCAAGTTTCACTTCGGGTTGGCCAAATTTTGCATTGGTCGAAGCAATTCGCAAATGACAACTCATTGCTAATTCGCAACCTCCTCCTAATGCAAAACCATTAATGGCAGCGATAACAGGTTTAGAGCAATTCTCTATTGAAAAAAACACTTTACCACCTGCAATACTGAGTTGCTTCCCTTCTTCCGTTGTATAATCTGAAAATTCCGTTATATCGGCTCCTGCAACAAACGCTTTATTGCCGCTACCGGTAATAATAATTCCTTTTACCGCCGAATTTTTTTCAGCCATTTGAATGGCGCCGCCGATTTCCTGTATCGTCTGATAATTTAATGCATTCAGTTTATCAGGCCGATTGATAATGATTGTTAATATTCCTTTTTCTACGGAGGTTAAAATATTGGACATTTGCTGATTGTATTTAAAATTACTGATTGACGCGTCTGCGCTTGTTTACTTCTTCTGTGATATAATTTACTATTTCTTTTGTCTCTGTTCCGGGTGCAAAAAGTTTTCCAACGCCAAGAGCATTCAACTTCTTCATATCCTCTTCCGGAATAATCCCTCCTCCTGTAACCAAGACATCTTCCATCTTTTTTTCATTCATCAACTTCATGATTTTAGGAAAAACTGTCATGTGTGCGCCTGAAAGAATACTTATACCAATTGCATCTACATCTTCTTGTATGGCTGCATTAATTACCATCTCAGGAGTCTGCCTTAATCCAGTAAAGATTACTTCCATTCCTGCATCGCGAAGAAAAGCTGCAATCACTCTGGCTCCGCGATCATGACCATCGAGGCCTACTTTTGCAATTAAGATTCTTATCGGTCGATTCATATTTGATATTCCTTTTATAGCAAATGCAAATTTTAATAATTAAAAAATCATATTTGATTATTTAAAGCAGGATAAACTTTTAGAAAGTGATGTATTGGTTTGTAGATCGATCTTAAAAACTGATCTTCTTACCCTATTAGTACAAATATACGAAGCAGAATGAGTTCAACTTGCTTCGGGAAGGCTTACAAAAAAACTTGAACCTATTTTATAAGTACTTGTAAACCATACTTTTCCTGACGCCTCCTCAACAATATTCCGTACGAAAGCAAGGCCAAGCCCCATTCCACTCGATTTTGTGGTAAAGTTGGGGGTAAAAATTTTATCCCTTTGATCCTCAGGAATTCCGATTCCATTATCAGAGATTTCAACCACTATAAAGCCTGCTTCGCGGCGCAAGGAAATGGCCAACTTGCCTCGTCTATTGTCGGGTATAGACTGAACAGCATTTTTCATAAGGTTAGAAAAAACTCCTATTAGCTGATCTTTATCCGCTAAAACATAAGAAGGAATTTCTGCCATTTGAAATTCTACATCAACACCTTCATAATAAAGAGAAGAAACTTGTAAAAGTAATTCTCTTAAATCAATTTTGACAAGCAAAGGCAAAGGCATTTGAGCAAAATTTGAAAAGGCTGTTGCAATGTTCGAAAGAGTATCAATTTGTTGTATTAATGTTGTTGTTATACGATCAACCAGATGTTCGTCTCCGATATTTTTCTCTTTAAACGTCCGGTGCAAATGTTGAACTGATAATTTCATTGGGGTAAGAGGATTCTTTATTTCATGTGCAACTTGTCTTGCCATTTCTCTCCAGGCAGATTCACGTTCACTGCGTGCAAGCTTTTCGGCACTTATAGATAATTCATCAATCATCCGGTTGTATTCATGCACCAATTTTCCAATTTCATCATTCTCTTTATATTCAATCTTCTCATTGGTTGCACCAAGTCTGATTCCTGCCATTTTCTCCTGTATTAACAGAAGTGGTTTTGTAATTCGTGAAGAAATAAAAATGGTAATAAGAACAGCGAGTGCAAAGAGTAAAACATAAATATTTACAATGGCAGAAAGAAAAATAGAAACTTCTTTGTTTAGTTCATTTTGTTTTTCAAAATAAGGTAGATTAAGAAAAGCAATAATATTTCCTGATCGATCGGTAAACGGTGCATAAGCAGCTATGTAATTAAGTAATCCTACATTCTCCGGATGAATAAATTGTGTTAATCCCTTTTCCTTGATTCCAAAGAAAGCTTCCTGATTCATTCTCATCGAAATAATTCCTTTGTCAAAAATTTTAGGCTGTGATGAATAAACCATTTGACCATTCCCATTATAAACATTGAAATCTATATTAGTATTATTAACTAAACGGTCTAATTGTTTGTATTGATCGGAAGTGTCTTTATTTTCAATTGCTGAAACTGAAAATAAATTTTTACTTAACATAAACCATAAAGCATTAACCTGATCACTGATACTTTTCCGTTGATCGTTTACATATTTTCTGTTGATGTAATAAACGGTACCTGATCCAACCAATACAAATGTCAGAACCACTAAAAATATTACTGATGCCTGAACTCTTCGTGTTAAATTCCATTCCCATTCCCGGCCTTGTTCAATAAATCCTGAAAAAATAAAAAGAATAAAAGTTAAAATACTCATGAAGGTAAACATCCATGAAAAAAGTGTGAGCACTCCAAGTAAATTACCCTCTGGTTTGCTTACAACTATAAAAGAATTTTCATTGATTCGGTTTATTAAATGAGTGTAGCCGTTAGTATTTAAAAAAGTAAATTCTTCTTTGGATGGAAGAAACTCCTTTCCTGTTAAAGGGTAAATATAATTGCCATATTCAAAAACAAGCGATTCGCCGGAGTAACGGGCTAGTGAATACCCTTCTGCCACTGTATTATCCTGATTTTTTCCGCTGATAAATAATTCAGGAAAACCTGTGACAGAATGAAGAAAACGAGCAGTCATCGAAAGTGCCAATGTGAAACGATGTTCATTCCCGTTAAAAGGAAGAATAGCCAAATAATATGTTCCACCAGTCTCATTTTTCAGAAAAAAGAGCCTCTTACTGTATGTTTTTCCCCCCTTTTGTGCTTCGTTTAGGTAAAAATCGAGTTTTACATCCTGATCCGATGAATCTTTTTCATCAAAAGCAATTACATTCAATTCAAATTTTGAAAGATATCCAGAAAAATATTTCTGGCTGATTAATGAAAATAATTTTTCGTTTACGTTTTTTCCTGAATGAAGAATTGATAGAACTGATGGATCGGATAAAATTTTATTTTCCTGTTCCCAAAAAAGAAATTCAGCAATGTGATCCTGCCCCATCTTTGCCTTTTGAGCAATAAGCTTACGAGTTTCATATTCTTTTTCGCGATTTAAAACTGTTAACGAAAGAGCTGTATAAATAGCACAGATTGAAATCCCAAACCATACATGCCTGCCGATAACCCTATAACCCCATATGATTTTGAATAATCCTGCAGTTAAAAAAAGAAAACATAAAAGTAAAATCGAAACTGAAGTAAAAGCTAGAATGCTGTAAATGTTTATATCTGCCGGGCTGTTAAGTTCAAATGAAATATTAGAGTTAATTACAAGTCCGCTTATCAGAAAATGTATTATTACGGCTGAAAAAATCCATACAGAAATCAGAATTAATTTATTTTTTTTAAGTGTTAATATATTTTCATATAAACTTATTGATAAGACAAGAAATAGTGCAGCATTGATAAGCATATCGCCGAGAGAGTTGAAATAAAAAGAAGAGGCATAATTTGACGGACTAAAGATTCCGTGATTATAAAAACTCAAAGGCAGTTTGAGAAAAATCATTAACGTTCTTAGTCCTGCAACGATAAGAAGGAATATAATTGTTAAAATAAAAGATTTAGAAAAATGTTTTAAGAAAAGATAAATTGAAATCAAAACAACAATGGCTAGTATGAAATAAATCCAGACAATTAAAGCCGATGGCGGAGAACTTGCTAAAGGATCTTGTTTTAAAATGTATGCCGGCTTGTTTCCGGGCAGATGAAGGGTGTCTCCGGTAGTTGATATTTCAAAATCATTTCCAATGCAAAGTGCCGGATTAAAATTATTTACCAGGTATTTATTCTGGTAATCATAGCTATGTTTTAAAAGAATCAGGCCGATAGCTTTTCTGTTTTGGTATTCGATTTTATACGCGATAAAATCACCGTTCGATAGATGCAAAAATTCTTCATCGCGGATTACAGCAAGTACTGAATCATTAACAGCCGGTTCGTTATCGGACCAGTATTGAAGAACGTTATTGTTTAAAACATAAAAACTGAAACCGGATTTAGTCTGACGGTTTTGCAAAATGAAATTATTTATTTCCGTCTCATTAGAGAGTTGACTTATTTTTTCGAGTTTTAGAAGTACATCTTTCTTAAACTCTTCCAATTTTTTTTCCGCCCCTTTAATAACCTCAAATGGATTTCTAACTTGATTTTGTGGGAGAAACTGAATAATAACAGTAGTAAATACAACTGCAATCAACAGAATTAATGCAGCTTTAAAGTTATTTTTAAAAAAATTTTTCAAATGGGTTTCGGTTTATTAAAGTTAAGATTCCGAATTAATTTTTCAATTACCACAGGAAAATAAGTATATTCTAATGTTTGAATTTTAACTGCAAGAGATTCTTCCGTTTCAGTTTTACTAACATGGCACCCTGCTTGAAAAATTATTTCTCCCTCATCGAATTTTTCATTAACCTGATGGATTGTAATGCCAGACATGATTGCTCCCGATTTAATAACTGCCCGGTGGACATTATTGCCATAAAAACCTTTTCCTCCGTGCAAAGGAAGCAGTGCAGGATGAATATTAATTATCTTTTCTTTGAATTTTTTGATAACCTCCTTAGGAATTAGTAAAAGAAAGCCCGCCAGAATAATAAAATCAATTTTTTTAGATTCCAGCTTGCTAAGTAATACATTGGGGGTTTCTAAATCTACTTTAGAAAAAATTTCACACGGGATGTTATATTTTGAAACCCGTTTAATTACGCCGGCTTTTTGATTATTTGTAAAAACACCCTGAATTATTGCCAACTTGCTGTCTGCAAAATGACTTACAATATTCTCAGCATTTGTACCTGAACCTGAAGCAAAAATTGCAATCCTTATCATAAAAGCAAAAATAGTTTTAATATGTGTATGGAATTTTCAAGATATAAAAATAGTAAAGATGATTTTTCTTTACTTTGCCGCTGTCTAAATTAATAATTACATAAAGCTAATTATGTCACTTAATCCAATCCTCCAGTATTTCGTTCCAAAAGACAGGAAATTCTATCCTTTGTTTGAACAAGCTTCGGCTAATATGGTTGCCATAAGCAATGTACTTGTCGAATTGATGGTAGCTCCTACGATAGAAAAACGAACTCCGCTTGTACGTCAAATTGAAAAACTGGAGCACGTTGGTGATGAAATTACTCATACAATTTTTCAGGAAGTAAGCACCACATTTATCACCCCTTTCGACAGGGAAGATATACAAAGGCTGGCTTCCGTTCTTGATGATGTAATTGATTATATACATGGTTCAGCTAAACGTATTGAACTTTATAAAGTACATCCGATTCATCCTTCCATGATAAAGCTTTCAGAGCTTATTTTACAATGCGCAACCGAACTCAATATTGCCATTTGTTCTTTAAGAAACATGAAAAATATGATAAAGGTTCGTGAATCTCTAGTTCGTGTTAATAGCCTTGAAAATCATGCGGATGATATTTTTGATAATGCTGTAGCCAGACTTTTTGAAGACGAAAAAGATGCTATTCAAATAATAAAAATAAAAGAAGTTCTTTCTGCATTAGAAACCGCTACTGATAAATGTGAAGATGTGGCAAACGTTCTTGAATCCGTAATTGTTAAGCACACCTAAAAAATCTAAACCCGCATTTATGGAGTTTCTTTACGTGGTTATAATATTGGCATTAATCTTTGATTTTATTAACGGATTTCATGATGCTGCCAATTCCATTGCTACTGTTGTTTCTACTAAAGTGTTATCACCACTAAGTGCCGTCATCTGGGCAGCCATTTTTAATTTTCTTGCCTATTGGATTTTCGAATTAAAAGTCGCCGATACTGTTTCTAAAACTGTAAAACCAGAATTTATTACTCTTATCGTTGTTTTTTCGGGATTAATCGCTGCTATTCTCTGGAATTTAGCCACCTGGTGGTGGGGAATTCCTTCCAGTTCATCTCATACTTTGATAGGCAGTTTTGCCGGAGCCGGAATTGCCAATGCAGGTTCTTTTGGAGCGGTTCAGTTAGATAAGGTAATGCCTACTCTTTATTTCATATTTCTTGCCCCTTTTATAGGTATGATACTTTCTTATATTATATCATTAATTACGATGAGGCTGGCAAAATCATCAAATCCTTCGAAAGTTGACCGAATTTTTAGACGATTGCAGCTTTTGTCCTCCGCTGCTTATAGTTTAGGTCATGGAGGAAATGATGCACAAAAAGTTATGGGAATTATTGCTGCTGCAATGGTTTCACAAGGACTTATTGGTGGTACAAAAGATTTACCCGGATGGGTTCCATTAGCATGTTATTCTGCAATTGCTTTAGGAACTATGATTGGTGGATGGCGAATTGTTAAAACCATGGGACAAAAAATTACAAAGCTGTCTCCATTTGAAGGCTTTAGCGCCGAAACTGCCGGTGCCATAACATTGTTTGGAGCTCAACATTATAAAATTCCGGTAAGCACAACTCATACTATAACCGGAGCAATTATTGGAGTTGGAGTCGTAAAACGCGTAAGCGCAGTTCGTTGGGGAGTTACTATAGAATTAATTTGGGCATGGATCCTTACTATTCCCGTTTCTGCACTTTTAGCCGCCGGAGTCTTTTATTTTATTCGTTTATTCTTGCCTTAAGTTTACTTACATTCGATTTTGTTATTACCCTGAATAAATTTTACTTTGCACCCTCAATATTAATAAACACAAAAACGATTCAATCATGTCAGACATTGCAACAAAAGTGAAAGCCATCATCATCGATAAATTAGGCGTAGATGAAAAAGAAGTGACTCAGGAAGCAAGTTTTACGAACGACCTTGGTGCAGATTCCCTTGATACTGTTGAACTTATCATGGAATTTGAAAAAGAATTCAATATTGCTATTCCTGATGACCAGGCAGAAAAAATTGCAACCGTTGGTCAGGCAATAGATTATATTGAAAAAAATGCTAAATAATTTTTTATCGATCCGGCCCTGTCATTAAGATCAGGTTGCTTTCTGCAAGCTAATAAGCCCGGATTGAACATCCACTTTAAAACTCCGGTACAGGTATGGAACTGAAAAGAGTCGTAGTAACCGGTCTCGGAGCCCTTACTCCGCTTGGAAATTCTGTAGAAGAATACTGGAATGGATTGATTAATGGCGTCAGCGGTGCTGCAGGGATCACAAAATTTGATGCGTCTAAATTTAAAACACGGTTTGCTTGTGAAGTAAAAGGATACGACGTAAATAATTTTTTTGAACGAAAAGAAGGACGAAAACTCGATACTTTTTCTCAATATGCTGTCGTTGCTGCCGAACAAGCTATAAAAGATGCTGGATTTGATCTTGAAAAATTAAATCACGATAGAGTTGGTGTTATCTGGGGTTCAGGAATTGGTGGACTCAAAACATTTCAGGATGAAGTTTCTGCTTTCGCAAAAGGTGACGGCACTCCACGTTTCAATCCTTTCTTTATTCCTAAAATGATTGCTGATATTGCTTCAGGCCATATCTCTATTCGTTTTGGATTTCGAGGACCAAACTTTACAACTGTTTCTGCATGCGCTTCGTCGACGAATGCACTTATAGATGCTTTCAATTATATCCGTCTCGGAAAAGCAGACGTTTTTGTTTCCGGCGGTTCTGAAGCACCTGTCAATGAATCAAGTGTCGGCGGGTTTAATGCACTTCAGGCTCTTTCTGTAAGAAATGATGATCCAACAAAAGCATCACGACCATTCGATTTGGATCGTGATGGATTTGTAATTGGCGAAGGCGCCGGTGCACTCATCCTTGAAGAACTCGAACATGCTAAAGCACGAGGTGCAAAAATTTATGCTGAAGTTGCTGGCGGAGGAATGTCGGCAGATGCTTATCATATGACAGCCCCACATCCTGAAGGCCTCGGCGCAGCAAATGTTATGCGTGCGGCTATGGAAGATAGCGGATTAAAAATTTCTGACATAGATTATATCAATGTTCACGGCACCTCTACTCCAATTGGTGATCCGCAAGAGATCAAAGCGATACAAACATTCTTCGGTGATGAGGCTTATCGAATAAATATAAGTTCCACTAAATCAATGACGGGCCATTTACTTGGTGCAGCCGGCGCTATTGAAGCAATGGCAAGTATTCTTGCTATTGTAAATGGCATTGTTCCTCCAACCATAAATCATTTTACGGATGATCCTGTGTTTGATCCCAAATTAAATTTCACTTTTCACAAAGCACAAAAAAGAGAAATCAGGGC
>JANLOW010000155.1:0-4205 GCA_031366785.1 Bacteroidota bacterium | reverse complement strand
CTGAACGAATTTATGAATGATGAAAATCCAGCAACTCCTGCTGCAAATGATACAAATCAACTGATGGTTTTGGATATTCCTGCTAATATCAATTTCACGATGAATGCTTCCATTGGTCGTTTGCAGTATCAAAACCTGATTCTAAATAGTATTAAAGGAAAACTACTCATTAAAGACAAAGCTATTCGTATGCAGGATTTGACTTTACAAATGCTGGATGGAAGCATGTCTATGACTGGAGGATATTCTTCTGCCGATATTAAAAAACCTTCTTTTGATTTCTCAGTTAATGTAAAAGATTTTGATATTCAGAAAACTTCAGAAGCTTTTAATGCAATTCAAAAATTAGCACCCATAGCAAAATATTGTGCCGGAAAATTTTCTACAGACATGGCTGTCAAAGGTGACCTCGATAATAAAATGAGTCCATTGATGAACTCACTGGCCGGATCAGGTAAATTGTTTTTGAGTAATATTATTGTTTCTAATTTTCCTGTATTTATCAAAATTGCTGATGTCCTCAAAATGGATTCATGGAAAAAATTTACACTTCCTACAGTTAATCCTTCTTTTAAATTTATTAATGGTCGTGTAAATGTCGATCCTTTTGACATAACTGTAAATGGCATAAAAGCGAATGTGGCGGGTTCCAATGGATTTGATCAATCTATAGATTATACAATGGCCACTCAGATTCCCCGTTCTTCTTTCGGAGGTGCAGCGAATGGTGTTCTGAATAATCTTATTTCAACTGCAAATGCTAAAGGTGCCAATTTAAGTATTGGTGATGTTATTCCTGTAAATATTAAAATCGGAGGTACTGTCAATGCTCCTAAAATTGGAACTGATTTAAATAAAGCAGGAGCAAATGCAATGGAAGCATTAAAAGAAAAAGCAAAAGAAGAATTTGAAAAAGCGAAAGCCGATGCTGAAGCAAAAGTAAGAGCTGAAGCTGAACGGCTAAAAAATGAAGCAGCAGTAAAAATTGAGGGTGAAAAACAAAAACTTGCCGGAGAAGCAGAGAAACTCAAGAAACAAGCTGAAGCAAAAGCCAAATCCCAAGCCGATAGTCTGAAAAAGGCTGCTGAGAAAAAAGCAAAGGATCAATTAAAAAATATATTTAAAAAATAAGCGGCTGAGTGACAAAAATATTTTTAATTTTTAGAATAGTATTGACCACCTGGTTTACCTTTTTTGTTTTCAATGAATCTGCAGGAGGGGAAAACAATTGTCCTAAATCAACAAATAAAAAAGCTATTCGTTATTTTCAGGAGGCTTCCGATGCTTTTAAGTCACGTAAATACGATGATGCAAAAAAGCTGGCATCAAAAGCTGTTGACGAAGATGCCGAATTTGCTGATGCTTATCTTCTGCAAGGTAAAATTGCTTCTAAAAAAAAAGAAGATAATGAACTGGAAATAAATTTTAAAAAGGTAATAGAATTGTGTCCTGACTTAGATACGGAAATCTATTTCCAACTTGGCTGGCTTTATTTCGATTTGAAAAAATGGAAAGAAGCAGAGGACCAATTAAAAAAATTTCTTAGCTATGATAAAATAAATGAAGACCATGGATCGAGAGCCGAACTGATGCTCGTAAAAGCAAAATTGTATGCTCATCCGGTTCCTTTCAATCCGGTTCCTTTAAAAAATATTACCTCTTCCGATCCCGAATATCTGCCATACATTTCTCCTGATAATGAACTCGCATTTTTTACCAGACGTTTTGAAATGAAAGATAAAAATATGCTCACACCTCAAAGTGTTGAAAAATTTATGATCGCACATTTGAAATCCGATGGCACTTATGATCAGGGAAAACCAATGGAAGATCCTTTTAACAGAGGCTCAAGTAATAATGAAGGTGGTGCTGCAATTACCATTGATAATAAACATCTCTTTTTTACTGTTAATACAAAAGGCAATTTTGATATATGCACATCAGATTTTATAAACGGCCATTGGACAGAAATCAAAAACCTTGGACCCAATATCAATGATCCTAAACAATGGGACTCTCAACCTTCGATTTCTGCAGACAGCAAAACACTTTACTTTTCATCAGCAAAAGATTCTTTAACCGGTATCGATATTTACAGTTCTGTTAAAGATGAAACGGGTAACTGGAAAAAAGCTATTAAACTCAATGCGAAAATCAATACTAATGGAAATGATAAATCACCTTTTATTCATAGCGACAGCCGGACATTGTATTTTTCATCCGACAGTCTTCCGGGTTTAGGCGGTTATGACATATTTAAATGTCAGATGGATCCGAATGGTAATTGGACAAAACCTGTTAACTTAGGATATCCTATTAATACAGATGCCGATGAAGTTGGTTTTTTTGTAAGCACAGATGGTCACACCGGTTATTTTGCTTCCAATAAATTAAACAGAGGTGTAGGTGGTTTTGATATATATTCCTTTGAACTGTATCCCGAAGCACGCCCTGATAAAGTATATTTTCAAAAAGGAGATATGAATGGTCCCGAAAATAATGAAGTGGTAAATGCAACTATTGAAGTAAAAGATGCCATTACAAAAAAACTCACAAAGATTGATGTTGATTCCGTCACCGGTGAATATGCTTTTATCACTAACTTTAAAAATGATTTATTGATTTCTATAAAAAAAGAAGGTTTTGCTTTCGAATCTCAATATGTTTCGGCAAAAGATACAACTAATTATGAACCCAAAATAGTTGACATCGAATTGAAAAAACTCGTTGTTGGCGGACAATATACTCTAAACGATATTTTATTTGCAACAAATAGTTTTGCAATTAATGACACCATTAAAACAGTGTTGGAGGAATTTTCTATTTATCTGAATGAAAATCCGCAGCTTCATGTTGCTTTGCAAGGACATACTGATAATATAGGAGATCCTTTCAGCAATATGACGTTATCAGAAAACAGGGCAAAGGCTGTTGCCGATTATTTAATTTCGCTTTCAATCGATAAATCAAGAATTACGTCGAAGGGTTTTGGAGAAACAAAACCTATTGCAGATAATAATACTGAAGAGGGCAAAGCCAAAAACCGAAGAACTGTATTTGTGGTAACGTCGAAATAATATTTAAATTGTGGTACGAAAATGGTAAGGCACAGAATTCAACTTAAAAAAATAATTAAATGAAAAAGATAATCGTGGCTTTTCTACTGTTAGCTGCTAAGCAGTCTTTCGGAGATAATGAAAAAAGTATAGTATCCTCGCAAGTTAAAGATGTAAAAATTTTCCTTTCCGGTGCTCAGGTTAACAGAAACTTTAAAACAACCATTGAATCCGGTGTAACGCAAATTGTAGTTGAAAACTTATCGTCACAAATTGACAGAAACTCTATTACCGTTTCAGTTAACGGTGATGCAATGATTTTATCAACTTCTTATTCTCTGGATTATATAAAAGAAAATAAAGTTACTCCTGAACTGAAAAAATTAAAAGACTCTCTTGATGTCTTTACAGCTTCTTTAAATGAATTGAATATGCTACTGGCAGTTTATAACGAAGAAGCTGGCATGTTGAATGCCAATAAATCCGTCGGTGGAAGCAATGTTGGAGTTAACACAGAAAATTTACATAAAGCCATTGATTTTTACCGGCAGCGAATGATTGAAGTAAAAAGCAAAATTCTCGACATCGACAAAAAGAAAATAAAACTTTCTGAAAAAATTGAACGGATAAATGAACAAATCCAGGTGGAGAATGGAAAAATGAATCAACCGTCAGGAACTATTTTTGTAAATATTTCATCCAAACAAAAAACGAATGTTGAAATTGGTTTAAGCTATTTTGCCCGAGGCGCTTCCTGGGGTCCATCGTATGATCTGAGAGCGAAAGATGTGAATAGTCCCATTAGCCTTCTTTACAAAGCTGTTGTCCGACAAAATACAGGTGAGAACTGGGAAAATGTTCATGTTGCTCTTTCAACAGGTAATCCAACAATAGGTGGCACTAAACCACAACTTAATCCATGGTTTCTAAGATTTATTCGACCACGTTATGAGCAAAATTTAAATTCTCCATCAATGGAAAGGTCAATGTCTAAGCAAGATGCCGCTAATATTCCACAAAGTGAAGAATTTGCTATGGTTGATGCTGTACAAATGCAGGAGAATCAACTGGTCACTGAATTTGACATCCAACTTCCTTACACAGTTCTTTCCGATGGTAAAGAAGTGATGATGGATATACAATCGTTTA
>JANLOW010000145.1:0-2505 GCA_031366785.1 Bacteroidota bacterium | reverse complement strand
GAAAAAATCTGAATTTATTTGCTGTAGAGATAGATACTACTTATGTAAAAAGTTTATAATCCATTGTAAAAGTTTTTAATTCGATGGATGAAGTTTCTGTAGAATTGGATTGTATTTACCTTATCGATGTATTGGAACATTTGGAAAATGATCAATTTTTTCTGAATCAATTTTATGATAAGCTGAAAGTAGGAGGAAGACTTTTTATTTATGTTCCGGCTAGAATGGAATTGTATTCTTCTTTTGATAAAAAGATTGGGCATTTTCGCCGGTATTCAGTGAAAGAATTGAAAAATAAAACAAGTACTGCAGGATTTACAATTGAGACCTTGCGTTATCATGATTTTTTTGGTTATGCCGCTTTATGGATAAACAAATTGTTAAGCAAAAATGCAGATTTGAATTCTTCAGCAGTAAAATTATATGACAAATTTTTGGTTCCCGCCACTAATTTTATTGAAAAATTTATAACTGTGCCAATTGGAAAAAGTATTTACCTTTCTGCTCGAAAGGAGTAGACTTCTTTTTATGGTTGGTATTCAGGTTTTATTTTTTCAAATCGGGTTTCTTTATATGCTTTATGATTTTATTATATAATATTTTTTCGTCAATGGGTTTTGAAATATAATCATTCATTCCAACTTCAATGCATTTTTCAGCATCTAAAGTGGTAACATCTGCAGTAAGTGCGATAATAGGGATTTGAGACTTCAATTTATTACGGATGTGCAGCGTGGCTTCAAAGCCATTCATTTCAGGCATTTGTAAATCCATCAAAATAATATCATAAGAATTAGTTTGTAATTTTTCAATAGCAGTTTTACCATTATCGGTAATATCCAATTCAAAGCCTAAGTCTTCTAATATTATTTTTATTAAAAGTTGATTTAATGCCATGTCTTCAACAACCAATACTTTTATGTTTTTTATTTTAGCTTCTTCGATGGAATTTTTGTGGATCAAGTTAACATCCATAGCTGTCTCCATTTCTGTCATTGTAGGTGTTTTTTCAAAACTCAGCACAAAACTAAAAGAAGAGCCTTTGCCTACTTTGCTTTTTAATGAGATTGATCCTCCCTGAAGTTCAACTAGTTTTTTAACGATGGCAAGTCCCAAGCCTGTTCCTCCATATAATCTGGGAGTTTCATTGTTAGCTTGTCCAAAATTATCAAAAATATGTTCCAGTTGATTTTCAGGAATTCCAATACCTGTATCAGTTACAGTAAATTCGATAATTACTTTTTCTGCATCTTCTTTCAACAGTTTAACAGTTATAATTATTTTTCCAACTGTTGTAAATTTAACAGCATTGCTTACTAGATTTAAAATTATTTGACGCAAACGCACCGGGTCGCCTAGTAAAAATTTTGGAATTGTATGGTCATATTGTTTAACTAATTCTAAATTATTTTCCTTGATTTTTGTTTCAAACAAATGAAGCATATCGGAAACGGATTCAAATAAATTTATTGGGATTTGTTCAAATGTCATTTTTCCTGCATCTACCTTGGCAAGATCAAGTATATCATTAATTAAAACGATCAAAGCATCGCCTGATATTTTAATTGCATTTATATATTCTTTTTGCTTTTTATTTAAATCGGTTTTTAATACCACATTAGTAAATCCGACAATTGCATTCATTGGTGTTCTTATTTCGTGGCTCATATTCGACAAAAATTGTTGCTTTGCCTTCACTGCCTCTTCTGCTATTTGTTTTTCCTGTTCTGCATTATTTTTTGCTTTTTCTAATTCTTCATTGTGTTCTCTCTGTTCTTGTATTTCAGTTTTAGAACCTACCCACATTTTTATTTTGTCATCCTCATCTTTTAAAGCTATTGCCATGGTAAGATGCCATAAATATTTCCCGTCTTTTCTGAGTAGCCTGTTTTCTGCCTCATAATTTTTTCCTGTTCTAATGGATTCTTCCCATTGATTTTTGTTTATTTCCCAATCATCGGGATGAATAATTTTTTGCCATCCACTACCTTTTAATTCTTCGAAAGAGAATCCGGAATAGTCGAGCAATGTTTGATTAAAATAATTTTTATTGCCTTCCGCATCAGAGGTCCAGATTTTTTGAGGCATTAATTCTGCCATTTGCCTGAATTTTTTTTCGCTTTCTTCAGTAATTTCCAATTGTTTCTTTTGTTCACTGATGTCGGTATTTGTTCCAACCCAGCGCATCACTTTTCCGGTTTCATCCTTCATAGGTATTACCCTGGTGAGAAATGGGCGAAATAATTTATCTGTACCCCTCAAAGGAAAAGTCATTTCAAAAGATTCGCCGGTGCTTATGGAGTGCTGCCATCTTTCTAAAACGGCAGGTAATTGTTTGGGATCATGTATCGACTTCCATCCCCAGCCTTTCATTTCTTCGGGTGTAGTACCGGTGTACTCATACCAGCGGTCGTTATACCAAAAAATCCAGCCATCGGCATTTGCCATCCAGGCAAGGTTTTGAATGTTGTTGGCAAGGGTATTAAATTGTGCTTCGCTTTCTTC
>JANLOW010000073.1:0-1653 GCA_031366785.1 Bacteroidota bacterium | reverse complement strand
GAGTTCGGGTGTTGCTTTTGCCATGATGCTAATTTATAAATAAAACAACCGCATGAAAGATTTTGTTTGATTTCACACAAAGAATACGAAGGATACAAAGAACACAACGTTGTTTGCTTTGTTTTGCTTTGTGCCATTTGCGTGAGGCCGTGCCTTTTTATTTCACACAAAGAAGACGAAGGGTACAAAAAACACGACGTTGTTTACTTTGTATTTCTTTGTACCCTTTGTGTGAAACTACACTACCACATTCACCATTTTATTCTTTACATAAATGATCTTCTTGGGGTCTTTTCCTTCCAGCCATTTTTGTACCACCTCATTTTGCAAGATCATTTTTTCAACCTCTGCCTGTTCAAGATTTAAGGCCAGGTTGATGTTGGCCCGTACTTTTCCATTGATGGAGATGGGATATTCTTTACTGCTTTCAACCAGTAATGCAGCATCGAAAGTTGGGTACGAAGCATCCAAAATGGTACCGGCATTATCCAACTGGTGCCACAATTCTTCGGCAATATGCGGCGCATAGGGCACCAATAAGATCAGTATTTTTTCCAGCACTTCTTTTTTGTGGCACTTCACATCAAACAGGTCATTTACACAGATCATGAAGGCGCTTACGGCAGTATTAAATGAAAACCTCTCGGTGTCTTCTTCAATTTTTTTAATGGTTCGGTGCAATATTTTTAATTCGGCATCGGTGGCTTTTTCATTTGTCCATACCTTTCCTTTTATGTCATCAAAAAACAAGCGCCACAGTTTTCTTAAAAAGCGGTGAACGCCTTCAATGCCTTTGGTATCCCATGGTTTGCTGGCTTCTACCGGGCCGAGGAACATTTCGTACATGCGGAATGTGTCGGCGCCATATTTGTCAATTATTACATCAGGGTTGACAACATTTCTTTTCGATTTGGACATCTTCTCGACTACTTGAAAAGTCTTAAATTTTAAAGCCTTAATTTCTTCTCTTTTAAAATTAAACCAAGTCTTGTACTTTGAATTATAAAAACCTTCTTTACATACATACACTTGATAGTCATTACCCTGATTCTTTAACATATCAGAATATGAAGAAACATCAAGAACTCCGTCATTGACAAATTCAACTGGAACATTAATTTCTGATTCTCCAAACGGCGAGGAACCTTTTAATTCAGATGAATATTGAATAATAAAATAATCCTCCGATCCATCGATATGAAATGAATGCAAGCCTGGCACCCAATTAATATAAAGTCTATTGCTAGCCGATGTTATTGAACTTGGCATTCCAGATTCTGTAGGTTCATCCGTATTTCCACTTGTAGGCCTAATTAATTTTTCAGAAATCCCTGTTATCATCCCCTGATTCACCAATCTCCTAAACGGTTCATCAAAACCTATCTTACCCAAATCAAATAACACTTTTGTCCACAACCGGCTGTACAATAAATGGCCAACCGCATGTTCTGTTCCTCCAATATATAAGTCCACCTGGTTCCAGTAATCGCTGGCTTTTCTATCGCAAAAAGTGTCACTGTTTTGCGGATCCATGTAGCGCAAAAAATACCAGGAAGAACCTGCATAACCCGGCATGGTAGAAGTTTCCCTTCTGCCCGCAGGTGTATTTACCCAGTCGCTGATATTTGCCAGCGGCCCTTCACCTTCCGGACC
>JANLOW010000010.1:0-7016 GCA_031366785.1 Bacteroidota bacterium | reverse complement strand
AGCGTTGCTCAAACAAACAATCCGTTAATTTTCTGTAATCTCAGAGCAGGTACATACACGATTTACGTTCAGGATGTATGTGGAAATTTGGTGCAGCAAAATGTAGTTGTGCCATTAAGCAGTGGGCCACTCAATGCGACTGTAAGCTTTACAGTTTGCGGCGGACCGGTTTGTATTAATGCAACCGGTGGATGTCCTCCATATTCTTACAACTGGGGCGGAGGCAATACTACTCAGTGCCTCACTGGTGCTGAACCTTGCACAGAGAGAACAGTTACTGTTACTGATAGCAGAGGTTGTACATTTATTAAAACGGTTATTATACCGGGCATTTCATTCACTAATGTTGTTAAGCCATCCTGTTGTCAGTCTAATGGAAGAATATGTGCCAATGTTTGCTTTGGTCCAAAACCATATGTCTATCAATGGAGTTCACCAATAATGCAAATAAACCAAGATGGTCCTTGTATAAATGGACTGGCTCCGGGGACATATTGTTTAAAAGTCACAAATGCTATTGGTCAACAAATCCAATGTTGCTATACATTAATTGCTGATCCGGTAATTCCGCCTACAGTTTCTTTCGTCTTTAATAATTGTGGAAATAGCGTGAATGCAGTTATCGGTGAATCACATTGTCAAGGTTATTTCTATCATTGGGAAAATAATAGTACAGAACTTAAAAGGGATAACATTCATGGATGCGATTCACTTACATTTACAATTGTTACCTGTGATGGAAATGTTTATCGCCATGGTTTCCGAGTGCCACATACATTCCCTTCAATTTCACCTGTTAATTGCATAACCGGTATTGGTGGTATTTGCCTTCCTGTTGAATGTTTCAGGTGCGCTCCATACACCTATAGTTGGTATCCTGCTCCTTTAACAATATCAAATAACGGATCGTGCATTACAGGTCATTTTGGAATTTATACAGTTTGTATTACCAATGCTTGTGGTGATGTTATTTGCTGTCAGGTTTACTTGCCTCCACCATTGATTTCAGATTGTAATGTTATTATTCATGTAGATGTATGGATTCAGGGATTCTATACCGGTGGCGGACTAATGGATAATTTCGGAGCTGGGGGTTGTTTGCATATATCAGGTATATCAGCTGACCCATTGGATGCTGATAGCATTTTCATCAGCGCAATGAGTCCTCAATCACCGTATGATGAAATTGATCGTCAGTCAGGAATTCTAAAGACTAATGGAAATGCTACAGTTACGTTTTCCTCATCTGTAGTCGCCGGAAATTCATATTATATAAAAGTTAATCATCGTAATAGTGTGGAAACCTGGAGTTCTTTGCCAGTCATATTTAGTCCTGACATGACCTACAGTTTCATTAGCGATGATACTCAGGCGTTAGGAAGTAATATGGTGAAAACTTTTGATAATCTGGGTTGGGCAATTTACAGTGGTGACATTACCCAAGACAAATCAATTGATATTTCCGATTTCCTTGAATTAGATCCAGCCATTCAAAATGGTGATGGGGGATATGCAGTAGGTGATATAAATGGTGACATTGCAGTTGATATATCGGACTTCCTAATTTTAGACCCTAATATTCAAACAGGAATAGGAGCCGCGATACCATAAATGAACATATGTTAAATCTTTTTAAGATGTGATTGTCGGGGAAAAATAAGTGAATTATTTTTTCCCCGGCTTTTTATAAGGGAATCGAATTTAATATTCGACTCCCTTTTTTTAATAGTGATTTTGCAATTCTATAAACAATTCTATTTCGAAATCCAGGTTAATATTTAATATCTATAAATGAATTTGTTTAAAGATTTTAATTTATAAATTTTTGTCAACAACCTCCCCCAAAAGTATTATTTAAAGTAAATATTAAAATAAATTTTTCTGAAAAGAATTTTGAGTATGTTGCAAACAAATTATTTTATTCATTTAAATGAAACTCGGGGAAAATAATTTAATATGAACGATCAATTAAGTTAAGAATGCTGAATAATAAGAAAATTGTTGTTGTATTACCTGCCTACAATGCCGGAGCAACGTTAAAAAAAACGTATAATGAAATCCCTTTCGACATTGTCGACGATGTTGTAATAGTCGATGATGCAAGCAAAGACAATACAGTTGAAGTAGCACTTTCTATCGGCATCAAACATATTATACGTCACGATCGCAACAAGGGCTATGGAGGAAATCAGAAAACTTGCTACAACAAAGCATTAGAATTAGGTGCCGATATTGTAATTATGCTTCACCCGGATTATCAATACACACCCCTACTGATTACTGCTATGGCAAGCATTATTGCGAATGAATTATATCCTGTTGTTATTTGTTCCCGTATTCTTGGAAAAGGAGCGTTAAAGGGTGGAATGCCATTGTATAAATATGTAGCAAACCGTTTCCTAACATTCACTCAAAACCTTCTGATGAATCAGAAGTTGTCGGAATATCATACCGGATATCGTGCTTACAGGCGTGATGTCTTAGAGACAATCCCCTATAAGAAAAACTCCGACGATTTCGTTTTCGATAATGAACTCCTGGCTCAGGTTTTTTACTTTAAATTTGATATAGGAGAAATTACCTGCCCAACCAAGTATGAATCGGAATCTTCTTCTATAAATTTTATGCGCAGCTCCACCTATGGAATGGGTGTCTTGAGAACGTCTTTGTTATATTTTATGGCCCGTTTAAAAATATATAAATCATCCATCTTCAGGAATGATTAAATAATGTATTATTATTTTTCTCTGTGAATCTTTGTGCAACCTTAGTGTTTGTGGTTAAAAAACCAGCTCAACATTAAATCCTAAGCCTTTATATTTTATCTCCACACCAGCATTTAACCCAAAAGCCAAAAAATTTTAATTTTTTTATTTACACGATCTGTTATACTCATCAACAGCATACTGCAATCCTGCACTCGCAGCAACCTGTAAATCCTTACATGCATTCACTTTATTTCCGCTAGAAAGTTCGCAAAGACCTCTGTTATAATAAGCATTACCATAATCAGGTTGAAGTTGAATGGCCCTGTTATAATCGTTCAATGCTAAATCAAATTTATTTTGATTAGCCATGAGAACACCTCTTTCATTATATGCTTTTGAATAATTAGGTTGTAATTCAATAGCTTTATTAAAATCTCGTAACGATTCTTCAAATCTACCGGAATTTCTATAAGCCACGCCCCTGTTATTAAATGCTTCAGGATAATTGGGTTTATATTCTATCGCTTTATTGTAATCTAATATTGCCTCATCATATTTTTTAATAATATTTTTTATAAGTCCGCGGTTATTTAAAGCTATAGGATATTTAGGCTGTAATTCGATGGCTTTGTCGAAATTCGCAATCGCTTCATCATATCTTTTTAACGTCCTCATCAAACCGCCTTTGTTATTGTAGGCTTTAGAAAATCTCGGTTCAATCTGAATTGCTTTGTTATAATCGTTTAAAGATTCATCGTATTTTTTTTCACCGGCGAATATTATTCCTCTGTTAATATAGGCTTGTGGAATAGTTTGGTATTGATTGATAACATCTGTCCAAAGTATCATACCGTTTTTCCAAATGCCACATCGTGCGCTCGTTTTTACAGAATAAAAGATGACCATAGTTCCGAGAATAATGAAAGCAAATGTCCGGAGACTCTTTTTATTCCATAACCAATAAAATCCTTCGCCCGCCAGATAAAAAATACCTATGGAAGGAATGTAACTGTATCGATCTGCCATAATCGCCCCACCGACGGGTAACAATTGCAATACGAGAAATACAGTTGCTGCAAAAAAACCAATCGCAAAAAATATTTTTTTTGAATGGCGTAACGAGTAAAAAGTATAAGCTAATAAACCAAGTAATAAAATAAGATATCCATAATATTGCGCAGGTATTTCACCTCCTTCTTTTATTGGATAGGCATAATACGCGCAAAGATTTAGCGGAAGAATAAGCTTAAACAAATATGAAATAAAGCCATAGCTGGCAAAGATTATCCTTTGTTGAATGGGAAAGCCGGCAATATCGGTGGCCCCTGATGTCTTCTGTGCAGCAATGGCAACTATTCCAAAGATTAGTGCAAGTATAAAGTAAGGGGCTTTATCAATAATCGACTTCGTATTTATTTTATATCCTTTAAAGTAATCCGTTAATAACAATAAGACTGGAAGAGAAGCTGCCATGGCTTTAGAGAGAAGTGAAAGAAGAAAAAGAAACACAGAAAGAAAATAAAATTTTCTTTTTTTATCTTTCTGATATTTTAAATAATAGATGTAAGAACACAAAAAGAAAAATGTGTATAATAAATCTTTTAACTCAGATGCCCAGGCAACTGATTCGACATGTATTGGGTGGACTCCAAACAACGCTGCTGCAACCAAAGCAACTATTGTTTTTTCACTCAAATGAAAAATGGCATAAAACACAAGTCCGGTATTTAAAAGATGTATCAATATATTGACGACATGATACCCTTTTTCGGATAATTCAAAAAGTTGAAATTGGAAAGCATGGCCGAGTATGGTTAATGGATGATAATTTCCCATGACAAACTGCGAAAAAATCTCCTTGAAATTAATGGATCGAACCAAAGGATTGTTCCGAATGTAATCGTCATCATCCCACACAAAACCATTTTGCAAAGCTGGCAGGTAAGCGACGAATGTGATTAAAGCAATTATAAAAAGTCCGATGTAATATCTTTTATCAATCGATGAAGTCGGTGAAGGTTTTTGATTCGATCGGTTGTGCTTATTTTGTTCTTTCTTGTTTTTCATTTTGCTTTTGAAAATAGATTGGAAATATAATTAAAATTTTCGAGATTGAAAGATGGGTAAATATCAGTCTTTTTACATAGATAAATATCCTTATTAGTACTGTTCAAGTGGTTTTTCAAATATTACTTCTGTTTTCATTGCGCAACTTTGCGAGTCGTCGCGTCTTTGCGTTAAAAATCCGACGCCAGTTAAATAAAACGCAATGAACGCGAAGGTGCGCAAAGTTTCGCAGCGTTTAATATTTGACTATTTTGGGTTTGATTATTTTTGCTTAAAGGATCCGAACAGTAGTGATTGCTAATCCTGCACAGCAGAGGATTGTTGTACGTATTACGGCGTAGTCACACAACGATGAGTCAATATTAATTATTAATTGAATTACTTGTGTTAGTCAACGCCGAGCGGTTAAAGAAAGTGATTACCTTTCCATACAACCATCAAACATCCTTTAAAAATCACAACCTCAAAAATTGCGCATACCCTTCCGGTATTTCTACGCCCCCCTGTTTGGCAGTTATTGCATCCTTCCGTGCTTCATCTATTTTATCTAACCCTTTCCAGGAGTAGGAACGGTTTAAATAAAAAATGGGTTTGGGGTTTATGGATATCATTTTATTAAAAACGGTAATTGACTCATCAAATTTTTTCAAATGTTGATAACAAACAGCAACCATATTCAATATGTCAACATCGTTCGGTTTAAATTCAAGAAATTTTGTATAATCAGCAATCGCTTCATCGTATTTGCCATATTCTAAATACGCCGTTGCCCTGTTCGGGTAGGCAGCTATGTAATTCGGATCTTTCTGTAATACTTTCGTCAGATCATTTATGGCCAATTCAAATTTACCGGTAGAACCATACAAAGATCCACGATTTGCATAAGCAGCAATATAATCCGGTTTAATGGCCAGCGCAGAATTATAATCATTGAGCGCTTCCGTATATTTTTTTATTTCAGAATAGGCATTCCCTCTGTTAGTATAAATTTCCGGATCTGTTTTATTTAATTTAAGCGCTTCATTGTAACAGTTAATTGCTTTTTCAGGAAACCCTTCGTTACGATAAACAGAACCTCTGCTATTGTATGCCCTGAAGGTGGGATGAACTTTAATCGCATGATCCCACAAAGTCGTACTGCTTTTCCATGTGGAAGCTTGGTTGTATGTCATGCCTGTTAAGAATAAACCGATAACAGTAATGTAATCCATGGCTTTTTTAAACGATTGTTTTTGCCATCGGTCAATCATCCAACCTACAATATAAAAAATTCCTATGTATGGAATATAAGTATATCTGTCTGCAATTATTGCACTTCCAACAATGAAAAATTGTAAGACAAGCATCAGATTAATAAAATAAAAACTAAATCCAAAGGTAAAAACCGGGAATTTTTTTATTGTTTTTAAACAGGCTATGCCGATAGCAATAAAAAAGATTGGAGAAAGATAATATAATATAGGCAGAGCTTTTCCTACTGTTGGAAATGGATAAAATGGAACCAGGTTGAAAGGAGCAAATAGATTAACTAAATACATAAAGAAACCATAGAAGCCAAAAAAGAAACGATCGTTTATTCCAAAATAATTTTGTCCTTCAGTTGTACCTACAGCAGATTGATAGTGAAGTGTTAGAAATCCTAATACTCCAGCAAACACAAAAAACGGAATTTTTTCTGCAAATAGTTTAAAGGTGAATTTCCTTTGTCGTAAAATATCAACAGTAAATAATACTACAGGAAATATTACAGCGGCAGGTTTTGAGGCTAAAGAAAGTATAAGCCAAAACAAACTTAAAACGTAAGAGGATCGTGAATTTTTATCAATGTATTTTATATAGCTTAATAATCCGAGTAAAAAGAAAAAAGAATACAAAACATCTTTCCTTTCACTAACCCAGGCCACTGATTCCACATGCATAGGATGCAAAGCAAATAAGACGGCCGTTGTAACGGACATAATTGCATTTTCTTTACTGAGTCTTCTTGCCAGAATGAAAACAAGCAAGGTATTCGCAAGATGAAATAAAATGTTGAACAAATGATAAGACCATGCATTTTGTCCGGAAATAGAATAGTTAATAGCAAGACTTAACATAGTCAGTGGATGCATGTTTCCCTGTACCGGTGTGAAAAGAAGTTCTTTTAAATGAGTGAAACCTTTTATAAGTGGATTTTCATAAACGTATTGCTGATCATCCCAATTCACAAAACCTGCTTTCAAAGTTGGTGAATAGGCAATA
>JANLOW010000005.1:0-2394 GCA_031366785.1 Bacteroidota bacterium | reverse complement strand
CCTCCGGTATAGCTACAACGCCCTTTACCCAGCTGTGACGGACTTGATAACCCAACATTGCTTTCCTACATATCACAAATATAACAAATCCAACGACGCTTCGACGCCTGCCTGCCTTGCGGTATGCGGGCAGGCAGGCGTCGAAGCAGTCTTGAGCTTTATTTTATTGGCGAAAAATAAAGGTTAGTGTGAAGTCCGTCGTAGCTGGGTAAGGTAAGTAACTTCCCGCTTGGCGATTTCTATGCAAGAGTCATATCTATTTGCAATTTTCTTTTAAAAAAATACAGGGTAATTAATAAACCATCACATATACAGTTATTTTTATTTTGTTTAGATATTATTTTGAGATTTTAAAACGAAACTTCAATATAAATCACCATGCAAATTCAGGTTGTACAAAAAAAGATTCATGAAATAAGAAATCAAAAGGTAATGCTGGATTTTGATCTTGCAGAATTGTATAAAGTTGAAACAAAAATATTAAATAAAGCAGTAAAGAGGAATTTGGGAAGATTTCCAAATGACTTTATGTTCCGGCTTACTACAAAAGAATGGAAGGAATTGAGGTTCCAATTTGGAACCTCAAAGGGGAGAGGCGGAACAAGATACCCTCCTCATGCATTCACGGAACAGGGTGTTTCAATGCTTTCGGCAATTCTCAATTCAAAAAAAGCAATCGATGTCAGTGTTGCTATTATCAGAGCATTTGTTCTACTCAGAAAATATTCCATGAACTATACTGAGCTAAAAGAACAGATCAGGAAATTGGAAAAAGAGATGAACCGGAAATTTAAAGATGTTTATGAAGCATTAAATTATTTGCTACATAAAGACAAACTGGAAACAGATCAAAAGGATCGAAAAAGGATAGGGTATAAATGATGCTGATAACCATTTTATTCCTTATCAAATATTTTTCTCTCCCACTAGGCGGTTTATTAAACGCGAAAGCCGCAATTATTAAAAGACTGACGTAAACCGACCTTTAGTGCGTAACTTCGTCTGTGATGCAGCTGAGGTAGTTATAAAACTTATTTGCCGGATTTATTACTTTTCACATTTATACTTAGAGAAGTCTAGCGCAAGTAAAACAATCTCGATCTGCAAAATAAAATGGTGCTTATGTACTGACTTATACCATTATTGGTTAACTTGATTGAATTACATTATCTATTTTGAAATTGCTTTCCGGAATATGCACTAATTGAAGTACGTTTGGCGGCGTAGTCACGCGTATGTGAGTAGGTGATACTAATCAGATTGTATTACTCGCGTTAGACTATTCCGAGCAAAGACACCTTCAATCGATAAAAAAGTTTAATCCTCCGGTATAGCTACAACACCCTTTATCTCCGGAACCATGCGAAATATTTCCTGTTCAATTCCGGCTTTCAATGTCATTTCACTCATAGAGCATGAGCTACACGAACCATGAAACCTAAGTCGAACGATCATTTCATCGGTGATTTCAAGAATAGAAACATTACCACTATCCGCTTCAAGATAAGGTCGTAGTTGACTCAATGCTTCTTCAACTCTCCTGTATATTTCCGGATTTTCTAAACGCTTCATAGTAAAAAAATAAAAAAATTAATACGCTGTTGCTCCTACTCTAACCGAAGGCGGCTTTGAAGCATTACGTATGGCAATGTTACGAACTAAATAATCAGCAACTTCGTGAAATGCTTTCGCTGCCGATGTATCTTCATCGAGTACAATCGGCAAACCTGTATCTCCACCTTCACGAATACTTTGCACCAAAGGAATTTCTCCGAGGAATGGAATGTTCAATTCATCGGCAAGTTTACGACAACCTTCTTTTCCGAAAATATAATATTTATTATTTGGTAATTCTGCCGGCGTGAAATAGGACATGTTTTCTATCAGTCCAAGAACAGGGATATTTATACTCTCAAGCTGAAACATATTTATGCCTTTTCGTGCATCAGCTAATGCAACATGTTGCGGTGTACTCACTATAACTGCTCCTGTAACCGGGACTGCACTTACGAGTGTAAGATGAATGTCACCGGTACCGGGAGGAAGATCGATTAGCATATAATCCAGTTCGCCCCACTCTGCATCACTGAATAATTGCTTAAGTGCTTTCGATGCCATTGGCCCGCGCCATGGTATCGCTTTGTTTGGATCTACAAGCATACCTATTGACAATACTTTAACACCATATCTTTCAATCGGAATCATAAAAGATGTTCCGTCTCTTTCATTCACAAGTATTCTTTCTTTTTCTACGCCAAACATTATATGTTGTGAAGGACCATAAATATCTGCATCGATCAGACCGACTTTTACACCCTTAGAAGCAAGTGCAATGGCCAGATTAGCTGCTACCGTTGATTTTCCAACCCCGCCTTTGCCTGAAGCAATGGCAAT
>JANLOW010000500.1:0-6396 GCA_031366785.1 Bacteroidota bacterium | reverse complement strand
CTTGCCCCCATGGATTCGACCCGGCAGCAAAAGTATAACCGCCTTTTTCAGAAAGAAATCGGCGAACTTTTTCAGCGAGAAGGATATAACTTCTTTGGAAAAGCATTTATAACTGTTACTAATGTTAGTGTAAGCCCTGATCTTGGTATTGCAAAAATTTATATCAGCATTTTCGGATCCAAAGATCCAAATTCAGTAATGGCTCAAATTGAAAAACATAAAAAAGAAATCAGAAAAATATTTGGTTCAAGTATCCGTCATCAGGCTCGTATTGTACCTGAATTAAAATTTTTTCTGGACGATTCTCTTGACTATGTCGAAAAAATTGAGAAGCTTTTAAAAGGCACGAAGCCACCGGATAATGTGGAAGGGGAAAGTTAAAACCTGTAGTGAGTCATTTTCAAAAAAAGAATGACTAAAGTAGCTCATAAAGATATCTTAGGTTTTGAAAGTGCAAATTTTATTTGCTTGATGCATAATGAAAAATAATGAAATCATGAGCAATATCAAACTATTCGAAAATAAAAAAATCCGCAGTCATTGGGATGAAAAAGCAGAGAAATGGTATTTCAGTGTTGTGGATATAATTGAAGCATTAACCGGAACTGACCGTCCAAGAAAGTATTGGAGTGATTTAAAGGCGAAACTGAATAAGGAAGGAAGCCAGTTGTCCGAAAAAATCGGACAACTGAAGATGCAATCAGAGGACGGTAAGTTTTATTCAACTGACATAGCAGATACTGAACAACTTCTTAGACTAATTCAATCTATTCCATCACCCAATGCAGAACCTTTCAAGCAATGGTTG
Organism: Bacteroidota bacterium; assembly: GCA_031366785.1. Taxonomy (GTDB): domain Bacteria; phylum Bacteroidota; class Bacteroidia; order AKYH767-A; family 2013-40CM-41-45; genus JADKIH01. Next base: position 5,588 of record JANLOW010000500.1, on the reverse strand, counting down.
GCAAAAGTGGGTTATGAGAGAATAGAGGAGTCACAAAATCCAGAATTAAGTATTGATAGGGCATTGGAAAATTATCTGAAACTGGGTTACAAAAAAGAATGGATAAACCAGCAACTGAAAAGTATTGAAGTCAGAAAAGAGCTCACCGATGAATGGGAAAACCGGGGAGTTAAAAAAGGACAGGAGTTTGCAACTCTAACTGATATTATTACACAAGCATAGAGCGGTAAAACGGTAAATCAATACAAGAAACACAAGAATTTAAAGAAGGAAAATCTTCGGGATAATATGACTAATCTTGAACTGGTTTTGAATATGCTTGCTGAAGCAACCACGACAGAAATTTCAAAGGAGAAGAATCCTAATAACTTTGATGAGAATAAGGTAATTGCCAAACAAGGAGGCACCATTGCAGGAAATACCAGAAGAGAAATTGAGGCAAAGTCAGGTAAGAAAATAGTAAGCCCTCAAAATGCAAAACAATTGAAACAAGAAAAAGGTAAAAAGAAATTAAAATGAAATACGGGTCAAACTTTTTTGACTTTTGACTTTTCTCATATCTTCGCAACCATTAATAATCCTTATGCAGTACGATCCTATTAAACGGTCCCTTGGCAATGTCTTCAATAAGACACCATTTCTCAGAAAAATATTTTATAATTTACTCGATTTACTCTTATTACGGGCATGGCATATACATAAAGAGTTGCGTTTGTGGATGAATGAAAATAAAATCGCTGTTAATATCCTAGATGCCGGTGCCGGATTTGGGCAGTACACATATTGGCTAAATAGAAAAAATAAAGACTGGATAATTATTTCTGCTGATGTAAAGGACGAGCAAGTGGCTGATTGTAATAATTTTTTTAAAAAAATAGGAGCAACAAATGTTCATTTTGAAGTTCAGGACTTAACAAAATATATAAAAGAAAATTCTTACGACCTTGTAGTTTGTGTTGATGTAATGGAACATATAGAAGAAGATGTTCAGGTATTTAAAAATTTTCATGCTTCTATGAAGACTGGGGGGATGCTCATTATTTCAACGCCTTCAGATCAGGGAGGGAGTGATGTACATGAAGGAGACCAATCTTCATTTATAGAAGAACATGTTCGTGATGGATATAACATCAATCAGATACAGGAAAAGCTAAGGAGTGCAGGTTTTCAAAAAACCGAAGCTCGTTACCAATACGGTTCACCCGGAAAAATTGCCTGGCGTTTATCTATGAAATACCCGATTCAAATGCTTGGCGTATCAAAACTTTTTTTCATTATCCTTCCTTTTTATTACCTTGTTGCCTACCCGGTTTCCTTCTTACTCAATTATGCCGATACCTATTCAACTCACTCTACAGGAACCGGACTTATAGTCAAAGCCTGGAAATGAAATTTCGTTTACCTTTTTTCATTGCTTTTCGTTACTTCTTTAGTAAAAAATCACAACGTGTAATAAATATTATTTCGGCCATATCATCCATCGGAGTTATGATTGGAACGGCAGCATTGATAATCGTACTTTCGGTATTTAATGGTTTCGAAGATTTGATTCTTCGATTGTATAATTCTTTTGATCCGGATTTGCGAATTGAGCTGGTTGCAGGTAAATCATTCGATCAGAATAAAATTAATATTGAACAATTAAAGAAAATTGATGGTGTCGCTTTTGTGGATCAAGTAGTAGAAGAAAGTGCTTTAGTAAAATATCGTGATAAGCAATACATCATCAAACTTAAAGGGGTAAGCAAAGATTTTGAAAAGATGACAGGGCTTGATTCCATGATTGTAGCCGGCTCATTTTTACTTCAAAGCGGCGATACTGACTATGCATTAGTAGGAGAGGGTATAGCCTACAATTTGGGTATAGATCCTGATAATATTTTTAACCAGATTGAAATTTACGGACCACGTAATTCTACTCCGTCTCTTGCAGATCCCGAAGGAGCATTTAACAGACGATTTGTAATTCCCTCCGGTATCTTTTCTGTTCAACAGGAATTTGATGCAAAATATATAATCACTCCACTTAGGTTTGCCAGGGAAATATTTGATTATGAAAATAAACTCACCGCTCTTGAAATCGGATTGAGCAAGAATAAAATCGAAGCAGAAATTATTAAAAACATTTCAACACAAATTGGAAATGATTTTAAAATAAAAAACCGCTATCAGCAGCATGAGATTATCTATAAAATAATGCGTTCAGAAAAGTGGGCGGTATTTCTGATTCTAACATTTATACTCATCATAGCCATTTTTAATGTTATCAGCTCATTAACCATGCTCGTTATTGAAAAGAAAAAAGATATTGCGATTTACAGAAGTATGGGCGCGGAGATTTCATTTCTTAGAAAATTATTTCTTACAGAAGGAATGCTCATTACACTTTCAGGAGCTGTTGGTGGATTAATAATTGGAATGTTGATTTGTTATCTTCAGGAAAGATTCGGATTGATTTCACTGAGCGGCTCAGGATCCTTTGTTATAGATACCTATCCTGTAAAAATGATACCATTAGATTTTCTTTATGTTTTTATTACAGTAAGCTGCATAGGATTATTAGCAGCATGGTATCCGGCGAAAAGACTGATACGGGAGGAAATAAATATAAAGGTAATTGCAGGAGATGAATGACGTAATATTTTACTTCAACATTCCCATCGCCAATAAATATTCCCCAATCTGTACAGCATTTGTAGCAGCGCCTTTTCTGAGATTATCGGAAACAATCCACATATTCAATGTTCGTTCTTGTGATTCATCACGACGGATTCTACCTACAAAAACATCATCTTTTCCTTCAGCGAAAAGAGGCATTGGATATTCTTTTTTTTCCATGTCATCTAAAACGACAACACCTTTTGTTGCACGTAGAATATTTCGGACTTCTTCTAAAGTAAAATCATTTCCAAATTCAACATTCACCGCTTCGCTATGTCCGCCCTTTACAGGAACACGAACGGTTGTTGCAGTTAAACGAATGCTGTCGTCGCCTATAATTTTTCTTGTTTCATTCAGCATTTTCATTTCTTCTTTGGTATATCCATTATCAAGAAAAACATCGACTTGCGGAAGTACATTCATATCGATGGGATACGCATAAGCCATTTCACCTTTAATTCCTTTTCTTTCATTCATCATCTGATCAACTGCTTTTTTCCCCGTACCTGATACAGATTGATAGGTAGAAACAACTACTCTTTTGATTTTATATTTTTTGTGAAGCGGGTCAAGGACCATGACCATTTGAATAGTCGAGCAATTGGGATTCGCAATTATTTTATCAGCTGCAGTTAGGACTTGAGCATTTATCTCTGGAACAATTAATTTTTTATCGGGATCCATACGCCAGGCAGAGGAATTGTCAATTACAGTAGTACCGACAGCAGCAAATTGTGGTGCCCATTCGAGCGATGTATTTCCTCCTGCAGAAAATAATGCGATTTGCGGTTTAAGCGCAATTGCATCTGTCATTGATATAATCTTATAAGGTTTACCACGAAAATAAATTTCTTTACCAACAGATCTTTCAGTGGCAACGGGGATTAATTCTGTTAAAGGAAAATTTCTTTCTTCTAAAACTTTTAACATGACCTGCCCTACCATTCCTGTGGCGCCTACTACTGCAACTTTCATCGTGTTTAATTTATTATCCGTTATAAATGGAGTTATTAAAAACCTTTATGACCTTTAGTTTTGTCCTGCAAAATAAAACATTCTTCCTAATGAAGATTTATCTCCCAATAATTTTTTTATTGATTCTTGACATAGCAAACGCTCAGGTGATTGATCATTTTGATGATGGTGAATTTTCTATATCACCCGAATGGAGCGGAGACGGTTCTGATTTTAACGTTAATCTATCCGGACAGTTGCAATTAAATGCTTTAAATGCAGGGAATTCATTTCTTTCAGTACCGGCAAACCTTAATACCCTTGATTCTAGCGAATGGCGTTTCTTTATTAAACTTGGTTTTTCTCCTTCTTCATTCAACAATTCCAGGGTTTATCTTTCATCGGATCAGAATGATTTACAGCAACCATTAAATGGATATTTTCTTCAATTCGGCGAATCTTTATCGAATGATGCTATAGAACTTTTTCAGCAAAATGGAACAACAATAACTTCCGTCTGTCGTGCTCAGGATGGTTTTATTGCCAATTCTTTTTCGGCAGGAGTAAAAGTTGAAAGAAATAATTCAGGCAAATGGATACTTTCAGTTGATTACAGCGGTGGAGAAAATTATAATATAGAAGCCATCGGAGTCGATTCCACTTTTAATTCTGCAGCTTTTATTGGCGTGAATTGCAATTATACAAGCGGCAATGTAAACCGGTTTTATTTCGATAATTTTTATGCAGGCCCATCACTTAAGGATTCGATAAAACCATTTGTTATAAATATTAATGTTGAATCAAACACAACTATTTCAGTTGTATTTTCTGAAAAGATGGAGCCATTATCAATAATTAATACTAATAATTATCAAGTTGATAATGGCATTGGTCAGCCATTCTATATTTTCCCGGATAGTACAAATCCTTTAAAATATTATTTTGAATTTTCAACATCCTTGTTGCCGAATGTTAATTATGTTTTTACTTTGTCCGGATTAAAAGATTTAAATCAGAATTTATTGAATGATACATCTGGAAATTTTGTCTATACTCCTTTTGCTAAAGCTAAATTAAATGATATTGTCTTCTCTGAAATTTATTTTGAACCATCTTCATTAAGCCCGCTTCCCAATGCGGAATTTATTGAAATATATAATAGAAAAGATTCTTCAGTATTTATTCTTGGTTGGAAGATCAGTGATGGTAGTTCGGGTGGATCGATACCGGCGTTTCATTTAGGACCGCAAAGCTATTTGGTTTTGTACTCTGTAAATGATTCGCTTGAGTTTCTTTCCATTCCGAATGCCTTAGCTGTCGAATCTTTTCCAACACTAAATAACGATGTTGGAGATCATCTATTTTTAACTGACGATAGCGGTCAATTGATTGATGAATTAAAATTTAATGACGGGTATTATCACGATAATAAAAAAAACGATGGAGGATGGTCAGTCGAGAGAATCAATGAGGATTTTATTTGTAAAAATGAAGAAAACTGGAAAGCCTCATCTTCTATTACCCATGGTACACCCGGACTAAACAACAGTGTAAATGGAGAATTTACAGATGTAACATCTCCTTTTGTTTCAAATATTTTTTTAAAGGACAGTAATTCGGTTATTGTTGTTTTTAATGAAGCCATTTCTGAAGGGCTGGATGATGTAAATAATTTTAGGATAAGAAATAATAATGGTTTAATCCCCGGACCGGTTTCTACTGTTCAATTAGGAGATGATTCTGTTGAATTAAATTTTTCAAATCCATTTTCAAGCGGCATTTATGTTTTGCAGATTTCTTCGTTGATTAAAGATTGTCCGGGCAATTCAATAGACACATATCATACTATAAAATTTGGTTTTACTGAAAATGCTGAACCAAAGGACATAATCATCAACGAGCTATTATTTAATTCAAATGAAGGAGGTAATGATTTTTTGGAATTGTATAATGCTTCTTCTAAAATTATTGAT
>JANLOW010000459.1:0-1994 GCA_031366785.1 Bacteroidota bacterium | reverse complement strand
GGCGAGAGTTGGGAAGTAATTAGCCCGGATTTAACACGGCATGATTCTTTAACGATGAAACAAAGCGGAGGTCCAATAACAAAAGATAATACAGGAGCAGAAGTGTATGCTGATATTTTCACCTTCGCCGAATCACCTGTGAAACAAGGAGTGTTATGGGCCGGAAGTGATGATGGATTAATACATGTTTCAAAAGACAATGGTAAAAGCTGGACGAATGTTACTCCTAAAAATATTCCGCAAACATCGCTCATCAGTATTATCGATGCATCTCCATTTAATGAAGCCACTGCTTATGTTGCAGCAACGAATTATAAATCGGATGATACAAAACCTTATCTTCTCAAAACAAACGATTATGGAGTAACCTGGAAACTTATTACCAATGGAATTCGTGAAGGAGATTATACAAGAGTAATTCGTGAAGATCCAAATAAAAAAGGAATGCTTGTTTGTGGAACAGAGACCGGTGCTTATATTTCTTTTGATGATGGCAATCAATGGCAGTCTCTGCAATTAAATCTTCCGAATACACCGGTTCACGATATGCAATTTCAAAAACGCGAACAGGATTTAGTCATTGCAACTCACGGTCGATCCTTTTGGATTCTCGATGATGTAACTTCACTCTATCAACTTGCGGATGCAAGAAAATCGAAATACTTTTTATATAAACCCCGGACAACCGTTCGTTGGCAGGGAAATTCTTTTTATGAGGCTTCAATGCAGGAAGGTGAGAACACTCCTCATGGTGCTGTTATGCGTTATTATCTGGCACAAAAACCCGACACCGAATTAACACTCCGCTTTTTTACAGCTAAAGGTGACACAATAATTACCTATTCAAGTCTGAAAGATAACAAAGGCGAACCTATAAAAATCAGCAAAGAATTTTATCAGGATAAAAAACTTAAACGCAAAGGAATACTTTCAAATAATAAGGGAATGAATGTTTTTGTCTGGGATCTGCGGTATCCCGATGCGAAAGAAATTGTAGAAGGAAATAAAGCAAGGTTAGATGGTAACATTATCGGACCATCAGCGCCTCCCGGAAATTATATTGCAAAATTATTTATAAAAGATTCTTTGCTTGCAGAACAAAATTTTCAAATAGTCCGCGATCCGCGAATTGAAGCAACTGATGCAGACTTGCAGCAACAATTTGATTTGCTAATGAAAATAAACAAAAAATTAACGGCAGTTCACGAAGGAATAAGTGGCATCAGAAAAATTTTCAAACAGATAAATGGTTCAGTGGAAACAATAAAAGACAGTTTACTTGCAAAGGAAGTGAAAAAAATTACTCAACCTTTAATTGATTCTTTGAAAAAAGTTGAAGAAGAGCTTACACAACCCAAAGCCGTCACTGATTACGATTTGTTCAATTTCCCTAACCGACTCGATAATAAGATTTCTATATTATCTTCAATCGTTGCCTCTGCTGATAGTAAACCAAACCAACAAATGAATGAAGTCTATAATAATCTTGCTACAAAAGCAGATACACTACTTAACAGGTTGAATTCTATTTTGACAGCACAATTATCGATGGTGAATAAAATTATTGAAGACAAAAAGCTGTACCTTATTAGTGGCGAGAAAAAATAATCAGAACCTGGATTTTACTGATTAAGGGATTGCCCGGAAGATTATTTGTGACAATTTTTATTGGCGATTTTGAAAAGCAAGTGTTATAAATGCTTTTCATTGTTGCCTTTATTGCTTTGTAGTATTATCTGGAATTGTAAGAAAAATATCAATAAGTTTACTACTTTTATCCCATGCCCTTCGAAGACAATTACCCCATATTGAAGAATGATCTTCTTTCAGCCGCAAGTGAATTCGGCACTCCACTTTATATTTACGATGCCGGAACAATTAGCCGGCAATTTGAACGGTTGAAAAAGGCTTTTAGCGGAGTAAAACTTAAGATTAAGTATGCCTGTAAAGCGAATACCAATCTGGAGATTATGAAACATCTCCGGAATCTAGGA